>JAAVFI010000024.1 GCA_014800815.1 Bacteroidales bacterium | reverse complement strand
TTTGGGCGCTTTTTCAAAGTTTCATCAGTCGCAATGCCCGCATTGCTCCTTCTTCAATTTTGAAAAATCACTCCAAAATCTCTCTTTGTGCTAAAATCATTTAAAAGTAAACACACTCTAAAGCATTGCCACTATCATGAATAAGCGTCTTATAATAGCGACAATAGCCGTAATAGCCTCGGTGGTAGTAATAGACTTCCTCTTTGGCAAAAGTATGGATTGGTTTACGGCCAATTCAAAGGGCGGCGATACACGTAATGTGCATTACATCTGCAATGAATTTGAGGACTCTGTGGCAATATTCGGTTCTTCGAGGGCCAACCACCACTACGATTCTTCAACCCTTACCGAAGCGCTCGGCATGCCCGTATATAACTGCGGCCGCGACGGCAACGGCATTCTCCTTGCCTATTGCTACCTCCACAATATCATAAGCAAGGGGCATACACCTCGTGTAGTTATCTACGACTTCTTCCCCGAATTCGATGTCTTTGACAATAACGATCATCAACGGGCGGTAAATGTCATCTCGCCGTATTTCCGTGGCGAGGGAATGAAAGAGATTATCGACCGATACACACCGGGCGAATATCCCAAACTACTTCTTTCCACTTATCGCTTCAATTCACGCTTCCTGCAGATTGTAAGCGACGCCGTGCGTCCTCAGCAATCCGTAATCAGGGGCTACAAACCTCTCAATGGTGAGATTACCACGGAGTTTACCGATAACCCGGAGCCCGATTTGAAAGTTGATACTCTAAAAGTCGAGTATTTCAAGAAGTTCGTAGATTTATGCAGGGACAACTCCATAGACCTCGTATTTGTCGTGTCGCCGGTCTTTCACTCCGTCGGGAATACCGAAGAGCTCCACCAACTCCACAAACAGTTGACCGGACGCGATGCATACCCCCTGTTCGACTTCAGAAACAACGATGAATTTACAGGCCACAAAGAGCTTTTTGCCGACCCCGCACACATGAATCATCTCGGAGCCGAGAAATTCTCCCGCATGCTTGCCGACAGCCTATCAGCGCGAAAGTGAGAGGTTCTCGCAGGCTGAGGCCACGGCAACTTTCGGCCTCCCGACAAGTGTCTATCCGCACATTTTCCCCTCATTTATTTGCACTTACTCACTTTTTTTGTAACTTTGTCACCACGGTAACAATTACCACGGTGACAAAATATGAAGTTTTATAATCGAACAAAGGAAATAGAGGAGCTGAGACGTATTCAGACACGTGCATTTGAATCGCGCTCAAGAATGACGGTGATAACGGGCAGGCGCCGTATAGGCAAGACATCGCTTGCCTTGCGGGCGACGCAGGGCGACTATCCTACCGTCTACCTATTCGTTAGCCGCAAAAACGAGGCGGCCCTATGCGAGGAGTTTGCAGGCCTCATCACAGCGGCACTCGGATGCTATGTGCCGCCGGAGATACAGTCGTTCAAATCACTCTTCCGTATGCTCATGGAGCTTGCCGGAAGGCGCAAGTTCAATCTGATTATCGACGAATTTCAGGAGTTCTTCAATATCAACCCGTCGGTTTTCAGCGACATGCAGAATATCTGGGACTCGCTCAGAAACGAAACCAATGTAAATCTCCTGCTCATGGGTTCGGTTTACTCCATGATGCATAAAATATTCGAAAGCTACCACGAACCGCTTTTTGGCAGAGCGGATGCCATGATACGCCTGTCGGGCTTAGGCACGCACACACTGAAAGAGATAATGCACGACTATCGCCCCGGCTATTCCAACGACGACCTTCTTGCATTCTATACCATTACGGGAGGCGTGCCCAAATATATAGAACTGCTGTGCGAAGATACCGATTTATCGGTAGAAGGAATTCTCGGATATGTGGTGTGCGAAAATTCACCCTTCGTCACCGAAGGCCGCAATCTCCTCATTGAGGAATTCGGAAAGGACTACGGCATGTATTTCTCCATATTGAGCTGCATAGCCTCGGGAATCAACACTCAGGGCGCTATCGAAAGCGCGTTGGGCAACGCAATAGTGTCGGGACATCTGAAACGACTGATAGAGGACTATTCGCTCATCAAGCGTGTGCGACCTATCATGGCCAAACCACGCTCACAGAATGTGCAATACGAAATCACGGACAACTTCCTGCGCTTCTGGTTCAACTATTTCGACAGGAATCAGACACTTGTCGAGCTGAACAACTTTGAATACCTTCTCAAGACAGTCACCTCCGATTACCCCACATATTCGGGTCTCGCACTTGAAAAATGGTTCCGTCAGAAATTGATAGAAAGCAAGCAATATTCCGACATAGGTTCGTGGTGGGAGCGCAAAAAGGGCAAAGATGCAAATGAAATAGACATCGTGGCCATTTCAATCGACGGCAAGAGCGCCCTTGTTGCCGAAGTTAAACGGCAACACCGCAACTACGACCACAAAGCTTTTATGGATAAGGTCGAAAGCATCCGAACCAACATCCTCTCAAACTACAGCATCGAAACGCGCCTGCTAACCCTCGACGATATGTAGGATCAGTAGCCTCAGATGTGAATCGTGGTCCACTACGTGCGCGAAAAGGCTTTACAAAAGGCTATCTATATAGTTACGCACTATTCTACATAACTCATCTGACAATTTTCCAATCACCGATTGGAAAATCTGACAGGCTATTGTCCCGGACACACTATTACATTCGCAACCAGGAGCTTAAAACGCAATCAGGGTATCTGCGGATGTGTAAAACACATCCGCAGATACCCTGATTTTAGCTTTTGGGGCGTAGGCTTCAGCGCTTTTGGCTGAGGCGGACGGCGTGGGTGGCGTGAGCGGGAAGGGATACTTCTACGGGGGCGGAGAAGTCGGGGAGGTCGACGCGGTCGAGGAGATTGCGGACGGTGTAGACCGTGCCGGGGGTGAGGGCGTCGAGGTCGGAGGGGCTGAGGGTGTAGGTGGCGGGGGTGTCGTTCATGTTGACTACCGCTACTGCTACGTCGCCGTTAGCGAGGTCTTTTGCCCACAACTGGAAGCCGTCGCGCTCGTGGATGAAGATTGCACTCTGGCCCATGGGGTCCTGGTTGATAGCTATCAGTTCGGGATTTGTGATGAGGGCGAGGTCTTCGGGAGCGATGTAGTCGCGGACGTCGAGCGAGAGGATGAGGGGTGAGCTCCACATACACCACATGGCGAACTCTGTGCGTGCTTCGTCGGTGTTCATTCCCTTATATATTTCGCCGTGCTTCTCGAATACGCTGTCGGTGCGGTTGTAGGTGACGTCGGCGAGGAGGATGTTGGAGGCTTTGCCACGGCCGCGGATGCCTGCGCAGAGCATGTCGGCGTCGCTAAATCGGTTTACGCCGGTATACTGGGCGAAGTTGCGCCAGTGGTTGAGGACTTCGTAGACGCCCTGCCCTCCTTTGTGTACGTTGTCGGGGTCGTCGAGGAGTCGGCGTCCGTACCAACCGTCGCGGTGGTCGTGCATAGCTCGCCACATGGGAGCTCCGGCTTTGTGGGCCCATTCCCAGGGGCGTGTGGTGCCCCACTCGCACATATAGAGCACTATGGGACGGCCGGTGGCGTCGAGGGCTTTGCGCATGCGGGTGTAGAGCTCGAGGGCTACCGCGGGGTCGTGGTCGTCGCCGATGCCGAGTTCGGGCACATTGCAATAGTCATATTTGAGGAAATCAACGCCCCAGTCGGCGTATGAGCGTGCGTCGATGTCTTCGTACTGATAGCTGCCGAACTTGCTGTCGCAGGTAATGAAGGCTGCCGTGGAGTATATGCCGAACTTGAGTCCGCGGTCGTGGAGGTAGTCGCCTACGAGCTTCATGCCTTCGGGAAAACGCACGGGGTCGGGAGCCGGGATGCCGTCGGCAGGACGCACTTTGCCGCAGTGCCAGTCGTCATCGATGCCGAGCCAGCGGTAGCCGGCGTCGTAGAGGCCTTTTTCGTGCAGGGCGTCGGCGGTCTCTTTGAGCAGGGATGCGGAGACGTTGGAGAGGACTACGTTCCAGCTCAGCCAACCCATCATCGGTGTGGGCGAGGCGAGGTCGGAGGATACGGTGAGGAGCACGGGTACGGTATCGGTGCCGGCGATAACGGAGTAGGTGTAGTCGCCTTCGCGGTCGACCGTGCCCTCTACAAGCGAGCGGCGCTCATTCCACTGCAGGCCTTCGGGAAGGTTGATGACAGTAGGGGTTAAAGTAGTATCGGTAAGCCAGATACGGTGCATATATCTGACTCCGGGGAGAGAGTAGGTACGGTCGGAGCTGTTGAGGATGCGGTCGGAAGCAAAAGCTCCTGCTGTTGTGGCGGCGAGAACCGCGGCGATTATAATTTTCTTCATTGGTTTATAGCATCAAGTCGGAGCACACGGCTCGAATAGTCAGACATCAGGTCGGTGTCGGCGGGATAGTGACGATAGGGCATCTCGAGGCCGTTGTCCATGAGGTATCGGCCTGAAAATACCTTGCCTTCGCATGCAAGGGGCTTGGCGTCGATAGCGTTGAGCTCGGTCACACGGTACATCTTGTCGGGGTCGAGACCGTCCATAGTCACGCGGGGATAGTGGTGGTTGTGGAAGTCTTCGGTCTTGTACCAGAAGAATACTGCGTGGTCGCGGGGCTCATCGACATACATAAGGGCAGCGACGCCGTCGCCGTCGTAGGGCGAATGGAGGCGGTACTGGTCGCCGAGCTGGACCGTGGGGCGTATTTCCTTATAAACCTCGATAGCCTTGCCGCAGAACTCGCGCTCATAGGGAGTCATCTGCGAGGGCTGCAACTCGATGCCGAGGCGTCCGCTCATGGCCACGTCCACACGATATTTTATGGGAGTGGCGCGGTGAGTGGCGTGGCAGGGCGAGGCCGATATGTGCTGAGCCATGGTCATGGCGGGGAAGAAATACGAGGTGCCCCACTGCATGTATACACGCTGCAGAGGGTCGGTATTGTCGCTCACCCAGAATTCATCGAAGTACGGGAGTATGCCCCAGTTGGCGCGTCCGCCTCCGCTGGCGCAAGCCTGCACGGCGACGTCGGGATATTTGGCGCGGATGCGCTTGAGCACTTTCTCGAATCCTCGGTGCCACTCTATGAGGAGGTGGCTCTGGGAGTCGGCATCGAGGTACTGAGAGCCGTGATCCTTGAGATTCATATTGGCGTCCCACTTGATATACGAGATGCCCGGATATTGAGTGAGGATATTGTCGAAGACGTCGAAGACGTGCTGCTGCACCTCGGGGTTGCCGAGGTCGAGAACGAGCTGCGTGCCTCCGCGGCCATATACGGGTTCGCGACCCGGCGCTTTGATAATCCAGTCGGGATGCGCCTCGTAGAGTTCGCTGTAGCTGTTGACCATTTCGGGCTCTATCCAGAGGCCGAAACGCAGACCTTTGTCGCGGGCGGAATCGACGAGACCGCCTATACCGTCGGGCAGCTTGCGGGGGTCGACAACCCAGTCGCCGAGGCCCTGGCGGTCGTTGTCGCGTGGATATTTCGAGCCGAACCACCCGTCGTCGAGAACGAAAAGTTCACCACCCATATCGGCGATATCCTGCATCATTTTCTCCACTACGGGTTCGTTAACATCGAAGTAGATGCCCTCCCAGCTATTGAGGAGCACGGGACGGGGTTCATCGGGATGACTCAGGCGGTGACGTCGGCCCCAGCGGTGGAAGTTGCGGCTTACGCCCGACGTGCCCCTGTCGCTCCACGAAATTGCGGCCACGGGGGTGGCGAAAGTCTCGCCGGTTGCAAGGCTATAGGCCGAATTGGCGGGGTCGATGCCCATGATGAGCTTGTGGCGGTCGGAGAGGTCGGTATTTACCGAGAGGTCGAAGTTGCCGCTGTAGCACAGGGCCGCGCCAATGGTGCGTCCGCTGCGCTCGTCGGGCTTACCGTCGAGACTCAGCATAAGCTCTGCCTGCGCAGCCTGAGAGTTGCGTATGCCGTCGCGGTTGCGTATACTCTTAACGCCGGGCTTGAGAAGCTCGGTGTTGAGACTGCCTTCATTGCCCCACGCTCCGCTGATGTGCGATAGCCATACGTTGCCTCGGCGCACGGGGAGGTACAGCGAGGGATACTCTGTGAGGGTGACGGCTGAGGGTTCGGAGTGCGATATCTCGGTCCATGTCTCCACCACATCGCAGTCGGGATGTGTGAGGTAGCAGACGTCGACAAAGAAGGGGTAGAGAGTGTCGCGCATGCGCACACGGGTGGTGACGGAGCCGTCGGCGGCTTTGGTCTGAGCAGAACTTTCCACGCGGAGGTCGGTAGCGAGGCTGCCGTCGGCATGGCGGGCGGCGAGGGCGTATGACTGCCCGTAGGCCGGCGAACCGCCGACGCCGTAGGCCGGATAGGCCGGGGTGTGTGCCTCGGAGGCGAAGACAGAGGGGATATCGGCCTCGGAGAGCTTTGGGCCGAAGTACACGTACTCGAGCGGACTGCCCTTCTCCGCATCGAGAAGGAGCGACAAGCCCGGGGTGGAAATATGAAGCTGCCCCGCCGCCACGGTAGCTACGGCGAGGCAGAATGTTGTCAGAAGTGATTTCATTTTGTGTAGTCTACCGTAACTGTTGAATACACGGGTATGTGGTCGGATGCGGCGTGCTCTGATACTGTGCCTTCGCCTGTGCTGTCGACTGTAAAGTCGGCTGCGGGGAAGCCGAAGAGGTAGTCGAGACGCTTGTTGGGAGCGTGTGAGGGGAATGTGGGAGCTGTGCCTGTGAGCATCTTACCCTGCTCCATCATGGCCTGAGCCGCGCCCTGGTCGGGGGTGCAGTTGAAGTCGCCGCCGATGATAGCGGGGATGCCGTCGGCAGTGAGGAGGGGGATGATATAGCGTGCCTGACGCTCGGAGGTCTCTTTGTTAGAGAAATCGAGGTGTGTAGACGCGAAGATGATAGGCATACCGCCGTCGAGGAGGAAACGGCCTTTGAGAAGCACACGGGGCTCTACAGCCTTGGGGTTGGGGAGCTCAAGGGTCTCGATTTTCTCAGCCGGGTGGCGCGAGAGGATGGCTACACCGTAGTAGCCGCGGTTGTCGCTCTTGCCGAGGTTGAGGGTACGGCCGTAGTAGCCGAACATGCCGGTGAGGTATGCGAGCTCGTTCACGAAGTTCTTGCCGTTGTTGTGGGGCGCGATGTTGCGGCGTGAGTTCACGTCAACTTCCTGGAGAGCCACGAAGTCGGGGTTCTGAGCCTTGATTTCGTCGGCAAGACGCTGCATAGAAGCAAGTTCGCCGAAGCGGAGGTTGTAGCTCATGATTTTGAGGGTGCGGGGAGCGTAAGCCTTCTCGACGAGCTGCTGCGCGAGTTCGGGCTCGTTGGTGGTGATGAACTCTGCGCCGTGGTCGATACACCATTGGATGTCGGCCTCAGAGTCGACGGTCCAGATGTTGACGGGCATATCCATGGCGTGGAGCTCGCTTATCCATGTGGGATTTGCGCGGAATACGTTGATGTGGTAGTCGGCGCCTGTGCCACCTGCTTCCTTGAGTTCTTTAGGCTCGATGCCTGTGAGGAAGTAGACGGGGCGTCCGCTCTGCTCCACGAGGCGGTCGAAAGCGTTGCGCGAGAAGGTGATGTAGGTAGTGCGGTCGGTGAGTCCGCGGTCGGCAATCATCTTCACAATCATGGGCACAGCCACATCTTCGCGGGTGATGTCCTTGTGGTTCTTGAGCTCGAGCACGAGGTCGATGCCGAGTGTTACCGCTGTATCGAGGAATGTAGAGAGGTGAGGGAGATATTCGCCATTGGGGAGCTTCTGGTTGTCGAGCTCGGCACGGGTAGCAGTTTCGATTATTACGCCGTTGATGTCACGGTTGTGGTTTACGTAGAGTTCGCCGTCGGCCGAGAGCCATACGTCGAATTCGCAGGCGTCGGCCTTGATGGAATCGGCCTTGACGAGCGAGCGGATTGAGTTCTCGGCAGAGCCGGGAGCGCGGTGATATCCGCGGTGTGCCACTACTTTGGGCACAGCGGCAGATACCGAGAGGAGGAGACAGAGAAATGCGGTGAGTGTGAAGATGCGTTTCATGTTCTGGTATCAGAGGATAGTGATTGGATAAACTATTGATTATTAAAAATTGAAGTCCATTACAGCCGGCACGCCGCCGTAGAAGGCGCGGTAGGCGAAGGAGTGAGGGGTGTCGACGAGCGGACGGTCGAACCATGAGTATATGCCGTGCCAGCGAGTGGTATCGCCTTTGCGGACGGTCTTGCCGCCGATAGTCTTGTGATATGCCTTGGTGTAGGAGTTGCCGATGAATACCCAATCGTCGTCGTCGACGAGCGAGCGGTCGCCGAGGGTACCGGGGGCGGGGTCGAGCCACGATGCCTGATAGCCGGCGGGCGAGTGCTCTACAAAGAGGCAGAATCCGTTCTGTGCCGACTTGGCGAAGCGGTTGACTTCGGCCAGGGGCGTCCAGGGGGCGTAGAGTCCGCCGGGAGTGAGGAATTCATATTCGTCGAAGAACATCGACTGCATGCCGTAGTAGCGGTCGACAAATACGGGTTGCTCGCATGTGAAAGTGTGCGAGGCGGCCACGTCGATGCTGTTGCCGGCCACGGTGTAGCGAATGGTCTCATCGGCGAAGGGGCTCACACCGTCGGGGAGCACGAGGCGGTTGTGCACCTCCACCACCATGTAGTCGCAGGTGAGGGTATCGGCGACTTCGGGGTCGACAATCACGGCTCCGGGAAAAGCGGCGACACTTACCGCGACGGTTTCTGCCGAGCGGCGGCCGTCGTTGAGGTGGTTGCCTCCGCACCAGCCTCCGGTGATGCCGAAGGGGCCGATATTGTCGCTGGAGGTAGCGTTGACGATAGTTCCGTTGAGATATACGCGGTGGAATGTGAAGAGCTCGTTCGCCATGCAGGGAGCGAACTCAATCCTTAATTTTCCGGCGTCGGAGACGGTGTCAGAGTAGCAAATGCGGCCGCCCCCGGAAACGAGGGTGGCCGAAAATGCTGAGAGTGCTGCGCTGACAGCCAATGCCGATATAACGGACCTCAGGCTCATAGCGCTTACTTTTTAACAATCTGAGGTTTGCTGCGACGCTCTACGATGATGCGTGCAACCTGGTCCATCATGGCCTGGTTTTCGCGGGTAGGCTGGCGGTACATGTCGATAAACGCCTTGCTGCCGGTGTACCATGCAACGGGAGATGTTTCCCATACGCCGTTACGCTTGAAAGCGTCGATGTAGCTCTGCATGCGGGCCATCTTGGAGCCGGGGAACTGCGAGAGAGCTTCGGAGTCGCACTCGAACTCAAGACCCATACCGTGGAGGAGCGAGATATCGCAAGCCTCGTCGAGGCGCTTCTCGGGTTTCTCCCACTCGAAGAAGTGGCCGGGCTGCATGTAGGCGATATCGAAGCCTACATCGCGCCAGCGCTCGTAGCCACGACCCTTGAAGTAGGGAATCCATGAGAATTCGAGACCCTTCTCGTGGATGTATGGAGCGATGAGTTTGGGGAAGTCTTTGGTGTGTATGAGGTCTTCGTCGAGCCAGTAGATGCCGTGGAGGTCGAGGTTCTCGTAGTTGCCGGCTTCGTAGCGGGCGAGCATCTGGTCGAGATACCACTTGGCCGCAGCCACGCGGTCGTCGTCGTTGTCGAAGTCGAGCGCGCGACCGTCGAGTTCGCCCCAGTGCTTGTTGCCGCATACGGGAACGAGGAGAGTGAGCACTACTTTATGACGGAAATCAGGCTCCCCGATTTCTTTCTTGAGAGTGCCGATAGACTTGTTGAGGGCGTCGATACCCTTGCCGGGTTCGAAGAGGCGGTCGAGATACCACTGCCAGTCTTCTTTCTTGGCGCCTTCGAAGCCTGCCCATGGGATGAAGCGGATGTCGGGGGTTGTGCAGCCGTCGAGGAAGAGGAAGCCGTCGAAGAGCCAGTCGGTGGTGCCGTCGGCAAACTTGTGGGCTACATAGGGTCGGAAGTCTTCTTCATTCCAGTCGATGCGGTAGCTTGCGCCCTGCCAGATGAGGGCGAGGTCGCGGATAGCGTTTGTGGGGTATGCGAGCGAGTCGGCCTTAGCCTGCTGGCGGCGAGCGACGATGTCGGCCATGCGGTCGGCGATAGCGTGGTTGTGCTTGTCGCTGCTGCGGTCGAGGTCAAGGAAGCCCTTGGTGCCCGAGTACCATGCTACGGCAGATTCGTCGTATACGCCTTTTTCTTCAAATACACGGATGTAGTCTTCGAGACGTGTGAAGTAGCTGTCGGGGTCGTCGTGCTGCAGACGGCTTGTGCCCTGAGTCTCAAATTCCATTTCGAGGCCCATGCCGTAGCGTTTGGCCTCGTCGCAGGCATCGTAGAGCTGCTGCAGGGGCACGCTGCGGCGGAAGAAGTAGTTGGGCTGGAGGTAGGTGATGTCGAAGTTGTAGAGGTCGTGCCAGTTGAGTTTGAACTGCTCGTTGTTTGCGTAGTAGGGAATCCAGTATGAACGCATGCAGTTGCGGTAGATCCAGTCGTTGACACGGGGCACGATAGAGCCGTTGGTGTACAGACCTTCTTCCACCCAGTAGAGGCCTGAGAGGTCGACGTTCTCGAGCTTGGCGTCGTTGAAGCGCTTGATAGCCTCGACTACATACCACTTCGAAGCCTCGAAGCGGTCGTCGTCGTTGGAGAAATCGAGAGTGCGGCCGTTGAGTTCGCCCCAGCCGGTACCCTGCGCCTTGATAGGAGCGGGCATGCCGAGTACTGCCTTGTGGCGGAGACGGGGTTCGCCGAGCTCAGCCTTGCCGATAGAGATAGCGGTGTCGATGCTGCGGAGAGCCGAGATATGCTTGTCGAGGAGTTCTTCCCAGTCTTCCTTGGTGGCGTAGCTTGTGCCCACACCGTTCTGGAAGCCCTTGCCGGACGAACCCTGTGTAAATTCGAGGATGAGGAAGCCGTCGAAGAACCAGTCTTTGTGGCCGTCGGCGTAGGTATGCACCACGTAGGGCATAACTTCTTCGACATTCCACTCAGGACGGGTGTCTGCGCCTGCGTAGATGAGAGCGAGGTCGGAGATGACGTCGGTGCCGTAGCGGTTGAACTCGGTGTAGGCCGAGGACGCAAAGCTGCACAGAGTCATGGCGGCTGCTGCAAGATAATTGCGAAGTTTCATAGATTGGAAATAATGAAGGTGATAGGTAATTGTGTTATGTAATCAGGTAGATTCCTCGTGGATTTATCGTACAGATACCTTGCAGGTGCGGCCGTGGCCGTCGGATACGATGTAGATGCCGGGGTTGCATGAATGCGAACCTTCGCCGTGGAAGAGCGCGATGCCTGCGAGGGAGTAGATGGTGGCGTCGGGAGCGTTGGAGATGAATATCTCGCCCTGACCGGCGTATGCGAAGGGCGACTCGGGGAGGACGGGCGACGATTCAACGCCTGCGAGCTCCTCGGCCATAGCCTTCTGACGAGTGCGCACGATGTCGGCGAGGCGGTCCATTACAGCCTGATTCTCGGGCGACATGCTTGAGGCCATATCCACATAACCCTTGGAGCCACCGTAGTGAGCTACGCCCGACTCAGCCCATACGCCGTACTTCTCGAAGTAGTCGAGGTAGTCGATGAGGCGCTGGTGGTAGGAGGGCGAGAACTCGTAGAGCGCATTGCTGGGGTTAGAGGTTTCGAATTCGAGTTCGAGGCCGAGACCGTAGGTCTTGCACTGGTCGATGCACTCGTAGAGGCGCATCTTGGTGGGGAGAGGATTGGCGTAGAAGAAGTAGTTGGGCTGGCGGTATGCGATGTCGAAGCCGTATTCGGCCCAGTTGAGCGCATACTGGTCGTTTCCGGTCCAGAAGGGAATCCAGTAGGTACGGAGGTCTTTGGTGTGGATATAGTCGTTGATGCGGCGGATGATGTGCGAGATAGAGTAGAGAGTCTCCTCGGGGCAGTAGATGCCTACGAGGTCGATGTTCTTGAAGTTGCCCTCGTTGAAGAGGCGTATAATCTCGTCTACGGCATAGTAGGCGGCCTTGAGCTGGTGGGCTTCGCGTGAGAAGTCCATGTCTTCACCGTCGATTTCGCCGAAGTTGAATTTTTTCCATTCGCACGCCTTGGGAGTGCCGCGACCGTCCTTGCAGGGGAAGGGCATGCCCATGATTATCTTGTGGCGGAGACGGGGCTCGCCGAGAGTGGCTTTCCACACGTCGATCTGGGCGTCGAGGGCGTGGAGGTCGCCGTCGGGGCCGAGTACGTGGTTGAGATAGTTGTCCCAGTCGCCCTTGTTGGCGGGGAGCTGACCGCCGCCGGCGTTGACGAGCACGCGGGTTTCGCCGGTAGCTTTGTCGTACCAGTTGGTTTCGTTATAGATGAATGAGTCGTAGAACCAATCGCGGGTGCCGTCGGCATAGCCGTGGGTGAGATAGGGGCGGATATTTCGCGCCTCAGTCCAGTCGGCACGCTTTGAGAGGCCGCCGGTATAGATAAGCACGGGGTCGCACACTTCGGTGTCGACACGGAATTTATTATGCACCGATGCTGCGTCAGATACAAGCGCAGCGGCGGCGAAGAGGAGAGTAATAAGATGTTTTTTCATTTTATAGCGTAATTGGGTATTTATGCAAAGTTACGAAAATTATTTTACAATTCCACGCAACACGGCCAATAATGCCTCGCAATATTGGCGGTATCCGTAGTCGGTGTAGTGGATAGAGTCCGACGACCACTCGCCGTCGGGCGTGGTGATCTGGTCGGTGGTGATGTAGTAAGTATTTTCGAGTCCGGCAGCTACGAGGCGGTCGTAGAGGGCTTTGATAGCTTCGTTCTTGGCGTCGATAGCGGCTTTGTAAGATACATCGAGCTGAGTGGTGGTGAAATAGGGGTCTTCGACGAACACGAGGGGCACGTCGGGACGGCGGTCGCGGAGTATCTTGATGAATTTCTCGGCTTTTTCGTTGATTTCCCACACGAGTGCGTTGGGTACGAAGTCGAGGACGTAGACGGCGGCGTCGACGTCGGCCATCATTTCGGCAATCTCATAGTCGATGTGAGCGTTGGCGCTGAAGCCGAGGTTGATCACGTCGGTGCCGAGCTGACGGCGGATATAGTTGCTCGGAGCGGTGCCGGGGCGCGAGGCGGTGGCGCCGTGCTGGATAGACGAGCCGTAGATCACCACGGGCTTGCTCTCGCGGCGGGGGAAGTTGTAGACGGGCTTCTCGGCGGTGGAGCCGGGGGCAAAACCGATTTCGAGACTCTTGAGACCGTCGTAGAGGGGGAGGTGAAGCATATACTCGCGCATCTCGGGCTTCATGTTGTCGATCATGAGCCAGGTGGTGGGATCGCCCATAGGACGTGCGGGCGCCACGAAGCGCCATGTGCTGTCGGGGGCGAGATAGTAGAGGTCGGCGCCGCGGGTGCCGAGCGATGCCATGTGGGTCATGTCGTTGTGGTAGCGGCTCTCCCAGCGGAGGGCGAGCTTGGGCGAATCGCTGCGGAAGCGTATCGCCATACCCGAGGTGTGCTGGCCGAGCTTATAGAGAGCTTCGCGGGTTACGGGCTTGCGGAAGTCGGGCACACGGCTGTAGATAGGGAGGGAGTCGGGATATACGCGGCCTATGATTGTAAAATCGGAACCCTGACGCCATTCAAGGTCCTGCAGGGGGTCGGGAGCGGGATTCACGGCCTTGACGGGCACTACGGGAGCGAGGATGTCGGCCACGGGGCGCACGGTCTCTTTCTTGACGGAGAAGGGCACGGAGGCAATGTAGCTGCCCACGTGGCGACCGAGACGAGCGGTGTACTCGCCCTTGTCGGTGACCCATGCCGAGCGTTCTTCGTCGAACGAAGCGAGGTCGGCGTCGGTCACGGTGATGCTCACGGTCTCGCTCTCGCCGGGAGCGAGGGTGCGGGTCTTGGCAAAGCCTTTGAGCTCGGCGGGAGCCTTGCGGAGCTTACCGTCCTGAGGTGCGCTGATGTAGAGCTGCACCACTTCGCGGCCGGCAACGGAGCCGGTGTTGGTCACGGTTACGGTCACGGTGGTCCTATCGCCTCGGCGCACTACTTTGGGCGTGCCGTAGGAGAAGTCGGTGTAGCTGAGGCCGTAGCCGAAGGGGTATGCCACGGGGCGGCCCGAGGCGTCGAAGTAGCGGTAGCCCACCCAGATATCTTCTTCGTAGTTGGTGTAGTCGAAGTTGCGGCCTTCGGTCTGGCCGAGGAAGGGATAGTTTTCTGCCGAGGGGAGGTCGAAGTAGTGGAGGGGCATGGTGAAGGGGAGGCGTCCCGAGGGGTTGACGGCGCCTGAGAGCACGTCGGCCACGGCGTGGCCGCATTCCTGGCCGGGATACCATGCCACGACGATAGCGTCGGGGAGGTCGCGCCACGAACCTGTCTCCATATTGCCGGGGACGTTGAGCACGGCCACTACGGGCTTGCCCTTGGCGTGGAATGCCTCGCATACCGATTTGAGCATGGTCTTCTCGGCTGCCGAGAGGTTGAAGTCGCCTTCGATAACGCGGTCGGCGGTCTCGCCGCTCTTGCGCGAGATGACCACCACGGCGGCATCTTCGGTAGCGGCCTGACGGCGGATGAGATTGTCGGCGCGGCTGAGGTCCATCTCAGCGATTACGGGGCGGTGGTATGAAATCTTCTGCCATGCGGGGCAGTTGGGATGATCGTCGGTGAGGGCAGCCTGATTGGCATTGTAGTCGCGGTAGAGCTTGCGGAGGTCGGCGCTGACCTTGTAGCCGGCGTCTTCGAGGCCTCGGTCGATGTCGACCACATAGCGCTTGTTGACGTTCGACGAGCCTGTGCCGCCGGCAATCGAGGTGTAGGCTCCCGTGCCGAACACCGCAATGCGTGCGCCGGGTGCGAGCGGGAGGGTTGAGTCGTTGTTTTTGAGGAGTACCATAGCCTCTGCACCCATGCGGCGCGAGAGAGCTGCGGCGGTGGCGAGGTCGGGAGTGGTGCGCTTCCAGCCCTTGCCGGAGAGCGAACGGGCGGCGAGGCGGAGCACGTCGGCAACGCAGGCGTCGAGCTGAGCCTCGGTGACGCGGCCCGACTTCACGGCGTCGATCACTTCCTGCACAAGCTCTTCGCGGCCTGGCATGATGAGGCCCGTGCGTGCCATGATGAGGCTGTCGGTGGGGCGGTAGACGGTCCAGTCGGTGAGCACGAGGCCGTCGTAGCCCCACTCATCGCGGAGGAGAGTCTGCAGGAGTTCCTGATTTGTCTGGGTGTACTCCCCTGCTATCTTGTTGTACGACGTCATGAGGGTCCAGGGCTTGGCCTCGCGCACTACCTTCTCGAAAGCGCGGAGGTAGATTTCGCGGAGGGCGCGGCGGCTGATGCGGGCGTCGTTGAATTTTTTTCCTGTCTGTTGGTTGTTTGCCACGAAGTGCTTGAGGCTGGTGCCTACACCTTTGCTCTGCACACCCTTGACGAGCTCAGTGGCGAGAGCTCCTGTGAGTACGGGGTCTTCGGAGAAATACTCGAAGTTGCGGCCGCAGAGAGGGTTGCGTATGATGTTGATACCGGGGCTGAGGAGCACGTCTATGCCGTAGGCGGCACACTCGGCACCCATGGTCTCGCCCTGAGCGTGGGCGGCGCCGGTATCGAAAGAAGCTGCAAGTGCTGTGGTAGAGGGGAATGCGGTGCACCACTGCGAGGCGGCGGTGTCGGCCGATTCGGTGCCGGTGACTACTTCGGCGGGGAGGCCGTTGTCGTCGTAGACAACGGTGGTCTCAATCCAGGGCATAGGATTGATGCGGGGGCCGACAGGACCGTCGGCGAGGTTGAGCGAGGGGAGACCGTATTCGGCTATGGAGTAAGTCCAGCCGGCCGAACCGGGAGTATAGTGGCTTGGCGCCGCGGTGTCGGGTCCGCAACCTACTATGAGGCGAGCTTTCTGCTCGAGAGTGAGTTTGGGGAGAACAGTGGCGGCGTCTTTCGCGCTGAAAGCCGATGCCGTGAATACCGAGACACCCAGTAGGAGGGCCGCCGCTATACGAGGAAATATCATGATAGGATGATGTTTTATAGAGTAGTGGGGATATGTGTGATTCGCTTATTGAAGAAATGCAGGGATAGACCTGCGAAACCAATCTGTGTCAATTCAATATGAGAAAACAATATATGGCCTATCCCTGCATTATAGTTATGTGTCCGCGCTTAGAACACTACCTTGGTGGCGGTAGCGCCCTGACGCTTGATGTAGATACCCTTCTCGGGGTTGGCTACGCGAACGCCCTGGAGGTTGTAGTACTCTACGGGAGCTTCTGAGTCGACTTCTACTGCTTCTACGCCGGTGGCTATACCCTTGTCGGGAACGCTGAATTTCCACTTGTTGAGGGGAGTGCCCATAGTAGCAACGTAGATGTATGCCGAGTAGGGCTCGCCTTCCACTTCTTCTACGGTGTACTGAACGGCACCAGCAGTATTTCCTACATAAGCAACATTAGAACCTGACGTAGCTGCGTACGCGCGGGCCACGAGTGGTCCTGCAAGGCCGCTTTCACCTTCCATAGACATATCGGTGAGCGGTGAATCTACTTCGGTAAGACGTGCGATAGCGAATGCATCGCCTGCACGTGTGGCTCCACCACCGGGGTAGATTATATACTGGTCGCCCTGGAGGTTGAAGATATTGAAGCCTGAGAGACAGCTGTGCTGGGGCGTGTAGAAGTACTTGCCGGTAGGCTTGTAGTTGCCGTCGCCTGCATACTTTGCTATACCATTGCCATAT
Organism: Bacteroidales bacterium; assembly: GCA_014800815.1. Classification (GTDB taxonomy): domain Bacteria; phylum Bacteroidota; class Bacteroidia; order Bacteroidales; family Muribaculaceae; genus CAG-873. The sequence goes on along the minus strand of JAAVFI010000024.1, from coordinate 81,417 downwards.
TTACCGGCAGCAGAGTATGTATACTCTATATGGGGATTGCCATATAATGCAAGGAAGTTCTGGCCCTCATCGGTATACTGCATTGCATAGCCGGTCGATGTGCATTTCTGGATTGCTGCGGGGAATGCGGTTAGGGGAACGTCGAATGATACTGCTTTAAAGCACTTGCCATCTTCCGCGAAAGATCCGCTCCAATTATATGTGAACTGTTCTGCCCTGGGAAAAGTATTAAGCGGTGCGTAGATACGGGCTTTTTCTGTCTCGAAGATATTTCCGAGTACGGGTGCCATACAGTCGAAGCGACCCGATTCTTCCATTGTGCCCATAGGTACAAAATCTTTCAGTACTTCATTTGTTTCGGTGTCGATTACCATAAAGCCGTGGCCGTCTGCTGAGCAAGTGCCATTGAATGCATGGTTATCGACCTGGGGGAGATAGTGACCTGCGTGGTCGATGTTGCCGCTTACCCAGAGGTAGTGGCCGGTAGAGGGTTTAATGGTAGTGATGAGTGTGCCCTTGGAATCGTAGACCTTGATGCCGGTACCGTATTCATTGACGAACCATTTGTCGTGAGTACCTACTGCCGAACGAACGGTAGTTCCTGAGGGCATAATGCCGGGAAGAGAATAGACATTTGTGAGGTGATAGCCGGGTTGACAGGCGCCCGAGCCCACCGCAGCTGAAGCCGAGATGGCAGCTCCTGCGAGAAGTGTAAAGAGTAAGAATTTCTTCATTTGAAGTTAGTAATTATAGAATTTGTATTAGGAATCCGGGAGAGTCTGAGTCTGAGAGATTTTAGGAAAAAGGCGGTGCCGTGCCGAAGCGCGGCACCGCCGAGTATGGAGTATCGGGAGATTAGAGAATGACTTTGGTAGTCTTGTTGCCCTGACGCTTGATGTAGAAGCCGTGTTCGGGGTTAGCTACGCGGATGCCCTGGAGGTTGTAGTATTCTACGGGAGCATCTTCGAGCTCAGCCTCGATGCCGTCTACAGCAGAGGTCTTCTTGGCAACGGTGAATTTGTACTTCACGCCGGGAGCGCCGTTGCCATATACATAGATATATACAGCGTCTTCGCCTTCGACGGGCACAACATTGTAAGAAACTAAGGTAGAAGCACTGCCTGCATAGAGGGGGAGAGTGCCTGCCTCGTTCATAGCGCAGTATACGCGAGCCTTGAGAGTGCCTGCGAGCTTGCCGTCGACGAGGGTTTCACCTTCCATGTCCATGTTGGTAGCGGGGCCGTCGACATAGCTTACCTCAGCGATAGCGAAGGCGTCGGAAGCGAGAGTAGCACCACCTGCGGGGTAGATCACGTAGTCCTTGCCTGCGATATTGAAGAAGTTGAAGGCGGAGAGGCCTGAGTGCTGGGGAGTGTAGAACCACTGGTCGGTAGCGGTGTAGTTGGGGTTGTATTTGCGGATACCGTTACCATACTTACCTGCTGCAGAGTAGGTGACGTTGTAGACGGGGTTTGCATATACGGGTACGTGGAAGTTTTCTTCGCCTTCGAATACATACTGCATAGCGTAGCCTGTAGAGGTCTGCTTGGCAGCATCGGCGGGGAAGAGAGTTTCCTGATTGTCGTTAGTCACGATGCCGTTGCCGGTGATCATGGCTGCAGTCTGCCAGTAAGAGGGAGCTGCTGCTCCGGGCTGGTTGTAGAGGATACGGTAGGTAGAAGTACCGGCGTTGAGGGGAGTCCAGATACCAACTTTCTCGGTCTCGAGGATGTTGCCCTGTACGGGTGCCATTGCATCGAAACGCTGAGCGTAGCCGAAGGTCATGGGGAGGAAGGGAACGATTACTTCGTCGGTCTCGCTGTCGATAACCATGAAGCCGTGGTCGCCGTTAGGCGAGCAAGTGCCGTCGAAAGCCTTAACGTCGAGCTGAACGAGCACGTGGCCTGCCTGGTCGGCGTTACAGCTTACCCAGTTGTGGTAGCCTTCGGTAGCGGGGATAGTCTTGAGGAGCACGCCGGTGTTGCTGTACACGCGTACACCTTCGCCGTAGTAGTTCACGTAGAACTTGTCGTTGACACCAACGCCTGAGCGGTTGGTAGTGCCGGCTACAGAGATGTTGTCGGCAGTCCAGAGAGCTTCGAGAGAGTAGCCTTCCTGAGTAGCGATGGTACCGAGAGCAGCGGTAACGGCGGGCTCGGGTTCGGGCTCTTCTTCAGACTCGTTGATGATGATTTCGCTGATGTGGATCTGACCTGCCTTGGATTCGCCGGCTGTACCATACACAGCTTTATCGCCAACGGTGAATGTAACCTCGGTAGCGTCGCCTGTCCATACCACTTCGGTATCGCCTGCGGCCTGCTCTGCTACAGTACCTGTAGAAGCGGTGAATGTAGTATAGCGGGTTGCTGCAGAAGAAGCGAGGACGAAGCGGATGCTTGTGAGCTTGCCGCCTGCTACGGTAAGGGTATTCTTAGCGTAGAGACGAAGAGCAATCTCGCCCTGATTGTCGGTGTACACCTGGGGATCAGTGGTACCATCATTCTTTAAGGTTTCGAAGCCGTAGCCGCACTCGCCTTCGCCGGTAAACTTGGTAATGCCGGGAACGGTGGTGAGTTCAGGAGCTGTGATAGTAGCTTCTTCAGTACCTGTGCAGTCGGAGAAGTCGGGCTCGGGCTCTACGGGCTGCTCGGTTTCTTCGTAAGTTTCACCGTTGAGGCTGTAGATGTAGTTGCCGGTAGTCATCTGGGGTGTATTGCCATTGTAGTTGACAACCTTACCGAATACCACCACTTCGTCGCCAACCTTGATTTCGTCTTCAGAAGTGAACTTCTGGTTGCCGAGAGCATATCCGCGGTAGATGCCGAAGCTATTGTCGGTACCCTTGTCGGAGATAGTGTAGGTAGCGTTGCCGAATGAGGTGCTGACTTCGGTGATAGAGGTGATTTCGCCCTTGACGTAAACTTCTGCATTTTCGTCGTTGGTGCCGTTGGCAATCATGTAGAGTACCTTGGCAACATCGTAGGGGCTTTCTACCGTACCTTCGCCTGTACCTTCGGGGAGCTCGGGCTGCTCGGGTTCTTCACCACCGATACCTGTGATAACGATGCTATTGAAGTGGAACTGACCCACTTTACCGGCCTCTTCACCGATAGAAGTATCGCCGACAGTGAAAGTTACTTCAGAAGCGTCGCCTGTCCAGACCACTTCGGTATCGCCGTTTGCCTGAGCAGATACGGTACCTGTAGAGGCTGTGAGTTCGGCATAGCGCTTGTTGCCGCTTTCTGCAAGATTAAACTTGATAGAGGTGATATTCTCAGCAGAAATTGTGAGAGTATTCTTTGCGTAAAGACGCATACCTGCTGCGTAGAATTTAGGAGCTGTTGAACCTGCGCCCTTCTCAATGTCTACAGTGAAGCCTTCAACGGTAGTCTTGCCGGGAGCGGTGAGCTGTGAGTCAGCGATAGTAACTTCTGTTGCTACGGGTTCGGGCTCGGTAGCTTCTTCACCGACGGTGAATTTGAACTTGCGGCCGGGAGCGCCATTTGTGTAGACGTAGATGTATACAGAGTTTGCGTCGCCTTCGACGGGCTCGATGTTGTATGAGTTAGCGGTCGCGGAGTTTACGTTGTAGAGAGTGGCACCGCTTTCGTTAGTAGCAGCGAAAACGCGGGCTTTCATCACGCCGGCGGGCTTGCCGTCGACGAGCGACTCACCTTCCATTTCGAGGTTGGAGATGGGGGTGTCGACATAGCTTACTTCGCAGATAGCAAAAGCGTCGCCGCCTACGTTGCTCTGTCCGGCGGGGTAGATGATATAGTCTACACCTGCAATGTTGAAGAAGTTGAAGCCGGTGAGGCCTGAGTGCTGGGGAGTGTAGAACCACTGAGCGGGCTCGACAGGTTTCTCGTTAGCACCGTACTTACGGATACCGTTGCCGAAGCCGTTGGCCGAGTAAGTTACATTGTAAACGGGGTTTGCATAAACTGCGAGGTTGAAGTTCGTTTCGCCCTCGAAGGTATACTGCATTGCATAGCCGAGAGTGGTCTGAGTAGAAGCTTCCGGGAAAAGAGTGGGAACTTCTTCGGTACCAACGATACCTGCAGAGGTTGCGAATGCACGGGTCTGCCAGTAAGAGGGTGCTTCTGCTCCGGGCTGATTGTAGAGGAAGCGATAACTTGAAACACCGGCGTTGAGGACACTATAAGACGCGGCCTTCTCGGTTTCAAGGATATTGCCTGCCATGGGCGACATTGCATCGAAGCGGTTGGCATAGCCGAATGTCATGGGGAGGAAGGGAACGATTACTTCGTCGGTCTCGCTGTCGATGACCATGAATCCGTGGCCACCGTTAGCCGAGCAAGAGCCGTCGAAAGCCTTGACGTCGAGCTGAACGAGCACGTGTCCTGCCTGGTCGGCATTACAGCTTACCCAGTTGTGATAACCTGCTGTGGGAGGAATGGTCTTGAGGAGTTCGCCGGTGTTGCTGTAAACGCGAACACCTTCGCCATAGTAGTTCACATAGAACTTGCCGTTGACACCAACGCCCGAGCGGTTGGTAGTACCTGCGGTAGAAATACCTTCGGCCACATCAACGAGCTTAAGCGTGTACCCTTCCTGAGTGGCTATACCGCCCACCGCTGCATTAGCAGTAAGTGTAGCGGCGAAGAGTGCGCCTGCTAAAAGTTTTTTCATGTGTTTAGAGATATTATGATAACTGATAATGATTATTGTATAAAACACAGAAAAAATGCAGGGACGCGCCGGAGGCGTTTACGCCCCTCCGGCGGGGACGTCCCTACATTTTTTTATGTAATATTAGCGGATAACCTTAGAGGTCTTGTTGCCCTGACGCATGATGTATACGCCGTTTTCGGGGTTGGCAACACGGATACCCTGGAGGTTGAAGTACTCGGTAGCAGCTTCTTCGCCAGCTACAACTACACCTTCTACACCAGAATCGTTGCCGAGTTCGGGAGCGGTAAATTTGTACTTGAGCATGGGGCCACCCTGAGCGTAAGCGTAGATGTAGAGGCTGTTGGGTTCACCTTCAACTGCCTCAATGTTGAATGAAGTATACTGAGACTTAACGGGGTAAAGGAGAGCGCTTGCATCGTTAACGGAAGCGTATGTGCGGTAAACGAGTACGTCCTTGTCCATTTCGTCGTCGCTCTTGGCGGTGTTGGCGAAGCGAACTTCAGAGATAGCGAAAGCATCGCAGTAGTTGGTACCGTTAGCTTCGCCTGAGGTGTAGAGGATGTACTGCTTACCACCGAGTTCGAATACGATGAAGCCGTTGTTGGAAGCGTGCTGGGGAGTAACGAAGAACTTGCCGGTGAAGTTCCACATTTCAGCGCCGTCTTCTTCATCGCCTACCCAGCTGTACTCGTAGAGCATGATACCGTTGCCGATACCGAGGGGATCGCCCGAACCGGTTATGCTGAGTACGGGGTTGGGGTAGATAGCCATAAGGGGAGTACCGTCTTCTGATTCAGGAAGAAGCTGTGCGGTACCTGTAGTCTTGGGGGCACCTGCACCTGAGTCAGCGAAATCGGGCTGTACCTTAACTACGAAGCTTTCTACACCGTATTCACCGGAGAGTGCGTCGTAGATCCATTCATTGCCCTGGAGACCGCTACCGTCGCTTACTGCGGTGAGTTCCCATGTATCTTCAGCAACATTGCCGAGTACGTGGCCAAGAACGTCGAAACGACCTGTTGCGCCGTCTTCCATGCTTACAGTGGCGAGGATTTTGTCGTCGGCAGAGTCGATAACGGTGAGTGCGTGGCCGTCGCCGGGATAGTAGCAACCGCCGTATGCGCCGGTACCGGGCCATGCAACATTTGCAGTACGGATGAGTACGTGACCTGCGTCGTCGGCAGTGTTAGATACCCATACGAAACCGGGAACGGTGATGGTCTGCTCGAAACCTTTGGGGCCGTAAACGTGTACGTTGTGAGTGCCTTCTTCGTTGAAGTAGAACTTGTCGTTGGCACCGATACCTACGCGGTATGTTTTGTCTTTGCAGTCAAGGCTTGCCCACTCGAGGGTGAGGTCGTAGCCCTGATTTTTCTTGAAGCACTGGATGCCGCCGGGATTGTAATCGTCCTGAGCGACAGCTACGCCTGCAGCACCTGCAACGGCGAGCGAAAGGAGTAATAATTTTTTCATCTCCAAATTGTTTTTTTTAAGGTTAATGGTTATATATCAGAGTATGATTTTAGATGCTTTGGAGCCCTGGCGGCGGATGTAGACGCCGCTTTGGGGATTTTCTACGCGGATGCCCTGGAGATTGTAGTACTCTACGGGGGCGTCGGCATCGGCAACTTCTACGCCTTCCACGCCCGAGTTGGCGGTGTAGTTGCCTGCACGGACGGCGATGTAGCACTTCATGCCGCCGACTTTTGCCTCGAGGCGGTAGGTGCCGTCGCCCGTAACGGTGAGGGTCTTGCCGTCGGCGCTCACGGTGCCGAGTTCGGCGGGAGCGGTGAGGGTGAAGTTGGTCACATTCTTATTTACGATGAGGCCTGCCTCATTGTAGCCGTAGACGGTGGGGGTGAAGGTAGCACCCTTGGCGAGAGTCTGGGGAGGATTGGCAAACTCGATAGCCGACATCTCTGGGCTGTTGAATGCCTTGGTGGCAACGAACCAGCCTGTGGTGACTGCACGGCCTGCGCCGGTGCCTGCGCTTGGGTTGTTGAGCATGCCGAAAGCCTGGGTGTAGAGGATAGATGAGCCGCCGCCGTCGAAGTTGATAGCGTTGGTGCAGCCAACGGCTTTCATGAGGTCGGCAAATTCTTTGGCGGTGCAGCCTGCCGATACGCCCTTATTGGTATTGTCGCCGTCGACCACTACCATGCGCATGAGGGTGCGTGAGTCGTCGGTACCGAGGCCCGTGCGGGGGCGGCGGCTGTCGTAGTTGGGCATGTACTGCTGCGATGAGGTAAGTTCGGTGCCGTTTTCAAACAGAATGGGGTTGCCGCCGTTGATTACCTGCGGGCCTGTGATACCCCACGAAGCGTATGTGTCGTTGCCCTTGAATGTCCATGATGAGGGAGTGAGGGTGTAGGTATCGCCTACCTTGAGGAGACCGAGGTCTTTGATGTGCTTGGTGACGTTGCTTGAGAGCACGATGCAGCCTTCGGGAATGGTCATGTTGCCGCCGTTGGTCACGGGAGCAGCCTCGACGGTGCATACGGTGGGACGGTCGGAGTAGAGGATGCCGTCGGCGGGGCGGAGAGCCACTTCAACTCCGGCTTCGCCCTTGGTGGTGCCTGTGGTGGTACCCCAGCGGCGGGTGTAGACGATGCACTCAGCCTCGGCACGCGGAACGTTGACGAGGGTGGGGGCATACTCGGTCTTGCCGTTGAGCTTGGCGCCGAATGTCATCGAGGGGTTGCCGAAGACGAGTTCTTTCGACTCGGGGTCCTGACCCACGGCACGCCATGCGGTGGAGTATTTGGCTGTCTTATATATTTCACCGTTTACCACAGTGGTGCCGATAGGGCCTGTGGTAGAGAAAAGGTCGGAGTTTACGCCGGCGATGTAGGTATAGCCGTCGGAAGCGTGATTCTTGACCATCTGGGGTATGGTGACGGTACCTTTCAGGTTGTCGTTACCGTTGATAGTGCGTATCTCTACGCCGTCGGCTGTGAGGTCGGTGGCGGAGATGAATACTTTCTGATTGCGGGCACTGCTCTTGAGCTGGAGTACGGATACCCATGTGCCGGGGCCTGCCTTGTAGTGCTGCAGGGTGTCGACGCTATAAGTGGTCGAGCCGAGGGTCCAGCTTTCGGCCTGAGCGGGAATTGCGCTTATTGCTGCGGCTGCAGCGAGGGAGATAATAAGTTGCTTCATAGATCGAATCGTTTGGCAGATATAGGCTGCATTTTAACTTTTTTACCACCGGGAATGGTGACGGTGTGGGGCTTTGAGTCGCTGTTGACGATATACATCACGGGCTTGCCGTCGGCAGAGAGCCACTTGGCGCCTTTTACCATATAGTCCCAACCGAAAACGTTGACGTTGACGTAGGGGTTGTCGCCGCCGGGGATAATTTCTTCGAGATACTGACCGCCGACAAATACGTCGTGCTGGTCTTTGCGGAAGTCGGCGAGGTTCTTGAGATACTGAGCCTCGTACATTGTTGCCTCGTCTTTGAAGAGGAGGCGGGGATCTACCCAGCCGAGCTGCGCTCCGTAGAGGAGTGCCTGCATGTTCTGATAGCGGAAGTCGCCGAGGGTGACGTCGAAGTAGGGGCTATAGGTAAATGCAGTGGTGAGCACGCGGTCGGAGTAGATGAGGGGGTAGAGAGGCACAATCTTGCAGGAGGGATTGTGGGGAGTGTTGACGGTGAGGAGGATGTCGAACACGGGGATGTAGCACTCGGCGTTTTCTTCGGAGAAGATGATGTTGCCTTCGGGGAGGTGGTCGGCACGCATGTCGTCGATGATGCCTTTGTAGGATTCGTACCAGAATTCACCACCGCCTGCGGGGTGGGGATGATTGTGGGCGTAGCAGGGATAGGGTGCCGCGGCCGCTATCTGGTCGATATAGATTCCGTCGGTGCCGATGCCGAGCTGGATAGAGTCGGCGAGCTCGATGAGCATGTCGTGCCAGATAGGCGACGAGGGGCAGGTGACGGTGTTAGGTACAATAGAAGTGGGGTAAATCTCGGTATAGAGTGCACCGTCGGGACGACGGCAGGATGCTTCGTAGCCTTTGCGGGCTTTGTAGCTGTCGGCTCCGGGATCCCAGAGACGTCCGTTGATGTAGGGCATGACTTTGGCTCCGCGCTTGCGCACCTGCTGCACTATGGGGCTGAACTCGGGCTTGGCGGGAAGATAGTCGGGATAGTGGCTGTCGTAGGCATGGTTGTGCCAGAAATACCAGTGAATGGCGGTTGAGTCGCCGTAGAGGTCGAGAGCTTTGTTGACTGCAATCACAGTGGTGTCGCCGGTGTACTTGGCACGGAGCCATACGTCCTGATCTTTGAGCCACTGAGGGATGTTGCGGTCGGCGAGTTTCTGCTTACCCCACGATGTGGAGTGAGCGAAGGGGCGGTACCATGCCTTGGCGGCTTCGGCCCAACCCTGAGGGTGGAACGATGTGACGGATGTCCAGGGAAGTGTGAAGCGACCGTCTTTGTTCCAGGCTTCCGAGACTACTGTCTTGGTAGAGAATTCGCTCTGGCCGAGGCGCTCGCCTATGGTCATGAGCTTGCCGCAAGCGGCGTAGTCGCGTGGAGAGTAGAAATATGCTCCTGAGGGCTCGTCGAGCATCATCATCTGCATAGAGGCCGACCAGGAGGGATAGTTTGCTTCGTAGATTGTGTCGGCGCGGAGCTTGTACTCGTTGCCCCAACCTGCGGGGGTAATCACTTTCGCCGCTTCTTCTGGAGAAGTGATGGCTACGGTGGGGAATTTGATTTCGCTCACCTTCCAGCCTTCGGGGAGGGCGGCGGTGATGTTCCACTCGAGGAGCGGAGAGTTGTCGGGAAGGGATACCGTCATTTCCACGGGATATGTGCCGCCGTCGTACACGAGGCGTGTGTCCCAGTGAAAGCGTACTACAGCCGAGCTGTCGGTGCGCGAAGCCGTGGCTCCGCGGTAGACGGTGCACGCGGGGTTTACTTCGGGAGTCTCGCCCTGAGCGCCGAGGTAGGTAATGGTCCAGGGGTTGAGATTGTTTTCCGGAGTTACGAGCTCGCGTGAGCCGTTGTGCTTCATCGAGAGGATGTCGAAGCACTTGCCGGTGCTGAATTTAACTGAAGTGAGGCCATTGTCGAGGCTTACAGTACCTTCACCGTTGACGATGCGTGTGGCGGCGGAGGCGCTGAATGCTGCGGCAAGAGCTATGACGGTAAGCGTATATCGCATGGGTATATGCCTTCTTTTAGTGCTTTAAAGATAAGTAATAGACCCCGGGGCGCGGAGGGTATCCGCACCCCGGAGCCATATGGTATTAATAACCTTCGGGGTTGGTAAGGTTGGGGTTGCGGTCGAGGTCGGTACGGGGGATAGGCCACCAGAGGAAGCGTTCTTCCCAGAAGCGCTTGGCGTCGCGCATGGTGTACTTCTCGTCTACACCGGCAGCCTGATAGTTGGGCACGTCGTTGAGGTCGTGACGGTCGGTCTTCTTGAAGGTGGGAAGGTCGGCTTTGGTAAGACCGGCGTACTTGATATCAGAGATGGGCTGACCGTATACGGGCTCTTCGTTGAGGATGTCGCCGATTTTCCAACGACGGAAGTCGGTGAGGAGCACACCTTCCATAGCGAGTTCGACTTTGCGTTCGCGGCGAACGAGCTGACGCATGAGGTCCTGGTTGCCGATACGTGCGGGTACTGCCTTGTCGAAGTCGATCTGGCCTGCGCGGCGGCGTACGGTATTGATAGCGTCGTAGACAGACTGGTCGAGTTCGCCGAGCTCAATCTTGGCCTCTGCGTAGGTGAGGTAAGCCTCAGCTGCACGCATGATGATGAGGTCGAGGGTAGAATCGGAGAAGCCTTCGGTTTCGTCGGCATTGTATTTCTGCCAGAGGAGACCTACACCGTCGCGGGCGCAAGAGTAAGAAGTACCGGTAACGTCGAGGTTGTTGGTCTTGTACCAAGAGCCTTTCTTACGGGGGTTGGGGTACTGGTTTGAAGTCTTGCCGTAGACGTCGACTTCGATAGCCTTCTCGTGGTTAGACCACCAGAACTGGTCGCCGTGCATGAGGATTGTCTGACCGAAGCGGGGGTCGCGGTTTGCAGACGGTTTGGCGGGGTCGAAGAGGGGAGATTCGTCGATACGGAGACCGTCGGTGCACTCATATACTACAGCGAGCATATTCGAGGGGAAACGAACTGACGAACCACCGGCGGTACGGCTTGTGTGACCGTAGCGCATCTTGTGGGTGTGGTTTACGGAGCCGAGGCAGTAAGTGTACTCCCAGAGGATTTCGCTGCGGGTGGAGGAGAGAGCCTGGCCGGCGTGAGTGAAGAGGTCGCCGAAGTTTGTGGCGAGCTTGTGGTTGTCCATCACCTTCTTGGCAGCGTCGGCTGCGATGCGGAAGTATTCCTGACCGCGACCGCCTACATCGTGGCTGCCGCCGAGGAGGCCGTAGCGGGCGATGAGGTTGTACACCATACCGTTGCCTACGCGGCCGGTCTGTTCGGGAGTCCAGGGGAGAATACCCGATTCGCCGATAGCGGTGAGCTCTTTGATGATGTAGTCGAGGATTTCCTCTTTGTCATGACGGGGCTCGGTGTACTGCTCGGGGGTGACAGCCTTGGGGAAGAAGGGAATGTCGCCGAAAGCCTGCACGAGGTTGTAGTAAGCGTAGTCGCGGACGGCGACAGCCTCGCAGTAGCGACGGCGGTACTGCTCGCTCACAGCAACGTCGGAGGAGTTGAAGTTTTCATCGTTAAGCGCGCAGCCTGAGAGTACGTTGTTGGCACGGGAAACGATGTTCCAGTGACCTGCCCAGTAGGTGTTGACGTAGCCCTGGTCGGGAGTAAGACCGCCGCCGGCGCTGATGGTGATGTTTTCGTCAGCCATGAGGGCGTAGGGGCAGTACACGTCCTGCATAACAGCTACGGGAACGCCCCAGTTCTGGTCGTAAGGAATCAGACGGTAAATAGCGGTCACACCGTCGTTCATACCGGCGTCGGACATGTAGAAGCCGTCGGTGTCATATGCCGTGCTCTTCTTGTCGAGGAAGTCGGAGCATGAGCCAAGACTCAGAGCGGCAACGGCCATGAAAGCTGTATATAGTGTTTTTTTCATTGTGTATCGCTGTTTAGAAATCAAGTTGGAGACCTACGAGATAAGTACGGTTGAGGGGGTAGCACTTTGTACCTGCCGAGCTTTCGGGGTCGAAGCCCTTGTAGAAGTTGTCGGCACGCATAGTGAAGAGGTTCTGACCGGTAACGTATACGCGGCATCTTTCGATGTAAGCCTTACGAGTCCACTTGGTGGGAAGGGTGTAGCCGAGAGTTACGTTCTTGAGACGGCAGAAAGCACCGCTCTTGATCCAGTAAGAAGAGAAGAGGTTGTTCTGCGAGCTGCCGCTTACGTCGTTGACGAGGACAGGGTACTTGGCATCGGGGTTCTCGGGAGTCCATGAGTCGAGCTGGTGCTCGTAGATAGTGGAGTTGCCGAGGAGGGGACGTGCGCCACCGCCGGTGTAAGCAACGTCGCGCTTGCCGATACCCTGGAAGAAGAGGCTGAGGTCGATGCCCTTCCAGTTACCGCCGAGGGTGATACCGTATTCGAAGTGGGGAAGGTTGTCGCCGATGACTGTGCGGTCGTCGCCGTCGATTACGCCGTCGCCGTTGAGGTCGACATACTTAATGTAACCGGGGCGGATGTTGTCGCGGTTGCCGTAAACGGCGTTGATGTAGTTGCCGTTTTCGTCTACAGCGTCGATCTGTTCCTGGCTCTGGAAGAGGCCGTCGGCCTGGTAGCCGTAGAACTGGCTGTAGGGAAGACCTTCCTGAGTGAGGCGTGTGCCGCTCTTATATTCGTTGCCGAAGAGGTCGAGGACCTTGTTGCGAACGTCGGAGATGTTGAACTTGGCGTAGTAGTTGAAGTCGCCGATACGGTCGTTCCAGTCGATAGCGAATTCCCAACCGGTGTTGCGCATCGTACCTGCGTTCTGCCAGGGAGCTTCGAGAGATACGAATTCGGGCACGGGGAACTTCTGGAGCATGTCGTCGACGTGACGGTAGTACCAGTCGAACGAACCTGAGAGACGGTTGTTGAAGAAACCGAAGTCAACACCTACGTCGTACTGTGTAGAACGTTCCCAGCCGATGTTGGGGTTGGCGAGCTGAGTCTGGGCAGCACCGGGGACGAATGCTCCGTCGAACCAGTAGCCATAGCCTTCGGCACTCGAGATAGCGGCTACGTAGGGGAAGTACGAACCGATGCTCTGGTTACCGAGCTGACCGTAAGAACCACGGATCTTGAGGTTGCTGAGCACGGACTGAGTTTCTTTCATGAAAGCTTCCTCAGAGATACGCCAGCCTACAGAAACCGAGGGGAAGAAGCCCCAGCGCTTGTTGGCGAGGAAACGGGAGGTACCGTCGTAGCGGCCGTTTACTTCGAGGAGGTAGCGGTCGGCATACGAGTAGTTGATACGGAAGAGGTAGGATAGCATGGCGTAGCTGTAGCGGTAGCTGTTGTTGGTAGCTGTCGAAGCGTCGCCGTGCACGAGGTCGTTGTAGCCGTCGTAGTTGAAGGTATTACGATAGCCTTCGAGGCTGATGTATTTTGTCTCTTCGCTCTGGAAGCCTACCATAGCCTTGATGTAGTTCTTGGCAAAGGTATTTTCGTAAGTAGCGAAGGCGTTGTACTGGATGAAGTCAGAATTGGTCCAGGATTCGCGCGCAGCCTTGAGGGTGGGGCGGGTTTCCTTGTACACACCTGCTTCGTAGAGGTCGTAGTTGTCAGCCCAGGTGAATGTGCGGCCCTGGTTGCGTTTCCATACATAGTTGCCTACGATAGTGAGGCCCTTGACGGGAGTGATAGTAGCCGACAGCTTGGCGATGTACTCGGGAGCGGTGCTGTTCTGGTAGCCGCCGTCGTTGATAGCGGCCACGGGGTTGTTGCCCTGGAGACCGTAGCCCCAGTGTGTTTCGCCGGTTTCGGGGTTGATATCGTATGCACCTTCGGTAGGACGGAATGTCATGGCGTAGCCGATGAGTTCGGTCACACCGCCGACGGGAGACTTAACTTCTGCCTGACGTACGCTGAGGTCGGCACCGAGACGAATCCAGGGATTGATCTTCATGTCGGCGTTGAGGCGCATGTTGTAGCGGCGGAAGTAGTTGTTGGGCACCATACCTTCCTGGTTGTAGTAGCCGGCGTTGGCATATACGCTGAGGAATTCGCTACCGCCCGATACACCTACAGAGTAGTTCTGGGTCATAGCGCTGTTCTTCATGATAAGGTCGCGCCAGTTGGTGTCGTAGCGGCCAAAGTTGTTGGCACCTTCGGTGAGATAGGCGTTGATGATGTCGCCGTACTGGGCAGCGATACCATTGTACTCGTTAGCCTGGTCAACGGCGGTGAGGTAAGTCACAGCGTCGACGGGGGTAGGCATTTCGGTGGGTTTGTTCCAGCCTACGTAGCCGTTGAAGGTAACTTTGGGCTTGCCCTGTGCGCCACGCTTAGTGGTGACGAGGATTACACCGTTAGACGCGCGCGAACCATATATAGAAGCAGAAGCAGCGTCCTTGAGCACGGAGATTGATTCGATAGAGTTGACGTCGATACGGTTCATGTCGCCTTCAACACCGTCGATGAGCACGAGAGGTGAAGTGGTGGAGTTGAGTGAACCCACACCGCGGATTTTGATAGATACGGCGTCGGCACCGGGCTGACCGCTCTCCTGAACGGCGCTGAGGCCGGGGACGATACCCTGAAGGACGTTGGCACCGTTAGAAGATGCTGCACGCTGAATCTGATCGGCATTCACACTCTGCACGGAACCGGTGAGGTTGACCTTGCGCTGTGTGCCGTAACCAACGACAACAACGTCGTCGAGAGCGTTTGCACTTGTCTTGAGCACTACGTCGTGAGTACCCGAGGTCTTCACGTCGATAGTCTGCTCTTCCATTCCCACGTAGGAGAATGTGATCTTCCCTGCTGAGGGAAGAGTGATTGTATACTTGCCGTCGATATCGGTAGTGACACCGAGGGTTGCCGACTTAGCCTTTACGGACACGCCGATAAGAGGCTCGCCGGTTTCATCGCTGACTGTACCGGTAACTGTAATAGCAGCAAGAGCACCGAATACGGTACCGTGCAGAAGTATTACGGCCATCAACAGCAATAATCGTAGATTGTGTACTGACTTTACCATTTGAAAGTGGTTTTTAGATGACAGGTGGTTTATTAGTTGTTTATAGTATTTTTTGGGTTTGGGTCTTCAGGTAATTAGAAAAGGCTTTTACGGCTTATTAATGTGTTGTAAATCAACACATTAAACGGCTATAGCCGTTCGCATAGTCGCCTTTACGCTCTTTTCACGCCTCTAAGTTAATTCCTTTTTCCCAATTTCAAACCTTATTTCACATTCTTTAACTATAAATTTTGATAATAAATAATTTTAAAAACTAAAAGACTCTCTGAGCGCGCTTGCTTGCAGGAGATGAGCCGATGCGAGTGCAAGATGCTTCAGAAAGCCGCTCAGCGCATTTATGCCGTGTACAAGCGTGCCCGAACACTTTCTAACGGCTTCTCGGGGCGCCTTAATGCCGAAAAGCGCTTTTTAAAGGTCGGGAGTATCATGATAACGCATTATTAAAATAATTTATTATGTGCGTATGCCTTATTTCAGCAATATTTTTCGAAAAATATGACACACGTAGCCTGAGGGTGTATTTTTCCGCCTCCGGGAAGGGTAAAATCGGTTAAAAAAGTGTAACTTTGCAAAAAATTTCCGAGGGAGCCCGTCCGGACCCCCTCTTCAATAGGTTTATTTCTTTTTTATGGATTCATTATTGCATCTGTTCATGCCGGGGGAAGTGAGTATCGCTTCCACCCTGCTGCTATACTCTTTTGTGATAGCGGCGGGTATCTTCATCGGCAAGATTAAGATTTTCGGCGTGTCGCTGGGCGTCACGTTCGTGCTCTTCGTGGGCATCCTTCTGGGCCACTTCGGCTACATCGTAGACCCAAACATCCTGAAGTTCGTGCGCGAGTTCGGCCTCATCCTGTTTATCTTCTCGATCGGTCTGCAGGTCGGCCCCGGTTTCTTCTCCTCTTTTAAGAAAGGTGGTATGCGCCTCAACGGCCTTGCAGTGCTCATCATTCTGCTCAACGTTACTATTGTGCTCTGCGTGTATTTCTTCGGAAATGTACACGACATCTCGGCTCTCGTAGGCGTGATGAGCGGTGCCGTGACCAACACTCCCGGTCTTGCAGCCGCACAGCAGGCTATCACCCAGATGACTTCGTCGCCCGAGCAGGCCAACCTCATGGCAAGCGGCTATGCGGCTTCCTACCCCCTCGGCGTGGTCGGCATCATCCTCTCGATGTTTATCATCAAGTGGATTTTCGGCGTAAAGGTCGACAATGAAATCGAAGCTATCGAGAAAGAGCAGGAAGAATCGCAGCTCAAACCCTTCTTCCTCACTGTGAAGGTGACCAACGAACTCGTCGACGGCAAGAGCCTCCTCGAGCTCCACGATATCATCCAGACCAACTTCGTGGTATCGCGTATCATGGAAGCCGACGGCTCGATAACCATTCCGAAATCGTCTACTCAGATCCACATCGGCAACCTCCTTAAGGTGGTATGCTCGGCAGCCGACGCCGACCGCTTCAAGGCAGTAATCGGCCCCGAAGTGGACACCGACTGGGAATCGACTCCCACCCCCGTGTTCTCGCGCCGTATCGTCATCACCAAGAGTGAATACAACGGTGTGACACTCGGCTCGCTCCGCCTCCACAAGGGCTATCAGCTCAACGCTACCCGCGTAAACCGTGCGGGTGTCGACCTCCTGGCCGCTCCCAACCTCCGCCTCCAGATGGGCGACCGCATCACCGTGGTGGGCGACCTCGAGGATATCGACCGCCTGGCATCGCGCCTGGGCAACTCTATGAAGCGCCTCAACCAGCCTAACCTTATCACTATCTTCGTAGGTATAATCTTAGGTATCATCGTCGGCTCGATCAACGTAGGCTTCGGCATGAAACTCGGTCTGGCCGGCGGCCCCCTCGTAGTAGCTATCCTCCTGAGCCGCTTCGGCTATAAGGCAAAACTCGTCACCTACACCTCGACATCGGCCTCCATGATGCTTCGAGAGCTCGGTATATGCCTCTTCCTCGCATCGGTCGGTATCGGCGCGGGCAAGGACTTCGCAGCGTCGGTATTCAACACCACAGGTATGTGGTGGGTAATCTGGGGCTTCATCATCACCGTAGTCCCTCTCATCATCGTTGGCTGCATCGCCCGTGGCGTGTACAAAATCAACCTTCTCACTATCATGGGCCTTATGTCGGGCTCTAACACCGACCCCCCTGCCCTCGCCTACGCCAACAACTCTACCGGCAACGACGCTCCCGCGGTAGCCTACTCTACCGTATATCCTCTCACAATGTTCCTCCGTGTGGTTGCCGCTCAGGTTCTGATTCTCTGCCTGGCATAAGCCTCGCTTACACTTAATAATTCACGGCTCGGCCGCAGATATCCTGCAGCCGAGCCGTGAAGCTTTTTATCTCAGCGGTAGGAGTGGCGTAGACGTAGGCGGTGGGGAAATGGGCGTGGGAGGGTGTGGGAGTCATAGGAGTCATGGGAGGTGTGGGGTGGGGCGTAGCGTCTGCCATGAATCGGCGTCTTACAGACGCCAACGTAGGGGGTATGACATCCGGGCACATTCCTCCGCTTCGCTGCGGCATGTACCCGGTTATGCGGGAATCGGTGTCCTCCGGACACCACATAGACGCTCTGATAGTGAGCTAATTACATACAGTAACTACAGTGGTGTCCGGAGGACACCGATTCACCAGTAACCCGGCACATAGCGGAGCCGCAGGCGGAGAGATGTGCCGGGATAGCCCTCAAACACACGTTGGCGTCTGGAGGACGCCGATTCATGGCTGAGTCAACGGATATTCCGCTACTTATCAGTCGTCTATAGTCCGCGCATCTCTCCACCACCACGTTTTTTAGCTCCTCCCCCACCCCCTCAGGCAAAAAAATCGCCCGACTGCGACGCAGCCGGGCGATTTGATATTGGAGTGATTCAGAAATTACTTCTTAGCCACTTTCTTGCCGTTGACAATGTAGATGCCGGGGGCAAGTTCGCTCCATGTGGTATTGATGCGGATACCCTGGAGGTTGAAGATAGCTGTAGATTCAGCGTCGATTGCGATGCCTTCTACGCCGCTCTCAGAGTCGAAGTTATATTCAACCTTAACTTCGGGAGATGCGAATGCACCGTCGAGAGTGAGCGAACCTTCGCGGAGTGTGAAAGTGTATTCGCCTTCTGCAGTAGGAGCGGGGTCAAAGGTGAGTTTGACACCTACCTGGTCGCCTTCGAGGAGTTCGCCCTTAGCGCTCTGATAGTAGCTGTAGTTGCTGCTGCGGAGGCTTGCGTTCCAGTACTCGAAGAACTCGATAGACTTAGCTTCGGGGAAGATGACAGTGATAGTGCTGAGGTCGGAAACTGTCTCGTCGGGGTTGGGGCTGAGTTCGTAAGCGTAGGTGCGGGGAGCTTCGATAGTCCATGTACCTTCGATCACGGTAGAGGGCTTGTCTCCGATGAGTACACCACCTTCGGGGAGGCTCACCTTAAGTTCCTTGCCATAGTCTTCGGCAGTAACAGGAATGATGATGGCGAGGTAGATGCCTTCTACACGGCTGGTGAAGTCGGTGAAATTAATGCCGCCGAGGGTTACGGTAATGTCGCCTACGCGGCGCACGGTAGCACCTTCGTCGAATACAAACGTGGGATATACATATCCGTAGTCGTCAGGAACGAGGATAGACTCGGGAGTCTGGGTATAGTCGGTAGATGCTTCGAAGCTAACTACGTAGACTGCGCTGATTTCCTCGCTGGGAGTGCCGTCGACGATGAATGCACCTTCCTCCACGATGAGATGAACTGTGCCCATGGGAGTACGTCCGGGGGCGGCATCTTCGGGGATAGTGAACTTGAAGGTGGGATGCTCAGCGCCTTCCACTTCGGTCACTTTGTAGCTGGGAACACCCCATGTATTGCCATTGGTTACGCTGACAGACCAGGCGTCGCCCGCAAACTCAACCTTTGTAGCATAGGGGAATTCGATAGTGAACTCGTTGGCGTTTTCGATAGTGCTGCCCGGCTCGGGTGTGAGGATGTAGTTGGCGGGAGTGGGGATAGTCCATTCAGCTTCGAAAGCTGCATTTGCCTCTGCACCGAAAGAGAATGCACCTTCAGCAACGGAGAGTTTCCATGTGCCGGGTTCGGTGATGGGCTCTTCGGGGGCGATGATGAAAGTGAGGTAGTCCTCGACGTTCCAGTCGCGCGAAACATAAGCAACTACGGTACTTTTACCGTTGGTAAGCTCAAGTTCATCGGGAGTTTCAACACCCATCTCGTATGCAGTGTATTCATAGAATACCATGCTGATTTCTTCGATCTTCTCTACTTCGGAGCCTGAGGCGGGAGTGAGAGTGAAGACATCGAGCTTCGACTTGGCATTGGGGTCGATAGTGTACTTGGCAGTGAGAGCGCTGTATATGTCGCCGTTGTGGAGGAACGATTCGGTAGCGTCGTCCCAAGTACCGGTGTAGATGAGGCCCTGGGGAATTTCGAGAGTCCATTCGCCTGCTTCAGCAATAACTTCGGGAAGAGCGAATTCAGCTACGAGGTAGGGAGTACCCCATTCGGGTTCGAAGCCCACAAGCTCAGCACCCTTGATAGTAGTGCTGCCGTTGCTCATTGTGATGCTTTCGATAAGTGAAGCATCGATGTTTGCCTGATATTCCGCCATTTCATCGAAGGGAAGCAGGAGCTTGAACGAAGCAAACTTCTTGAGGGTAGACTCGGTAGCGGGTTCGATACCTACATACTCGAGAATCTTGGGAGCTGCAATGGTGTAAGTAGCTGTGAAAGCTTCGAGAGGATCACCACCTGCGATGCTGAATGCTCCTTCCGGAATGATAAGAGTCCATTCGCCTTCTTCGGTAACAGCCTGAGAAAGTTTGAGCACAGGCTTGTAGGTGTCGCCGTAAATCATATTGATATTTGAAGCGCCGGTGATAGTGGTTGTTCCGTTGGTGAACTTAATCTCTTTGAGGATTTCGTCGTGACGGAGGGGATATCCACCAATCTCGAGAGTAAATGTTTCGAAAGACTCAAGGGTAGAGCCCGATGCGGGATCGATGCCCAGATACTTCTCGGTAGTGGGCTTGGGCTCGCCGATGGTATAGGTGGCGGTAACAGCTTCCATGAGCTGGTTGTCGCCCGTAGATGAGACAGAGAAGAGACCTTCGGGGATTTCGAGAGTCCATTCGCCGGCTTCGGTAACGGCTTGAGAGAGTGTGAAAGTGGGCGCGTAATACATCACTCCGAGTTCCATATCATAATCCTGAGCGAAACCTGACATCCTTGCACCTGTGATAGTAGTTGTACCGTTGGTAAACTTGATATTCTCAAATGAGGGCTGGTTAGGAACAGGATAGCCGGCTGTTATCTTAAGAGTAAATTGCTCGAAAGACTCGAGGGTAGAGCCCGATTCAGGTGTGAGACTTGCATACTTTGCAGTAGCGGGCTTGGGTTCGCCGATGAAGTAGGTAGCGGTGTAGGCGGGGCTATTGGTTCCCATGTCAGTAACGAAACCTTCAGGTAAGGAGAGTGTCCACTCGCCGTCTTCAGTAGCCACCTGACCATTTAAGAATTCAAAAGTCCATATCTTACCAGAGTAGTCAGGCAGATCGACAGGAAAACCTACATAAGATACACCTTCGTAAGTCGTTGAGCCATTCGAGAGTGTTACTTTAGACCAAGTAGATGCGCCCGGTTGCTGCGTTCCCTTGAGAACCAGGGAGAACTTGCTGAAAGACTCGACAGTCGAACCCGGTTCGGGATCAATGGCCGGGAAGTCGAAAGCCTTAGCCGAGAAAGAGAAACCTGTGCCGAGTATGGCAGCAAGCAGAAGGAAATAGATTTTCTTCATATTTAAATCCGGTTTCCAAGAATCAGTATGAGAGAAACGGGAGTTTCTGCGCTACTGACTTCTTTCGTGTGAATAAATTAGTTTATTTAGTGTTTTTGAAGCTGAAATTATACTTTTTGAAATCCGAGGGGTGGCTGCGAATTTGCCGCCACTCCCCGGTATGCTGTCAGAAGATAACTTTCGAAACGGCAGAGCCCTGACGCTTGATATAGGTAGCGCCCTTGGCGGGAGTCTGCACGCGGATGCCCTGGAGGTTGAAGTACTCAACTCCTGCGGTCTCGCCGGCAACAACGCCTGCTACGCCCGCGGGGTCGATTTCGAGAGTGTTGGTGCCTTTCACGAGGGTGAGAGTGAGCTTGCCTTCGCTGTCGGCCTCAACCACGTCGCCGTTGAATACGGCAAGATAGCCGGGGTCGGAGAGCTGCACTTCTACGGGAGCGGCGGTACAGAAGCGCCAGGGGCTGTCTTCGGTGTACGCCATGGGGGTAGAGAGGATTTTGGCATCGGGGTCGCCCTCGATAGTGAGGGTACCGAACTGTGCGGTGTTCTTGCCGGTGTAAACGGTTACTACGGGTGCGGGAGTAGATGCAACGTAGTCGACCACAAAGCGGCCTTCGACGGGTTCGCCGGTATCGCCGTTGACAGTGAGGGGGCACTCTATGCCATTTAAATATACTACACCTGTGCTGCCGGCAGCGGGGATGTAGAACTCGAAAGAGGGAACGCCGTCCACGAGGTTCATACCCTCGACGAAATCAACGGTCTGCGAGCCCTGATGTATACGGATGCCGTTGTAGGGATTCTGCCACATGCCGAAAGTGGGGTTGCGAGACATTACGGTGCATGATTTGTCGCCGATGAGGTTTACTGTCATCTGACCGTCGTTCTCAAATTTCTTGGCGATGATGTAGCTTGTGGGGGCGTTGGGAGTGGTGAGGATACCTACTACCGAGAGCTCGTCTTCTTCGATAGTCTGCACGGTCTGTATATACCAGCCTTCGGCGGGCGACACCCATACCTTGCCGTATTTGTTGGTGACGGGCACCACGTACATTTTGGTCTTTTCGGGGTCGAATTCGTAGCCGTAGCCGAGTTTGGGAAGCTCGCCTCTGATGTCGTAGCCTTCGCCGGCATCGAGGGGTTCGCCCTCGTCGGTGAGCAGATAGGCTGTGCGGAGCTTCACGCCTTCCATATTCTCAGCATAGATTATATAGTCGGTGGTGGTGCTCGAGAGGTCGATAGCTTCGATAGTAATTGTGGTAGGACCTTCGAGGAAGAATGTCATCTGGCCAAAGGTAGTGGCGCCTGAGATCATGTTGGTGTTGTTGACGAGCGCACGGCTTATGCCCCAGTTGACATTGTCTAAATCAAGCTTGACGAGCGCGTCGGCGGGGAGCTCCATTACGGTCTCTATAGGAGGATAGAAGTAGATATATCGGCTCTCAGAGGCGTCCCAGTAGTAGACACGCTCGATGATGCCGTCGGGCACGTTGAAAGTGATAGGATATGTTGCTTCTGCATCCTGGGCGGCGGCAGCGAAGCCGAGGCCTAAGATAGCGGCAAGCAGAATTCCGTACAGTCTTTTCATAAATAAATCCGGGGGATTAGTATTAATAATATTGATAATTTGCTTAGAGTTTGACCTTTGTGGCGGTGCTGCCTGTTCGGCGGATATATACCGCACCGGCTGCGGGAGAGGCCACGCGCACGCCCTGGAGGTTGTAGTACTCGCACTCGGCCTCGGGTGCCGCTGTTACGCCTTCCACACCTGTATTTTCCTCAATAGTCACCTTGGCGATGCCTATAGGCATGGGGAATGTAAATGTGCCGTCGGCGCCCGCGGTGAGGGGTGTGCCGTTGAGCGACACTACAGCGTCGGCAATCGAGGGTGTGATGAATATGGGAGTGCCCTGGAGGTAGGTGTAGGGGCTTACTGCGGGGTTGCGCACATCGCCGTAGGTGACGGTGGCGCCGGGGTCGCCTTCCACGCTGAGGGCACCGCTGTACACCTCCTTGCCAGAGTTGTTGATAGTGATTTTGGGATATACGCCTTCGATAGCGGGAGCGGTGTACCCGACGAAGAAATTACCGTCGTCGTCGGGCATCACGGCAACGCCGTCGAGATATACACCGAAGATGAGGCTGCCGGCAGCATTGAGCTTGAAGGGGTCGTCGTATCCGGCTATGAATCCGACAGTCTGCAGACCTCGGGTGAGGCGGAAGGAGTGCACGGGATTGTCCCACATACCCGAGAGGGCGGTATTGGCGGAGAATGAGTATGCACCTGTGCCGAGGAGGTCGACGTTGATGAAGGCGGTGTCTTCGAAGGGTTCGGCTATGATGTATACGTCGGGGTGCTGATAGTTGAATTCCACGCGGTTAACGAGTTCGTAGCTACCTTCTTCGAAGCCAAGTACAGCCTTGATGTACCAGCCTTTGCGGGCGTGCACGTACATATAGGGGGCGCGCTCGTTCACGGAGAGGTTGAACTTGCGTGTCTCGTCGGCGGAGAGTACGTAGCCCGCTATCATCTCGTCGGCAGAGATTGCCTCGCCGCCCGAGAGGTCCTGCTCTACGCCGTCTCGGTAGGAGCCTGCTGTGAGGCGCACGCCTTCGGGATTCATGATGTAGACGCGCATCGGGAGGTCGAAGTACTCGCGTTCTTCGGCATCGAATACGAGTTCGCCGCCTTCGTCGGCAGTGAGTGTGAGGCGGCTGTAGTCCTGGCTAAAGCTGCTCATGAGGCTATTGCCGTTGAGGGTGATGCCTTTGAATGTGAAGTCGGTGGTATTGAGGTTGATGTAGAGGTCGGTACCGCGGGGCACGCTGAGGGTGCCTCCTTCGAGATCGATAAACTTCGACTCTGAGAGGTTGAAGACCGACGCGATAGCGCCTTCGGGAGCAGCAATGGTGTAGTCGCAGAAGACGGGGGCCTGCTCTTCGCCCTCGAAAGCGCGTATGGTGAGTTTATCGCCGGGGGCGACAGAGTTGATAGACCATGTCTGGCGGAGGAGAGATTTGGCAATCGGTTCGCCGTTGAACTCTACTTTGTAGAGGGTATCGGCGCCTTGTCCGAAGACAAGCGACACGAGTATGCTACGGTCGTATTCGGGGTTGAATTTTACAATGTTGGTGCCGGCTTTGAGGTCGGGACGGTAGCCGAGCAGACTCTCGAAAGCCACGTCGACGCATGCGAGACCGTTTTCGATTTCGATAGTCATGGTCTCTTCGCGCTCAACCTTGACCACTTCAACGGTCATGGTGGGATTATCGCCCATAGTGTCGATAGTGCTTGCGTAGAAGCTCGAGGCTATATACTGGCCCGTGGTGCTCGTAAATGAGGTCTTGAGGGGGCGGTTGGCGGGCACGGAGCTGTTGAGGGTGCCGCCGGTCAGGGCGTAGCCTTGTGCGGGAAATACTGCGACGTAGCGGGGAGCTTCGGCGAAAGTGATTTCGGTAGCTCCTGCCGTTAGCTCTACGGGAGTCTCGTAGAGGCCGCCGGTGACCACTGTCACGGCATCGGCGATGCTCCACTTTACGGTGAGCGGTTTGGCAGCCGTAACGAGCACCGAGACGCCTGTGAGGGCGGCAAGTAGCAGGTATCTTAATCTTTTCATATTACTGTCGCAGTGAGAAGTGGTGGAAATAATTTTTATCAGGAATAAACTTTACACCTGTAAAATCAGGAAAGCCGCTCCCGGACCGTTCGAGGTCCGGGGGCGGCTTGATATCATCGGCGCACAATCTTGAGAGTGTGCCCGGCAGCTTTTACTATAAATATGCCTTTGGGGAGACGTGAGGCATCGAACGCAGCGTGAGCCTTGGCGATGCATGCGCCTGTGAGGGCGTACACTTCGATGTCGGCTCCGGGAGCGCTTACTGTAGTGCCGTCGTAGCTGAGGGCGGGAGCCTGAGCAGCCACGCTTTCTACTCCGGCGTTTTCGGCGATAAGAACGTTGTTCATGTTCTTGACAACGGCGAAGGTATACACGCCGTCGACACCTTCTACGGGTTCGCCGTTAACGGCAACTGAGAGCGAGGGGTCGGAGGGCTTGACGCTTACGGAGGTGCCTACGAGATAGGTGTATGGCGAAACGGCGGGAGTCTTAACAGGGCCGTAGGTAACGGTGGCGTTGTCGTCGCCGGTGATTGCCAGAGTACCCTGCGACTGTATCTTACCCGTATTGTTGACGGTGAGCATGGGCACGAGCTCGGGGTCGGAGGGCTGAACGTAGGGGATGTCGTAATAGCCCTCTTCGTTAGGCTCGATGATCACACCGTTGTAGAACGCCTCGAGGTTGAGGAACTGCTCTGCGGAGCCGAAAGTGAAGGGAAGGCTGTAGGAAGCCAGGAAGTCGAGTGTCTGGAGGCCCTTCTTGAGGTTGAAGGAAACATCGGGGTTGCCCCACAGGAGGCTCATGTGTGTATCGGGGAGAATGCGCACCTTGTAGTCGCCCAGGAGGTTGACGTCGAGCTTGGCGTCGGGGATAAATTTCTCAGCGATTACATAGAAGCTGTAGCTCTTGGGCTGCGCGAGGTTGCACGCTACGTAGCCCACTTCGCGTACCTCGTCTTCGTCCCATGCGAGTACGGCCTTGATGTAGTAGCCGGGGAGGGGCGACACGAATACGTTGGGGCGCTTGGCGTTCACCTTGACTTTGAACGACTGTGTGAGAGCGGCGTTGAGCACATATGTCTTCATCTGTGTCACGGTGCCGAGGTCTTCGTCTTCGTAGGTGATAGTGGTGGTGAAGGTGAGGTCGGAGGTCTGTGGAGTACCGTCGGTGAGGTCGGCGTGGTCGTCGGTCTCGAAGTATCCGAGGTTGAGTCGTACGCCTTCGGGATTCATGATGTAGGCGGTGAGGGTCACGTCGGGCCAGATGATTTCTTCAGCCTCGATTTTGAGGGTGGCGTCGTGGTCGACGGTGAACTGGATGTAGCCCAGCTCGGCGTTGAAGCTCGAAGTGATATTCTTGCCGTCGAGGGTAAATGCGGTGTAGTCGAAGTCTTCGCGGTTGAGAATCACGCGGATGTCGGAACCGTTGGGAACAGTGAGCTTGCCGTCGGCGGGGAGCTCCATAAACTTCTGTGTGGTGAAGTTGCGCACATTGCTCACGGTACCTGCGGGGGCGTCGATAGTGAGGGTCGAATACTCGATGACGGGTTCTTCGCCTTCGAATACACGGATAGTGAGCTTGTCGCCGGCCTTGATTGCTCCTACGTGCCAGCAGCCCCAGAGAGTGCTGTAGCTTATAGCCTTGCCGTTGAGCTCAAGCTTGTAGATTTCTTTTGCACCGAAGCCGGGGATGATGAAGATGTTGAGGTCGGTATCGAACTCAGGGTTGAAGTGCACGGTGTTGGTGCCGTTGCTGAGGTCGGGCGAGTACATGAGCTGAGTGGAGAATACGGCATTGATACATGCGGCGCCGTTCTCCACGTCTACGGTGAATGTCTCGTCGCGGGTTACCTTGGTGGTCTCGATTGTGAGAGTGGGGGTATCGCCCATAGTTGCGAGAGTCGACGCATAGTATGAGCAGGAGATGAGCTGACCGTAGGTGGCGTTGGTCTGCACGCGGCAATTCTTGTAGGCATTGCTGGTACTGTTGTTTGTACCTTTTACGAGTGCATAACCGTCGGCGGGGAGGACAGCTACATATATATAGTCATCATCGGTATCGATGGTGTACGAAGTGGCATCGGAAGAAGGTATATAGGGGGCGTGCGAAAGAGAGCCTATACACAGTTTTACAGCGCCGGGATTGTCCCATTTCACTGTAAGACTCTTCGCATCGGCACTGAAGGCGGCAGCGGAGAGTATGAAGAAAGAGAGAAGCAGAGTGTAAAGTTTCTTCATGTATATCTATTGGATTAATAGTGGATATTCAGCGATACAGAGAAGAGAAGGAAGTGAAAAATCCGCCGGGGCACGGGAGCGTGTCCCGGCGGATATGTGAGTTATCGGGGAGACAGCCGATTACTTAACGGCAATCTTGATAGTCTTGCCTGCGGCGCGTACGATGTAGACGCCTGCGGGGAGCGAAGCGGTGTCGAACACGTTGTAGCCGGCAGCAACCTTGGCACCTGCGGTGTTGAAGATTTCGATGTCGGCATCGGCAGCGTTCACGAGGCCGTTGTTGAAGCTGAGACCCTTGTCGGCAGATACGCTTTCTACACCGGTAGAAACGATGCGGAAGTAAGCTGTATCGGTCTTTTCACTTCCTGTAGTCTGACCTGCAGAAACAACCTGTGCGAGCTGGCCCATGTAGTCGAAGCCCATCATGAGGGAGTAAACTACGTCGGCAGCGTATGCGCTGTTGGCGATATTGGCAGTGAAATCGTATTCCTTACCTACTTCCATTTCCAGAGGATAGCCTGCATAGCTTACTACAGAGAGACCCTGGGGTGTGGGAAGGATAGTACAAGCGAAGAGGAGGTTGCAGAATACGCCGCTTTCAAGAGTTACCTTGCAGTCGGCAATCATCTCGTGAGAGTCGTAGATCTGATATACGGGTACATCGGCGCCGTCTACGCTTTCAATCTTGGTCTGAGCACCGCGGATAGTGGGAGCACCCTTGGTAGCCGGACGGGGGATGCCGGGGCTGGCCTTGAGAGTGGTCTCAATCCATACATCATCGGCATAGAAGGTGTAGGTGGATTCATCGAAGAAAGTGAAGTAAACAGTCTGACCTGTAGGCAGATTCTGAGTAGCCTGGAGGAGTTCTGCGAGGTACTCGAAGGTCTGCGATTCGCCGGGCTTGAGAGATACCTCGATACTTTCGCCGAGCATGCAGAGGCTTTCGTTGTAGACTACAGCGGGAGCGAAGCCTGAGGTGAGTTCGCGGGGAGTGGTATTCTCAACGGTAAACTTCACGGGGATGCAGAGGCCTGCGTAAATGTCGCCCACGGTCACATCCTTGACATCGAGGAGGTAAACGGGTTCGTCAGTTACTTTGTAGTCGTTGCCTTTCTTGGTGAGGGTGATGTAGTTGGAGTAGTTGTAGCTTGCGTGTACGGGGTACCATTCGGGATCTTCTTCCTCGGGGTTAGACCATACGACTGTCACCTTGTAGGTGCCGTCTACGAGCGAACCGCCTTCGGAGGGTACCTTGAGGTCAACCTGGGGCTTGAGCTGGTCGGGGTCTACACCGTAGCCGAGGGGAAGGTCGAATTTACGGTCAGATACCATGCAGATGAAGGGCTTGCCGGGAGTGCCGTTTTCGGGTTCGAAGAGAGCGCCCATCTGTACCTTGAGGTCGTAGGGATTATAGTTCACCCACATAGCACCTGCTTCAACGCCGAGGTAGAGATTCAGGACACCTTCCTTAACTTCGCCGAAGAGCGAGCCGCACTGAGCGAGCATGGGTTCTTTTTCTTTTACTACTTCGCCTTCTACAGCAGGACGGATGTTGATAGTGGCAGCCTGGCTGAAGTTGAAGCCGCCGCCACCGCCGCCACCTGTACCGAGAGCGTAGGGGTTGAGAGCATCGAGCTTGAAGTAGCCGTCCGACATACCGGCCCAGCCCCAGTTGAAGTGGAAGTAGCCGTCTTTGTCGTAACCGTCGCAGACGAACGAGTGACCGCCGCCGATAAACGAGTTACCGCCGTAGAGCACAGGACCATACTCCTTGAGGTTGTTGTAGATGAGTTCTTCCCACTCTGAGTAAGAGTAGAACTGACGGATTACGTATTCGATATTGCCGTTGTACTTGAAGTTGTCGATAAGAGCGGGAGCGATGTACATTTCCATAGCACCCGACGAATCTGTACCGTATTCCATCTTCACTGAATAGCCGGTGGCCTGCATGAGGTACGATACGGCAGCAGCCTCAGCGGTAGTATAGTTACCGGGGGTATATGTATCGAGCATATTATCCCAGTCAAAGTCTTTGAGACCGAGGTTGAGCGAGAGCTTCTTGCTGAGGCCTTCGCAAGTATAGGTAAGACGACCTACACCTCTGGTCGGCCACTGCCAGTAGTTCATCACCTGCGACATGGCTGTAGACACGCAACCGGTGTATGTGCGGGTAGTACCGCTGGTGGGACACTTATCGTTGTAGGGAGCGCCCTGGTCCCACTGAGTCTTAATCATAGGTGCGATAGACTCGCGGCTGTCGGCAGCCTTGGGAGCATATTTGATAGGCTTCTGACCGTTTGCTTCGAGGGTATTGAGGTACTCGATCTGCTCGGCATACTGGCCGAGCCACCAAGCGAGCTGCTCGGGAATCTCAGTGCCTACAGTAGCTTCGTCGGAGTAGCCGAGGAGAGCTTCGGTGCAATCGTCGGCGCTGACAGCCATGAAACCTTTACCGCCTGCGGCGTTGAAGAGGTACACAGCAGGGTTGCCCTTTTCGGTCATTGTAGTGTGTGCAAGACGCGCACCGGCACGCATACGCGAGGGAGCCTTCTGTGCAGAAGACGATTCAAGTCTTGCAAGAGCTTCTTCCGGAGTAAGGGTCTTGGCGTAAGCTCCGGAAACAGCAAAAAGCAGCGCGAGAGCTGCAATGCTTTGTTTAGTCATTTATAGGGTTTTTATTAACGGTATATCCCACCGGGCTGCGTCGCCGCATCCCGGAGGGATTTATCCATATTAAATGATTGATAGATTATTTCTTGACGAACTTGAGAGCGCCCTGTGTGGTCTTGGCAATGTAAGCGCCGGCGGGGAGCGAAGCTGTGCCCACGCGCTCGTTGCCTGCCTTCACGAGGATACCCTGAAGGTTGAAGATTTCGATGAACTCGCCTGCGGCAGCAACTTCAGCACCGTCGAAGGTGATGGCTGCGTTGCTTACAGCACCGGGAGCGGATACGCCGCTGTGGTCGGGGTCGTCGAGGGGGAGGTCGTAAATATCTACAGAGTAGGTATCGTGGCCGTTTACACGGTTGTAGTAGGTGATAACGAGCTGGGGCATACCCGTTTCGAAGTACGGGCCGATGTTTGAGAGGGCACCGCGTTCGTCGGCAGTGAGGCGGAGGATTTCAGTACCCATCCATTCGTCTTCTTCAGAGCGGGGCTGAGCGATGAGGAGCTCTTCCGACGAGCCACCGTCTTCGTTACCGCGCTTAACGAGCATCATGTACTCACGCTTGCTGTCGGTGTGGAAGAGGTCGGGAGCGAGAGCAGCCTGGCTGATGTAGCTCTGACCGTAGTGGATAGACATACCCATGTTCATTTCGTCTACGAAGAGAGGTTCGCCCTTGCGGTCGATCCATACGATACGCATGAAGGTGTAGTCGTCTTCGTCGAGAGGAGCGCGGAGTTCGCCTACATAAGCGTAGCTGTCGCCGTAGGGTACGCGGTCGATGTTGGAGGTCACGGGGTCGTTGTCGCCGTCGATTTCGAGGAGGTAGTTGAAGCTTGTCTCAACTTCGCCGGTGAGGATGTTTACAAAGTGGAAGTAGTAAACACCGTTGTAAGTTGCGAACATATACTGGGGAGCGTAGCCGGGGATGTCGGACATGGGCACGCAAGCCACAGTATTCTTGGCGATATCGAAGTTCTTGGTACCGTCGGCATTATACACTGTATAAGTTGCGGGGTAGCCCGACTCCTGGTCCATGGTCTGCTTGTCCTGGCGGGTAACGATAAGAGATGCCTTGTCGCCCGGCTTGTATGTGGTATAGTCCACGTCGCCGCGGTAAGAGAACGAACCTACAGAGAAGAACTGTGCGATATTGGTGCGGTCGAGAGTGAAGGGAATCTCTGTTGTCTGATCGAGTTCGGCCTTATCGGGGTAGAGCTTGTAGATATCTACCTTGAGGGCGTTTTCGTCGCGCTGTACGATATCGCTGGTGTAGTCGTAGTAGGGATAGAAGAGAGTTTCCTTATACTGGTTGAAGAGGATGATGGGCTGGTTGCCGTTCATCTTGGTGATCATAAACGCAGCATACTCCTGGTCGCCGGGGAGGCTCTGGAAGGGGATGTCGTGCTTGAGCACCTGAATGAGCTGACCGTCTGCGTCAACACCGCTGTAAACAGAGAGCGAGATGTGCGAGCCGAGGAGGAATTCCCAGTATGCTTCGTTGGGCTCTCCATCAGTTTCGCCTGTCCAGGAGTCACCGCCGAAGAGGTCATCGTAGTCGATATCGGGAAAGTTCTCATCCATAAGGGTTAAGTAGAACTGCTCCTTGCCGTCTACAGTAGCATCGAGCACGTCGGAGATGAGGTTGGGCACGGTGTAGACAATCTTGTCGTTGCCGTTTTCGTCTTTCTCGCCGTCGAGCTGATATACAAACGATTTGTAGCTGTTCACTCCGGGAGTATTGGTATTCATACCCTGACTCATGATGATTTCGTACTTGTCGTCAGAGTTGAAATAGTTCCGGGTGAGCACGGGAAGAATGTCGAAATATACGGCACGTGTCTCGGTCTCGTTATAGTGGATGTCATCCTTGAGGACGTACTGCTTCTCCATCTTGTCGTTGTAGACGGTGAGCTCCCAGCGCTGAAGGATGTGGTCGGTCCAGTATTCGTTCATCACCACATCTTCGTATTCGAAGGCCATGGTGTAGAACCATGTTTCGCCGTTAGGCGCATCCATGTCGCCCCAGAGTCCGGTCGGGCCGATAGTTCTTGCGGGCTGATACTTGTCGTCGGCGCTTGCCTTGAATTTTGCTCCGGCATCGCCACGAAGCATTGCCTTATTGGCTGCCTCGATTTTCATAGATCTCTCAGAGCTGAAAGCGCTGTGAGAGTTCTTTGCCTTGTAGACAAACTTTGTCAGGTCTACAGGGGCTGCCTTAGGAGTGGCGGCAGTCGCTCCCGCAACCGCGAGAGAAGCGGCAGCTACGAAAGCGCAGAATTTTGTAGAAATGTGCATGTTGTATAATTTGAGTTGGATTTTGATACTTATAAACAGTCTAAAAGCCATGCGCCCGATGTTCTACTCAACTTTATGTAAATTTCCGGATAGACACGTCGGGAGTGGTATTAGGCTTCAATCTGGTGTCGCAGCGGTGATACTGCGGAAGGATAATGGGGTTCGATGCGCACAGTGCGCTACATTTTACGATTGCAAAGGTACACTATCTTTCGATAGGCAGCCCCCTTTAAGGGGTTAAATGTTGTTAAATACGGCTTTTGTATTTTATTTTAACCAAATACTCCCGCTCATTAATGCGTTTTAAGTTAAGATTTGACGATTTTTACTTACCAAAATGACAGAGCCGCATCTTCTCTCCCTCTTTAACGAGACGAGCACACTTGCAAAATGCTTAAAAATCAAAAAAAAATATACTCCCTACACATTATTAAATTGTTTTGACTAATTTTGCCGTCTGAAATACAGCACCACCATGAGCAATCCCAAAAATCTGGTTATAGTAGAGTCTCCCGCAAAGGCCAAGACTATTGAAAAATTCCTCGGCGACGACTATCGTGTGATGTCGAGCTACGGTCACATACGCGACCTCAAGAAGAAAAGCTTCAGCATCGACGTTGACCACGACTTCGAGCCCCTGTACGAGATTCCCGAAGACAAGGAGCAACTTGTCGACGAGCTCCGCAAGGCAGCCGCAAAAGCCGACACCGTATGGCTCGCTTCCGATGAGGACCGCGAGGGAGAAGCCATTGCTTGGCATCTATACGAGGTGCTCGGGCTCAAGCCGGAACATACACGCCGTATCGTTTTCCATGAAATCACCAAGAAAGCAATCCTGCATGCTATCGAAAATCCACGCGACATCGACCTCGCCCGCGTAGACGCGCAGCAGGCACGCCGCGTGCTCGACCGTATAGTAGGTTTCGAACTTTCGCCCGTGCTCTGGAAGCGTCTTAAGCCCGCCCTCTCGGCCGGTCGCGTCCAGTCGGTGGCGGTGCGACTCATAGTGGAGCGTGAAAATGAAATCAAGAACTTCGTAAGCGAACCCTACTTCCGCATCACAGGCACATTTACCGACGCCGCTACCGGTTCGACACTCCGCGCCGAGCTGCCCCGACGTCTGCCCGCCGAGAAAGACGCCGAAGAATTCCTCAAGGCATGCGCCACAGCATCGTTCGCCGTAAAATCAATATCGGAGAAGCCGCTGCACAAGTCGCCGGCACCCCCATTCACCACCTCGACACTCCAGCAGGAAGCGGCCCGCAAACTCGGATTCTCCGTATCGCAGACCATGATGGTGGCTCAGCGACTCTACGAAAACGGACACATCACCTACATGCGTACCGACTCGCTCAACCTCTCCGACGATGCAATCGCCGCAATCTCCACCCAGATTAAAGAGCGCATCGGCGAGAAATATCTCCACGTACGCAAATACCACACCGCTTCGAAAGGCGCTCAGGAGGCTCACGAGGCCATCCGCCCCACCTACGTCGAGACCGAAACCCTCGACGGCGCCACAGCCCAGGAGCAGAAACTCTACACCCTTATCCGCCGTCGCGCTATAGCCTCGCAGATGGCCGACGCCCGCATTCAGAAGACAACCGTCGAAATCGAAGGCAGCGGACTCCCCTACCCCTTCGCAGCTTCGGGTGAAGTGCTCCTCTTCGACGGCTTCCTCAAAGTGTACGCCGAAGGTCACGACGACGACAGCAACGACGCCGACGAGCAGCAGACACTCCCCGCACTCCACGAAGGCGACGCCCTCGCCCTCGGCTCGGCAGAAGCCACCGAGCGCTTCACCCAGCATCCGCCCCGCTACACCGAGGCTTCCCTCGTGAAGAAAATGGAAGAACTCGGCATAGGCCGACCCTCGACCTACGCTCCGACTATCTCCACCATTCAGCAGCGCGAATACATAGAGCGCGGCGAGCGCGAAGGCACACCCCGCGAATTCACCACCCTCACGCTCACTCCCGCGGGCGACATCAACCGCGAGGTGCGCACCCAGCTCACCGGCGGAGAGAAAGGCAAGCTCATACCGACCGACATCGGCATGATTGTCAACGACTTCCTTACAGAGTACTTCCCCGACATCCTCGACTACAACTTCACCGCCAACATCGAGGAGAAGTTCGACGAAATAGCACACGGCAAGCTCCCCTGGAACAAGGAGATAGCCGATTTCTACAAATTTTTCCACCCCGCAGTCGACTCGGCCCTCACCATACAGAACGGCCCGAAGTTCGGCGAGCGTCACCTCGGCACCGAGCCCGGCACCGGCGCTCCCGTAAGCGTGAAAATCGGACGTTTCGGCCCCGTGGTGCAGATCGGCGACGCCGAGTCGGACGAGAAGCCCCGCTTCGCATCGCTGCTCAAAAACCAGTCGGTGTCTACTATCACCCTCGAAGAAGCACTCAAGCTCTTCGACTTCCCCCGCGCCCTCGGCACATTCGAAGACCTCCCCGTGCAGGTAGGCATTGGCCGATTCGGCCCCTACGTGCGCCACGACGGCAAGTATGTGTCAATCCCCAAAGACCTCCCCGCGGCCGAAGTCACTCTCGACCAGGCCATTGAACTTATAAAAGCCAAGCGCGAGGCCGAGAACAACAAGACTATCAAGACATTCGACGAAGAACCCGATCTTCAGATTCTCAACGGACGATACGGACCCTACATAGCCTTCAACAAGAAGAACTACAAGATACCCCGCACCGTCACCGACCCCGCAAGCCTCACCCTCGAGGATGCACGCAAAATAATAGCCGACGCGGATGCGGCTCCCGCAAAACCGCGCCGTGTGCCTAAAAAGAAATAAAACATGCCACGACATAAAACTCTCGCGGCGAAGCCCGGAACTCGTCCCGGGCTTTTCCGCCCTGACAATATCATAACATTCAAGGCAGGCAAGGAAGACCCCGCGACACTGCTCGAATTCCTCGCCGCCAAGATGCCCGACTCCAAGCGTACCACCCTCAAGGAATACCTCAAGTATCACCAGGTGATGGCGTGCGGAAATGTGACCACGCAGTTCGACTTCAACCTCCGCCCCGGCGACGAGGTGAAAGTAAACACCACACGCGAGTTCCAGGTATTCTCGCACCCCCGCATCAAGCTCGTGTACGAAGACGACGACATCATCGTCATCGAAAAGGGATACGGTCTCCTCTCAATGGGCACCGACAAGATTAAGGACAATACCGCCTACGCCATTCTCCGCGAATATCTCAAGCGCAAAGACCCGCGCAACAAACTCTTTATAGTTCACCGCCTCGACCGCGACACCTCGGGCCTGATGATGTTCGCCAAGAACATGCAGGCCAAAGAGACCATGCAGCACAACTGGAACAACATGGTGCTCGAGCGCAAGTATGTGGCCGTTATCGAAGGTGCTATGGAGCCTGCCGAGGGTCGCATCCGCTCATTCCTCACCGAGAATGCCGCTCACGAGGTATATTCGACCAAAGAGCCCGGCAAAGGTCAGCTCGCCATTACCGACTACACCACCGTGAAGGCCGGCAAACCCTACTCCATGGTCGAATTGAGCCTCGCCACAGGCCGCAAGAACCAGATACGCGTGCACCTCAAGGAATCGGGTCATCCCATTGTCGGCGACCGCCGCTACGGTGCAGCTTCTTCTCCTATACATCGCCTGTGCCTGCATGCGCGTACATTACGCTTCGTGCATCCGATTACCCGCCGCGACATGAACTTCACTTGTCCCATTCCGGCAGGATTCCTCCGTCTGGTATAGTTCTACTTTTCCCTCCTCCCCCGCTACCAATCTATGAAACCGGTCATACTCGCCTCTCTTGCCGCAGCTGTGGGACTCCTCGCGCAGGCTCAGTCGCCTTCCGAGGCTCTGATGTCACGCTCCGGACGACTCGCGGCGCAGGGCAACTACGCTGCCGCTCTCGACGAACTCCGATTCATCGACGTCCCCACGCTCAGTGCCGATGCCCGCGCAGACTACGGCTACCTACGCGCATTATACCTCTATCGCACAGGTGATTTCACCACCGCGCTGGAGGCCTTCGATACATTCCTGCAGGACAATCCCGCAGCGCAGAACCGAGGAAACGCACTCAAGGGTCGTGCCGACTGTCTGCTCGCTCTCGGCAGATATTCCGAGGCTTCGGAGGCTTACGGAACAATCCCCGAAGGCTGTCTCACACCCGCCGACATGGCCGAGGTGTGCCTCAGCGGAGGCTCTGCGGCCCTCTATGCCGGCGACACCGCTCTTGCCGAGAAACGCCTCGACGAGGCCGCCGCTTACCCCGGCACGGCTCCTGCAGCAAATTTCGTGCTCGGTACCGTTGCCTTTAACGCAGGCGACTATCAGCTTGCACGCGAGCGCTTTGCCAAAGCCGCAGGCTCGAATCTCGACGCCGACTTCTATCTCACGGCCATAGATTTTGCCGAGGGAGAATTCTCCAAGGCTTCGCAGAACGCACGCCGACTTCTTGCCAAAGGCAGCTCCGACGCAACAATTACCGCCGAACTCAACCGCATCGCAGGCGAATCGCTCTACAATCTCGGCGACCGACGCGAAGCAATACCCTATCTCAAAAAGTACATCTCTCAGCTCCCCGAGGGCAGCGAAGCCATACCCACGACACTCTACATCCTCGGTGCCGACGCATTCGAGAACGGCGACTACGCCCTCGCACTCGAGTATCTCGACCAGGTGACGGCCCGCGGCACGGGAGCGATACAGCAGTCGGCATATCTCTTTGCAGGGCAGAGCCTTCTCGCCACCGGCGACACCTCTGCGGCAATTCTCGCATTCGACAAGGCCACCCGTACCAACGACGACCCGGCCGTACGCGAAGCGGCTTTCTACAACTACGCCGCCGCTAAATTCGCAGGCGCGGGAGTACCCTTCGGCTCCACCGCCGAGGTATTCGAGAAATTCCTGAAATTATACCCCAACGGCCCCTATTCCGACCGTGTAGGCGCCTACCTCGCATCGGGCTACATGGCCGACCACGACTATGCCCGCGCCCTTGAGCGTCTCGACGCTATTTCCGATTCCATGCCCGCCGTGCAGCAGGC
This sequence comes from Bacteroidales bacterium, assembly GCA_014800815.1. Taxonomy (GTDB): domain Bacteria; phylum Bacteroidota; class Bacteroidia; order Bacteroidales; family Muribaculaceae; genus CAG-873. Next base: position 44,935 of record JAAVFI010000024.1, on the reverse strand, counting down.
ACGTCAGCGCACGCTCCTCGCACTGGCACTGGAGGCCACACAGAGCGAAGATTACGCCGCGGCAAGCCGCTACCTGACACGCGCTGAAGAACTCGCCCGCGTCAATGCCGCCACTGCCGCCGAAGTCGACCTCGCAAGAGCCGACCTCCTATACCGTCAGGGCGAACCGGCCAAAGCCGCTGAGAAATACCGCAGTTACCTCCACCGCGCGCCCAAAGAAGCCGCCAACCGCCCTGCGGCAATGTATGGTCTCGCATACTCACTCTACAACACCGCCGACGCATCGGGTGCCGCGACATGGTTCACACAGGCTCTCGACCGCATGAACGGCGCCACCGAAAAAGCCGACATCCTCAACCGCCTCGGCGACATCTCTTTCTCTCAGGGCGACTTCGCTAAGGCCGAGGACTACTACGCCCGCGCATTCGAGCAAAGCCCGTCAACCGCCGACTATGCACTGCTCGCAGGCGCCCGCATGAAAGGTCTACAGCGCGACTACGCCGGCAAGCTCGACGCCCTCGAACTGTTCTCAAGGTCCTTCTCATCGTCGGTACTCATGCCGGAGGCACTGCTCGAGACCACTCAGGCTCAGATCAGTCTCGGCCGCAATGCCGACGCCGTTGCCACTTACCGCCGCCTCATAGCCGACTACCCCCTCACCGCACAGGGTCGCCGCGGCTATCTGCAGCTCGCCATGACACTCCTCGACATGGGTCGTACCGACGAGGCTATCGACGCATATCGCTCGGTGATAAGCCTCTACCCCACTTCGGCCGAAGCAGCCCAGGCATCGTCGCTACTTAAGAACCTCTACTCCGAGGCCGGAAATGCCGGAGAATATCTCGCATTCATCGACTCGGTGGACAACGCTCCCAAGATAGACCCCAAGGAAGCCGAAGAACTGCAGTTCAAATCGGCTCAGAACCTCTACCACAGCAAGGGCGATACTTCGGCTCTCGAAAAATTCGCCAACGAAAATCCCTCGTCGGCACATGCCCCCGAAGCTCTCTGTATAGTCCTCGACAATGCTGTGGCACAGAAAGATACAGCTGCCGTAGAATCGCTCTCGCAGCGTATTCTCAACCGCTACCCCGACAGCACGGGTGCCGAACACGCACTTCTTGCGCAAGCCAAAGCGGCGTCGGCAGCCGGCAAACTGCCTGAGGCTCTCGACCTCTTCAAGCGCCTCGCCGACAAAGCTTCCGATGCCGAAACAGCCACCGAGGCACGCCTCGGCCTGATGCGCACGGCACGCGACATGGGCGACCACGAACTCGCCGGAAGCACTGCCGATGCCATTCTCTCGTCGTCGGCCGGCTCGGCCACGATGTCGGAAGCACGCTTCACCAAGGCCTCGTCACTTGCAGCCGCCGGCGACACCGACCGCGCACTCGCTATCTGGCTCGAAATGGCCGCCACTCCCGCCGACCTCTACGGCGCACGCAGTGCCTTCGAAGCCGCCGACGCCATGCACGACGCCGGAAACGACACCAAAGCCCTGGCTACAGCGCAGAAATTCGTCAACTCCGGCTCTCCGCATCGCTATTGGGTAGCCCGCACATTCATTCTGATAAGCGATATCTACGCCTCACAGGGCAAAGACTTCGAGGCTCGCGAATACCTCGAAGCTCTTAAAGAGAATTATCCCGGCGAAGAAGCCGATATTTTCATGATGATAGAAACCCGCCTGAGCGGCGACAAATAACTATGACACTCCGCCTACTTTCTGTCGCATTGGCCTGCAGCCTGTCAGCGGCCGCTATCGCCGAGGACCTCTCCACTCAGATTACCGTAGACCGTACGGCAGCCACCGAATTGCCTCCGGCCCAGCCCCTGCAGTCGGTAGCTCCCGTGCTTCCCCCTCTGCTCACTCAGCCTGTCACCCTGCAGCCCTCATACTACACTTCTACAAGCGCCTACACTCCACTCACGGGCCAGGTTGAAGGCGAGGCCGTAACAGGCCTGCCCGCACCCGACCTTTACAAAGGATATCTGTGGCTCGGCTATCTTCCTGTCTACGACCGCTCTCTCGGCGCAGGCTACCGCATAATCGACCTCGAAGACTCTCACGCCTCGGCCTCGCTGCTCTACACAGGCGCCAACTGGGGCGCATCGGAGGGCAGCCGCAAGAAAGGTCTCGACGTCTTCGGCATACAGGCCGACGGCTCGCACCGTTTCTGCGACGCCGCCCGCGTATGGCTCGACATCCGCTACCGCTATACAAATGCGGGGGCGTGGGATGAGAATGAATTTCTCCGCGACGCCACTTCACAGCATATCAACGATTTCAAGTTAGGATTCGGCGTCGCAGGCCGCAGCGGACGATTCGACTGGAAGCTGAGCGCCGCTTACACCCACATGTCGGTAAGCGCCAACCGCATCGAAGCCATGCCCGGCATCGAGGCTCCTCACGACAGCCGCTTCCGCGCCGACCTTGAGGGAGGTGTAAACATCGGCAACGGCAGCCGGTTCAGCCTCGGAATATACTCCGACATCCTCAACGGCGGCGGTAATTTCACCGTCACTCCCGCCTATCACCTCGTGTGGCGCAACATAGCCGCCCGTGTAGGCCTCAAAGTATCGGCAGGCAGCAGCTTTGACTACAGCAAAGTACATGTCGCTCCCGATATCGAAGTGGCGTGGAATCCCTCCGGCCGCTTCTCGGCCTTCGTCAAAGCCGACGGCGGCACACGCTTCTACACCCTCGCCGACCAATATGCCGTGACGCCCTTCCTTACAGGCGCTCTCGAGTCTGTCAACACCTTCACGGCAGTCAACAGCCGCCTCGGCTTCACACTCCGCCCCGCCGCCGCAGTCTCCGTATCGCTTTTCGGCACCTATGAAGCCACCGACGGCCTGCCTGTGATGACCCTCCCCGCTGCACCTGCTTTCAAAGCACTCTCGCGCGTCGATTCCCGAGTGCTCGGCGGAGGCCTGTCGGCCGCATACAGCTGGCGCAAGACCCTCGACGTGCACGGCGAAGTACGCTTCATGCAGCACGGACTCGAGCACGCATCAGCCTCAAACCCCTATCACGCCGCAGTCATGGCCGAACTCGGACTCAAACTGCGTCCTATCGAGCCCCTCGCAGTCGAAGCCGGCTGGAAATTCCGCGCCGGTCAGCGTCTGTGGCTCGACAAAGACACCTACAGCTCGCTTCCCAATCTGAGCGACATATCTCTCGGCGGCTCCTACGCCCTCTCCGACCGCTTCGACGTCTTCCTTCGCTTCTCCAACCTCCTGTGCCGACGCACCATGATCGTGCCCGGCGTGATGAGTCAGCGACTCGGCGGTCTGGCAGGCGTAAGCGTACGCTTCTGACGGGAAAATCGGCGTGTAACCACCTCAAACCGACCCTTTTCGCAAAAAGAGCAACAGGAATTGCCCAAGTTCGGGGAATTTTCACTATATTTGCGAGCCAAATTAATACCTGTTGAAATTTTATTAATTAATTAACCATAGTTATTACATGCAAAGCAAAGGAAAATTAGGTAGCATCGTAGCCGGTGTCATAGCTATTTTCTTGGCGCTCGTGTGTCTATTCTATCTCTCGTTTACTTTCATCTCAAACAAGTACGAGAGCCAGGCAGCCACTTACGCGCTCGAGGAATCAGGTGACAACGACGACGCAGCCTACAATCAGGCCTACAAGCACTACATGGACTCGCTCGGCGAGGAAAAAGTGTATCTCGGCTATTACACTCTCAACGATGTACGCAAATGGGGCGTTGGCCTCGGTCTCGACCTTAAGGGTGGTATGAACGTTATCCTTCAGGTGGATATGCCCGACATGCTCCGCTCTATGAAGGCCGGCCAGACCGACTCTGTGTTCGAAGCAGCTCTCGCAGGTGCTGAGAAAATGGTCACTACCCACGAGTCTGACGACTTCGTAAGCTCGTTCATCAACCTCTATCGTCAGTCCAAGCCCCAGGCCGACTTCTCGGTAGTATTCCAGGACGTGATTACTGCAGGCCAGAACGACGACGCCGTTCGCAACGCTCTCAAAGCTCAGATTAAAGACCGTGTAGACAACTCCGCTACAAACGTCCTCCGTAACCGTATCGACCAGTTCGGCGTTGTTTCGCCCAACATCCAGGTACTCCAGGGCAAAGACGGTCAGATTCTTCTCGAACTCCCCGGTGTGAAGGATCACGAACGTGTACGCGACCTGCTCCAGCGCTCTGCAAACCTCGAATTCTACGAGACTTACCGCGCTGAAGAGCTCGGTAACGCCTTCAGCAGCCTCATGAGCAGCCTCGCTAACGACACCACTGTCAACGCAGCTCCCCTCGCAGCGCTCCTCAGCCAGGGCACAGCTTACGGCGCAACTCTCGGTTATGCTCCCGATGCAAAAGCTATGGCAGCTATCGACGCCGTACTCGCTTCTCCCAAGGCTAAAAACCTCCTTCCCTCAGACCTCCGCCTCCGCTGGGCTGTAAAACCCACCATCCGCACAGGCGCAAACGGCGCTGAGCAGAACTGGGGCTTCGCCCTCTACGCTCTCCGCGCAAACGGCGGCAAGGCTGCTCTCGACGGCAAAGCCGTGAGCGACGCATCTTCTAACTACGACCCCCTCCGCGGCAACGAAGTGTCGATGCGCATGAACGCCGAAGGTGCCCGCAACTGGGCCCGCGTAACAGGCCAGAACGTTGGCAAGCAGGTAGCTATCGTCCTCGACGACAAAGTTTACTCTGCTCCTAACGTAAACGACAAAATCGAAGGCGGCTCGTCTTCAATCACCGGCGACTTCTCTATCGAAGAAGCCCGCGACCTTGCCAACGTGCTCAAGTCAGGTAAGATGGATGCCAAAGTACACATCATCTCCGACATGGTCGTAGGTCCCTCGCTCGGTAAGCAGGCTATCGAGGCAGGCTTCATCTCATTCGTGGTAGCCCTCGTGCTCCTCATGATTTTCATGATCGCATTCTACGGCTTCCTCCCCGGCCTCATCGCCAATATCTGCCTTATCTGCAACCTCTTCTTCACTATCGGTATCCTCGCATCGTTCCAGGCAGTGCTCACCATGAGCGGTATCGCCGGTATCGTGCTCTCGCTCGGTATGGCAGTCGACGCCAACGTGCTTATCTTCGAGCGTACCAAAGAAGAACTCCGCGCAGGCAAGAACGTCCGCAACGCTCTCGCCGACGGTTACAGCAACGCATTCTCCGCTATCTTCGACTCCAACCTTACATCTATCATCACAGGTGTAATCCTCCTTCTCTTCGGTACAGGTCCTATCAAGGGCTTCGCCACCACCCTCATCATCGGCCTTATCTGCTCATTCTTCACAGCAGTTTACCTGAGCCGTCTCTTCTTCCTCTGGTGCTCTAAGGGTCAGGGCTTCAACAAGCTCACCTTCTCGACATCACTCTCGAAGAAAGCATTCATCAACTCCAACGTCAACTTCCTCGGCCAGCGCAAGACAAGCTTCATCGTTGTCGCTATCATGTGCGCTATCGTCATCATCTCGCTCTGCGTACGCGGTCTTAACCAGGGCATCGACTTCTCGGGTGGTCGCAACTACATCGTGAAGTTCGAGAAACCCGTAAGCACCACCGAACTCCAGGACGCTCTCGCTCCCCAGTTCCCCGGCGCTTCCGTATCGGTTATCACTATCGAAAGCTCCAACCAGGTACGCGTTTCGACCAACTACAAGATTAATAATGAGGACGCAAGCACAGAAGCTGAAATCAACGAAAAACTCTTCGATGCTCTCAAGCCCTTCCTCCGCGAAGGCATGACAGCCCGCGAATTCAGCACCACCGACGCTTCGCAGGGTATCGTAAGCTCGCAGAAGGTAGGTCCTTCGGTTGCCGACGACATGCGTACCGACGCCTACATAGCAGTGACCATCGCCCTTCTGGCAATGTTCCTCTACATCCTTCTCCGCTTCCGCAACGTTGCATTCTCACTCGGAGCTCTCGCTGCCGTAGCATTCACAGCGTTCACTATCATCGGCTTCTACTCGATATTCTACGGAGTATTCCCCTTCGCTATGGAAATCGACCAGAGCTTCATCGCTGCAATCCTCACCGTGATCGGTTACCAGATCAACGATACCGTGGTGGTATTCGACCGTGTGCGTGAAAATACAGCCCTCTATCCCAAGCAGGACTTCTTCACCACTATCAACAAGTCGATCAACACCACACTCAGCCGTACAATCATGACTTCGGCTTCGACCCTTCTGGTACTCCTCTGCATCTTCATCCTCGGTGGTGATGCAATCCGCAGCTTCACATTCGCGATGCTCTTCGGTGTAATCATCGGTACATTCGCTACTATCTACGTAGCCTGCCCCGTTGCTTACATCACCGACAACCGTCGCAAAGCAACGACCTCTAAATAATTACATTATATAAAGGCCCCCTGATTAGAGGGTGATGTGCTCGGCACATCACCCTCTTTTTTTCGCACCCGGAGATATAGGCGCACCGAGCACCTCCCACCAATTACCGGCTTGATAGTATAAAAAGTGTAAAATATTGAAAATTTTTCGTAACTTTGCAGCGCAGAACAGCTACATAACTCATCATTATCAATCAATCTTTCATCGACTGCAATGAGACGACTCCTATCAGTTTTTCTACTGCTCTGTATGGCACAGGTACTCACCTTCGCCTATGGAGCTGATTTTAAATGTCAGGGTACGGTCATCGACGAAGATGGCGAGCCTGTAATCGGCGCCGGCATTGTCGCTACCGGAGGTAAACCGCTTGGTATCACCGATATCGACGGTACTTTCACTGTCAAAGTTCCCGAAGGCACACGTACGCTTACCATAAGCTACGTCGGCTACAAATCTAAAGAAGTGCCCGCGCGCGCAGATGTCGGCACCGTCACTCTCCAGCCTTCAAGCGAAATCCTCAACGACGTGGTTGTTACCCAGTCGCTTGCACGTACCCGTCAGACTCCCGTTGCAGTCTCTCAGGTAAACAGAGCCGAAATCGAAACCAAGCTCGGCACTCAGGAGCTCCCCGAAATCCTCAACACCACTCCCGGTGTATGGGCCACTAAATCGGGCGGCGGCTTCGGCGATGCCAAAATCAACATGCGAGGCTTCAAGAGCGCCAACGTTGCCGTACTCGTCAACGGTATCCCCGTCAACGACATGGAGTGGGGCGGCATCTACTGGAGCAACTGGGCAGGCCTCGGCGACGTTGCCTCTAACATCCAGACTCAGCGCGGCCTCGGCGCCGCAGTGCTCTCAGCACCCTCTGTAGGTGGTACTATCAACATCACCACCGAAAGCCTCGATGCTCAGAAGGGCGGTAAAGTATGGTACGGCTTCGGCAACGACGGCCTCAACGAAATGGGCGTAAAAGTGTCTACAGGCCTTATGAACAACGGCTGGGCACTCACCGTACTCGGCTCACGCAAGTGGGGCGACGGCTACGTTCAGGGTACCGACTTCCTTGCCTACAACTACTTCGTAAACCTCTCCAAGCGCATCAACAGCCGCCATCAGCTGTCTCTCACAGCATTCGGCGCACCCCAGACTCACAACAAGCGCGGCTCGGCCGACGGTCTCTCTATCATCCAGTATCAGACCTACGCCAAAGAAAAGATGAACGGCGAAAGCCCCTACCGCTACAACGCAACCTTCGGTTACGACCTCAACGGACAGGTGCGCTCATCCAACACCAACACCTACCACAAGCCTCAGATTTCTCTCGCCCACATCTGGCAGATCGACAATAAATCGTCGCTCTCCACCACCCTCTACGTATCGCTCGCAAACGGTAGCGGCCTCAGCGGCCAGGGTCGCGGCGAGTACAATGGCACTCAGCTCTCATACTCAAGCTGGTACGGCGCATATCACGGCGTACCCGAAATGCTCTTCCGCAAGGCCGACGGTACATTCGCCTACGACGAAATCCAGCTCATGAACGAGGCTTCGACCACCGGTTCAAACATGGTTATGGCCAAGCAGAACAACTCTCACAAGTGGTACGGCCTCGTGTCGACATACAACAATTCGTTCTTCGACAAGAAACTCAACTTCCTCGCCGGTATCGACCTCCGCTACTATGTAGGCTATCACCAGAATAAAATCTGCGACCTCTACAACGGCGAATACTACATGGACGACTCTTCGCGTAAGCTTGTAAAGCCATACAACAATGCCGCTGCAGCCGACCCCAACTGGATATATGAGAAACTCACCGTGGGCGACGTCGTTTACCGCGACTATGTAGGCTACACCCAGCAGGAAGGCGCTTACGTACAGGGCGAGCTCAACCTCCTCGACAAGAAGCTCAACCTCGTGCTCGCAGGCTCTCTCAGCAACACCGGCTACCAGCGCTACGATAAGTTCTACTACGACAAGGAACACGGCAAGACCGGCGTCTACTGCTTCCTCGGCGGTACTGCCAAATTCGGCGTGAACTACAACATCGACCGCCACAACAACGTATTTGCCAACGTTGGCTACATCAGCCGTGCACCGTTCTTCTCGCAGGGCGTCTTCCTGAGCTCCAACGTGTCGAACGCCACCAACCCAGACCCCGTCAACGAAAAAGTATTCTCTACCGAAATCGGCTATAACTTCCGCTCACGTATCTTCTCGGCCACTGTCAACGCATACTATACCAAGTGGATCGACAAGACTGCCGTACGCGGCGGCACAATCGAATCAGGCCCCCATATCGGCGACCGCTACACCCTCAACCTCACCGGTGTAAACGCACGCCACATGGGTATCGAAGTAAACGCTACTTTCGTTCCCGCAAAGTGGGTTGAAATCAACGGTATGCTCTCTATCGGCGACTATATCTGGGACAGCAACTCAAAGGGCTACTACTACAACCAGCTCGGTCAGCCCCTCAAGAACATCGCCGGCGACATCGCTTCGGGCATCATGGCCGAAGACCACGCATGGGGTGTCCTCAACCAGAAAGGCATCAAGGTGGGCGACTCAGCTCAGACCACCGCTGCTATCGGTGCCACCTTCCGTCCCTTCAAGGGCTTCCGCATAGGCGGCGACTGGAAGGTAGCTGCACGCAACTACTCCGACTACTCGGTGAGCACTCCCGGCTTCAACAGCGTAATCGACGTACACAACCCCTGGAAAATGCCCTGGGGCAATACTCTCGACCTCAACGCTTCATATTCCTTCCCTATCGGCGGCGTGGAAGCTACACTCTTCGGAAACGTGCACAACCTCTGCAACTACAACTACGTGGTTGATGCCACAAGCGACTCTTCTGTAGACGCTACATGGGAAAATATCTATGGCGTGTTCTACTCTTTCGGCCGCACATATTCACTCAAACTCCGTATCAAATTCTAAGCCTCAGATATGAATAAGATATATATCCGCGCATCTCTTGCACTCGTCCTCGCAGCCGGCGCGGCGTCTTGCGACGAAAATTCCTGGAATAACAAGCTCGACGGCTTCAAGGAATTTGAGGACCAGCCTTTTGCCAATCAGCAGTCTATTGACTACACTCTCACCGATGCCGACTACACCTACATCGCAGGCAACAGCGCCAACAAGGCTCTCGCCACCGAGCAGGACAATGAAGCGGCACTCGCTCTCGTCGGCACTCAGAAGCGTTTCTCAGCGGCTTGTCCCGCTTCGGAATATGTGCCCGCATTCCTCTCAAGCACCGACTTCGAGTACTTCACACTCACCGACGGCTCTTCGGTAAAACTTACCTACAACGTCACCGTCAACGAACCTGAAGCTCTCCTCGAGGCAGCTTCTGTGCAGAAATACACCATCGACGAAGCCTTCTATCGCGACGAGGTATGGGGCGGCGAGGACTATGTGAACGCTTTCACACCCCTCATGCCTGCCGACAACTATGTACCCGTAGCGCTCGGCGATTTCGTTAATCCCGACAAGGGCACATATTGCATCGTATCGTACAATCAGGCCGATACCGAACCCTCATTCGGCAACGACGAACCCACACCCTCAGGTCCCGTATCTGTCTTCGCTGAATCATTTACCGAGGGCCTCGGCGGCTTCACTACCGACGACGCCGTAATCCCCGAAGAACTCACCTTCGTATGGTCGTGGGGCGGTGCCAACTACGGCGCCAAGGCAAGCGCATTCAAAGACAACGTAAGCTACGCCACAGAGTCATGGCTCGTTTCGCCTGATATCAACCTCAGCGGCTACACCGACATCACTCTCGCTTTCGAGCACGTAGTCAACAAGTTCCCCGACCTCGAGTTCGCCAAAGCCAACTGCACCCTTTGGGTATCTGTTGCAGGCGGCGCATGGAAGCAGGTAGAAATCCCCGTCTACACCGACAATACCTCGTGGGCATTCACCAACTCAGGCGACATCAAGCTCGACGAATTCGCAGGCAAGACTATCCGCCTCGGCTTCAAGTACGTCAGCGAAGAAGGCAAGTCAGGCACTTGGGAAGTGAAGAACCTCACCATCAACGCAGTCGCAGGTGCTAAAGCTCCCGCTCGTATCAAGGCAAACCTCCCCGCTACCGCCGTAAACGCCATATATCACTTCGACGGCTCCGACTGGGTGAAAGCCGCTTCAGACTTCACCGTACTCCAGGATGCCGACTACAAGACCATGGGGCAGTCCTACAACAACCTCACCACAGCAGAGCCCTACCTCAGCCGTTGGCTCGACCTCAACTACCCCTACGGCGTAGCAGAAGCCGTCAAGTATGTATTCTGGATTCAGTATGCAGGCGGCACATCAAGCTATGTATGCTCACCCTACACCTGCGGCGAAGACGGCAAATGGACTCCCACCGAATTTGTCGAGACCGAGACCGCACAGTTCGTTCGCACAGGCGGCAAGTGGATCTACAACCCCAACGTTACTATCGACCTCCCCGCAGGCAAGAGCCAGCCTCTGAGCTCACTCTACTACCAGACAATCGTTGACTGGGTATTCGAGACTATCTGCCGTCCTCTCGGCGACACCAACATCAAGAGCGGCCTCTTCTACGTTACCTCTTACGGCAACAACGAGTACTACTCAGGTGCTTCTGCTTACCAGGGCAACGTCGACCTCCGTCCCGGCTCGGCACGCGCCCAATATCCCGCAGGCTACGAGTCAATGACCGACGACGAAATTGTCGAAGCCGAAAAGACCCGCTTCATCTACGAGTCGCTCCCCGCAGCCCTCGGTATCCTCAACCCTGATGCCAAACCCATCGACGGTCTGCAGGTGCTCTACACAATTAATTTCGCTGCATACAACGGCGCATCCACCGACTACTACGTAGCAGTTTACGAAGTGAGCGGTCCCGCCCAATTCACCCCCATAAGCTGTACATGGTGGGAAAACGGCACCGGCAAATAAGCCGCCGTTCTCACTGAAAATCTCTCGGGAGGCTGTGCACTGATTCATCGGGCACAGCCTCCCGCTTTCTTTTTGGGTCTAATTGAATTTTTTGTACTTTTGTACATAATCTCAAATCCTTACCGACTATGGCAAAAAGCAACGTATATACACGCACCGGCGATGCCGGCACAACATCACTGGTAGGCGGTTCGCGCGTAGCCAAAGACTGTGCACGCCTCGAAGCCTACGGCACCGTCGACGAAGCCAACTCATGGCTCGGACTCCTCGACGCCTCCACAGAAATACCGAAGGAAGCTCACTCTACCCTCTCACGCGCCATGAACCTTCTGTTCAATATAGGTTCGGCACTCGCCACCGAAGAAGATTCCAAGTGGCAGCCCGCTCCCTTCCCCGAAACCGAAGTATCGCAGCTCGAGGCCGATATCGACGCCCTCGACGCTACTCTGCCCCGCCACAACCGCTTCGTACTCCCCGGCGGCCATGCCGATGCCGCACGTGCAAACATAGCCCGCACTGTAGTACGACGCGCCGAGCGACGCATCATAGCCTTGGCAGCCACAGGAGTGACCGTCGACCCCATGCTCTGCCGCTACATAAATCGCCTGAGCGACTATCTGTTCGTGCTCTCGCGTGCAATCAACCGCCACAACGGCATCAACGATGTATTCTGGGATTATACAAAATAAAAAAAGGGCCATATCTCACGACAGAGCCCTCTGATAATCTACAATCTATAAGTTAAATAACTTTTCAGTAAAATAGTTCTATTCTTTCCGCTGCAAAAGTAATAATAAATCTTGGGCTGTGCAAATTTTTGTCAAATAAAAGGTTCAAAGAGCTTTTAGCCCGTGTATAAGCCTCCTCCATTTGCTGCTCTCACAATTTATTATTAGTTTTGCAGTCCCAATAATGAATCATCATTTTTTCGACTCCCAAACAATGAAGAAAATATCGACGCTTATTTGCGCTATATTATGTCTATTCGGGGCCACAAGCTGCTTGAATAACTCTAATTCTCAGACTATTACAGAGCAGTCATTCCCCTCATGCTTCGCCCATGTGGTAGATATGATACAGCTTTCTGAGGCCAACTACACCGACCTCGGCTATCAGCTCCGTCTGAATTACTCCGACCTTACTGCGGAAGTGGTAATCTCGGGCCTCAAGACTCCCGATGGCACTTCATATCCTACATTCTCACTCAAGGATATCAAGTGGACTGTAGAAGAAGGCTCCAAGATTGTGGTTAAGGGTACCGACCTCGTGCCTGAGATGTCGGGCTTCGCAGCCAAGCCGGTTTTCAACACATTCCGTCTTGAGCTCGTAAACCGCACCGTAGACGGTACTTACTTCCCCGGCGTGAGCATGACATATACGCTCAACGGTCGCTACAGCATCGTATCGTCGTATGCCGACCAGCTCCTCCTTGCCAAGACCACATCGGTTTCTGACGGCGGCGAAGCGTTCTCTACAGTCTCTACTCAGTACGTGCTCAACTTCAACATGGCAACTAACCGCCTGAAGATTACTCTCAAGCAGGCCAAGTTTGTATCGGGTATGCCGGCTATGGATATCGTATTCGACAACATCCCCTTCACTTTCTCGGGCAACAACGCTGTATGGCATGTAGACGCACTTACCCCCATGCTCAACGGCAATCCTTTCGCAGCCTTCCCTATCACCGACCTTGACGGCAGCCTTGATTTCTGCGGAAATTTCCGACTTGATTTCATCTGCGACCCCGCTACTATGCCGGGCAAATACGATGTAAAGGCCGAGGGCTCGTTCTCCTTCCTTCCCGAAGCATAATCTGCCTAAGACCCCGTTCCCCAATATTTGTTAACGCTGGGGCGGGGTCTTAGAGTAGCTCAACCTTTTTGGCGCTGATCGAGAGCTTCAAGCATCTCTGTCAGCGCTTTTCTTATTGTGCGCAGGCGCTGCACCACCTGATGTTTGCGGTCGAGGTCGCGGCGGTTGCGGCGCAGGTGCTCGCGGGCGCCCTCTATAGTCAGGCCCTTGTCGCGGATAAGGAACTTGATGATGTTGAGTTGCTCTATATCGGCCGGAGTATAGTAGCGCGTACCACCTGCATTGCGCTTGGGGCGCAGCTCCGAGAATTCCTTCTCCCAGAAGCGTATGGTAGACGGTGGAAGCCCCGTAATGGTTGCCACATCGCCTATGCGGTAGTATTTCTTGGTGTATTCTTCCTTCATGGTATCAGTCCATTACGTGGCCGGCGTTTTCAGCCAGCGTGATTATCTGGTCGTACTCTTCCGGCGTGAGGTCGTAGAAGTAATAGTTTACAGGATTCTGGGGAGCGCCGCGGTATCGCACCTCGTAGTGCAGGTGCGGGCCTGTCGACTTTCCTGTGTTTCCGACCAGTCCGATAAGGTCGCCTCGGTGTACGGTCTGTCCGGGCTGTGCTATTAGTTTCGAGAGGTGTGCATAGCGCGTGGTATAGTTGTATCCGTGGTTAATCTCCACCATATTGCCGTATCCTGAGTGCCACTTTGAGAGTGTCACGGTGCCGTCGGCGGTAGCGTATACAGGAGTGCCAACGGGAGCCGAGAAGTCCATTCCCTCGTGGAATTTCATAGTGCCGTATATGGGGTCGCGGCGGGCGCCGTAGCCCGAAGCCATTGTGCGGAGATATTTCTCGGGCACAGGCTGAATGGCCGGAATGTGGGTGGCGCGGTCTTTCTGCTCCGAAGCCTCCGACGCGAGGAAGTCGAACGACTTAATCTGCGTGACGAGCATCTGGTCGAGACGGTCGAGCTTGGATGTGACATTGAAGAGCAATTCATTGTCGGCCAGCGAGTCGAGGCGGTCGTAGTTGCGCTGACGTTCGAGGCCGGCATAGCGGCGTGCTGGCGAAAGTGGCTCGGCCTGCATCATGGCGCGGTAGAAATTATTGTCGCGCTCGGCAATGTCTTCCATTACCTCAAGAGCCTCGTCGGCGCGTCTGTTGAGGAGGTCGAGACGCTGCTGAAGATGCTCGTTGGAGCGCATGAGCATACGCTCGCGCGGAGTCTCTATAGTATAGTAAAGAGCCAGAGCGATAGCCGCCACTACGAGAATCGCCGTAACGTAGGGGCGCACCGACGCCGCCAGGCGCTTTCGGCGGTCCGGAAACACTCGTTCATATTGCTCGCTTGCAGCGTTATAGCGGTAGAATACTTTCTGACTCATCGTTACTACGGAAGTTCGCGGAGTTAAATTTGCACAAGTGCGGAAATAAGAGTAATTTTGCACTCTGGTTGCAAAGATAGTAATTTTGCGCCGAATAACCTGCTAAAAAATATAGTAAACTCATATATAATGCTTACAGCAAAGGAAATACGCCAGTCGTTCAAAGACTTTTTTGAGTCTAAAAATCACCACATAGTGCCGTCGGCTCCTATGGTAATCAAGGATGACCCCACCCTGATGTTCACCAATGCCGGCATGAACCAGTTCAAGGATATTATTCTGGGTAGCGTCGCGCCCAAGTTCCGTCGCGTGGCAGATTCTCAGAAGTGCCTCCGTGTGAGCGGAAAGCACAACGACCTTGAAGAAGTAGGCCACGACACCTACCACCACACAATGTTCGAAATGCTCGGCAACTGGTCGTTCGGCGACTACTTCAAAGCTGAGGCTATCGACATGGCCTGGGAATACCTCGTGGGCGTCCTCGGTCTCGACCCCGCCCGTCTCTACGCCACTGTATTCGAAGGAGCACCCGACGAAAACCTCGAGCGCGACAACGAAGCCGCCGAAATCTGGAGCAAGCACCTCCCTGCCGACCACATCCTCAACGGCAACAAGCACGATAACTTCTGGGAAATGGGCGATACAGGCCCCTGCGGTCCCTGCTCCGAAATCCATATCGACCTCCGCTCCGACGAAGAGCGTGCCGCCGTGCCCGGAGCATCGCTCGTAAACCATGACCACCCCCAGGTAATCGAAATCTGGAACCTCGTATTCATGCAGTATAACCGCAAGGCCGACGGTTCGCTCGAACCGCTCCCCGCAAAGGTTATCGACACCGGCATGGGCTTCGAACGTCTCTGCATGGCACTCCAGGGCAAGACCTCGAACTACGATACCGACGTGTTCACACCCCTCATCGGCAAGATTTCGAGCCTTTCGGGCAAAGAATACGGCAAAGACAAGAATGTAGACGTGGCTATGCGCGTTATCGCCGACCACGTGCGCACTATCGCATTCTCTATCGCCGACAACCAGCTTCCCTCGAACGCCAAGGCAGGCTACGTAATCCGCCGCATCCTGCGCCGCGCCGTACGCTACGCCTACACCTTCCTCGAGCAGAAGCAGGCCTTCATGTACCGCCTCGTCGACACCCTCATCGAGAATATGGGTGAAGCATATCCCGAACTCGGTGCCAACCGCGACCTCATCATGAAGGTAATCAAGGAAGAGGAAGACGCATTCCTCCGCACACTTGAGAACGGTATCCGTCTTCTCGACGACGCCGTGAAGGCGGCCAAGGCAGAGGGTAGCAACGAAATATCAGGCAAGCAGGCATTTACGCTCTACGACACCTACGGTTTCCCCCTCGACCTCACCGAGCTCATCCTCAAGGACTACGGCATGACCGTAGACATCGAAGGCTTCAATGCCGAAATGGCCGCACAGAAAGAGCGTGCACGCTCGGCTGCCGCCGTAGAAGCTGCCGACTGGATTATCGTAAACGAAGGCGAGCAGGAATTCACCGGCTACGACAAGACCTCGGCCGATGCACGTATCCTCCGCTACCGTCACGTAAAGCAGAAAAACAAAGAATACTACCAGCTCGTTCTCTCCGAGACTCCCTTCTATGCAGAAATGGGCGGTCAGGTGGGCGACCGCGGTACTCTTACCGATAAGAATACCGGCGCCGTTACTGAAATTTTCGACACCAAGCGCGAGAACGGCGTAGGCGTACACCTCGTAAAAGAGCTCCCCGCCGACATCAACGCCACTTTCACTGCCGCTATCGACACTGAAAACCGTCAGGCTATCGCCCGCAACCACACCGCAACCCACCTCCTGCACCAGGCTCTCCGCGAGGTACTCGGCACACACGTAGAGCAGAAAGGCTCTTTCGTATCTCCCGACTTCCTCCGCTTCGACTTCTCTCACTTCCAGAAAGTGACTCCCGAAGAACTCAAGAAGGTAGAGCGTCTGGCCAACAAGCGAGTACGCGAGGCTATCGCCCGCGACGAAAAACGCTGCGTGCCTATCGCAGAAGCCCGCGAAATGGGTGCTATGGCACTTTTCGGCGAGAAGTACGGCGACGAAGTACGTGTAATCCGCTACGGCGACTCCGTTGAGCTCTGCGGTGGTACACACGTAGAGAACACCGGCAATATCGGTATGATACGCATCCTGAGCGAATCAAGCATCGCCGCAGGTATCCGCCGTATCGAGGCCGTGACCGGCGCTACAGTCGAGAACCTCCTCGACGGCGCGGAAGAAAAGATTCGTGAAATCGCTGCATTCTTCAACAACGCTCCCGACCTTCTCGGCGCAGTACGCAAGGCAATTGAAGAAAACGCCGAGCTCCGCCGTCAGACCGAGGAATTTGTCAAGGAACGCATCGCCGCCCAGAGCCGTGAGCTCCTCGACAAGGCCAAGACTACACTCTCCGGTGTCCGTCTGACATCTATCATCGGCCCTGCGCTCCCCGATATGGTCAAGGGTATGGCATTCAATATCCGCGCCCTTTCAAATACCAACACAGCATTCGTAGCCGCTACGACCGACGCCGCAGGCCGTCCCTTGCTCACCGTGATGCTCACCGACGACCTTGCAGCCAAGGGTCTCAACGCCTCCAAGATTGTCCGCGAGGCTGCCCGTGCTATCAAGGGTGGCGGCGGTGGCCAGCCCGGTTTCGCCCAGGCAGGCGGTAAGGATGCCTCGGGCCTCAAAGAAGCCTACGAATCAATGATTAAAGCCGTAGAAGAATAGTGCCCGACACTACTCCGGCCATAGAACGTCCACGTCTGTGTCGACTTGCCCTGCAGGTCGATACAGACGCTTTGCGTGCTGTTGTATGGAGTACCGTCGAAGATTCTTCAATGGTCACATTCTCTCTCCCGCTCGACCCCACCCTCCCCGGCCACAAGGCTCTTGAAGAGGCCGTGTACGCGGCTCCCGTGCTGCTCAGCGACTTCGCCGGCGTGGATGTGCTCGTGCGCACCAATGCCTACACCGTGCTCCCGGCAGGATACTCCGACGATGCCTTCCGCACCGCGGCCGACTACTGCCGCCTCACCGTGTCGGACGACGCCCCCTCGGCCGACGATACCGAGCTGCGCCGCGACACCGTGGACGCCCTCGGCATCGACCTGGCGTGGACTCTCCCGGCTCACACAGCGCGATTCCTCGCCCGCACCTTCAGGAATCCTGCCGTACACAGCCATATAGCGCCTCTCATGCGCTATTTCGGACGCAAGAGCATACTCGGCAACTCCGGCAAGGTCTACGCCCATTTCAGCGGTCAGGGAGCCTCAGCGAGCACCGATGTGATAGCCTTCGGCACCGACGGACGACTCGCATGTGCGTTCACGCACCCGACCCCTTCGCCGTCGGACGCACTGTACTACATCATGGCAGCCATGAAGCATGCCGGCCTCGACCCCGAGACCGACGAAGTGCTCCTCTGCGGCGATGCTTCGGCACGCGACACCATGATGCCTCTCCTGCGCCGCTATGCGGCATACGTCATGCCCGTGATATTCCCCTCGGCAGCCCTCCGAGCGGGGCGCGAGGCATTCAACGCTCCATTCCCACTCGTAATTCTTCCGCTATGCGAATAATAAGAGGAAAATTCGGCCGTCGTCGCTTCGACGTACCTTCAAATATCACCGCGCGCCCTACCACCGATTTCGCCCGCGAGAATATATTCAACGTCCTCGAGAATATAGTAGACTTCGAGGGCGCATCAGCTCTTGACCTCTTCGCAGGCACCGGGGCGATAAGTTTCGAATTCCTCTCCCGCGGCTGCGAGCGTGTGACCGCCGTCGAGAAAGCTTCTACACAGCAACGCTTTATAGCAAAAGTGGCAGGCGAACTCGGCGTGGACAACTTCACCCTCATCCGCGGCGACGTCCTCCGCTATATCGAGGCCGCTCCCGCGCCTTTCGACATCGTCTTCGCCGATCCTCCCTACGATATGCCCGGCTTCGCCGAGATTCCCGGCAAAATCCTTGCCTCGCATCTTGTGGCTCCCGGCACAATCGTAGTAATCGAGCACAGCAAGAAGCACGACTTCTCATCGCTCCCCCACTTCCGCGAGCACCGCGCCTACGGCTCCGTCAACTTCTCGATATTCGAGATTGAGCCGGCAAACACCGAATCCGCAGAATAAACCACCCACACCATGGCAGTAATGAAACGTCTATACAGTTACATGCTCCAGCGCTTCCTCCCGCTGCTGGCCATGACGTTTTTTATCTGCCTGTTCATAGTGCTCATGCAGTTCCTGTGGAAGTCTATCGACGATTTGGTAGGCAAAGGACTGCAGGTGAGCGTTATAGCCGAACTGTTCTTCTACGCCGCGCTCACCATGGTGCCCACGGCGCTCCCGCTTGCCGTGCTGCTTGCCTCCCTCATGGTATTCGGCAACCTCGGCGAGAAATTCGAGCTCACGGCCATGAAAGCCTCGGGCATCTCCCTTTTCCGCATCATGAAGCCCCTCACCGTGCTGCTCATCCTCATTGCTATCGGTGCCTTCTTCTTCCAGAACAACGTGCTGCCCGTGGCTCAGACAAAGATGTGGACACTGCTTTTCTCCGTAAGGCAGAAGTCGCCCGAAGTCGAGATTCCCGAGCGTTCGTTCTACGACCAGATTCCCAACATGAATCTGTATATCGACCGTAAAGACCGCGACACAGGCATGCTATACGGCATGATAATCTACGATTTATCGAAGGGAATGGACAATACCCGCGTGATTCTTGCCGACTCCGGACAATTTAACTTCACCGAAGACAAGACACGCCTCTTCCTCCACCTCTACAGCGGCGAGATGTTCGAGAACATGCGCGACAATACCATGGGAAATACCTCCGGCGACCGCTATCTCCCCTTCCGCCGCGAGCATTTCACCGAGAAAGAGGTATATTTCCCCTTCGATGCCAACTTCAACCGCCTCGACGAAGGCGGCATGCGAAGCCAGTTCATCGGCCAGAACATCAGCCAGTTGCGCGAGTCAATCGACTCACTCAACCGCCAGGTCGACTCTATCGGCAATACCTACGCCAACGAGATTCTCTCCACCCCGCGCTTCGGCATAAATCCCACCACAAAGTTTGAAGACGGGCACCGCGTATTGGCTCAGAAACCCGACATCAAGCTCGAGAAGCCCCTCGACGTAGATTCTCTCTTCGCCGCTCCCAACCCCGGCTACGCCAAGACCTACGTCACCCAGGCCCTTGCCAAAGCCAAGCGTCAGAAGCAGGAATTCCAGTACCGCAGCCTCGCCCTCACCGAGCAGGCAAAACTCATGCGCCGCCACGACATCGAGATGCAGCGCAAATTCACCCTCTCCTTCGCCTGCATCATCTTCTTCTTCATCGGCGCTCCGCTCGGAGCTATCATCAAGAAAGGCGGTATAGGCACTCCCCTCGTCATCTCCGTGCTGCTCTTCATTGTCTACTTCATCATCGACAATGCAGGCTTCAAAATGGCCCGCGACGGTAAACTTCCAGTGTGGGAAGGCGTGTGGCTGAGTTCAATGGTACTCCTCCCGCTCGGCATATTCTTCACCTACAAGGCCGTGGGCGACTCCGCCGTGTTCAACATCGACGCCTACCGCAATTTCTTCAACCGCCTGTTCGGCAAAGGCATGCAGCGCTCGCTCACCCTCAAGGAGGTGCGCATGACCGAGGTAGTGCCCGAAGAAGCCGTAAGGCTGGCCTCGTCGTTCCGCGACCTCACCCTTGCAGAGCACAAGCGTCTCGCAGGACGCAAGCGCTTCATGCGCCTTTTCGACACCAAGGCCAGCGCAAACCTGCAGGAGCCTCTCAACAAGCTCGTGGACTATCTCTCGAACAGTCCCGACATATACACGATAAACATTCTCAACCAATATCCGTTTAAACCTACGGCACGCAATGTGGAAGCCGTTCTGGCAAACACCGACAAGCTCCTCGAGCGACTCGGTGCAACACCCGGCGTGGTAAATACAACCGCAAATTAAAATGGAAGACACTATCAAGCTTGACAGCATTCAGGACGCGATAAACGATTTCCGTCAGGGAAAAATGATAATTGTGGTCGACGACGAAGACCGCGAGAACGAAGGCGATATCATCGTCGCTGCAGAGAAGATTACTCCCGAGCAGGTAAATTTCATGCTCAAAAACGCCCGTGGCCTGCTCTGCGCACCTATCACCATGTCGCGCTGTGCCGAGCTCGATTTGCCCCGTCAGGTCGAGAACAACACCTCGATGCTGGGTACGCCCTTTACCGTCACTGTGGATAAACTCGAAGGCTGCACCACAGGCGTGAGCGCCGAAGACCGCGCTGCCACCATCCGCGCCCTCGCCGACCCGAACTCCACCCCCGAGACCTTCGGTCGCCCGGGCCACATCAACCCCCTCTACGCTCAGGACCTCGGCGTACTCCGCCGCAGCGGTCATACCGAGGCTGCCGTCGACCTCGCACGTCTCGCAGGACTCTTTCCCGCTGCCGCTCTCATGGAAATAATGAGCGACGACGGCACAATGGCACGTCTCCCCGAACTCCGCCGCAAGGCCGACGAATGGGGCATGAAACTCGTGTCTATCCGCGACCTCATCGCCTACCGCATGGCCAACGAAAAGCTCGTTGAAGAAGGCGTCGAAGTGGATATGCCCACAGCATACGGTCACTTCCGCCTCATCCCCTTCCGCCAGAAGAGCAACGGCCTCGAGCACATCGCCCTTATCAAGGGCGACATTGCCGACGGCGAACCCGTGCTCGTGCGCGTACACTCGTCATGCGCCACCGGCGATATTTTCGCTTCAAAGCGTTGCGACTGCGGCGAGCAGCTCCACAAAGCCATGGAGATGATTGAGAAAGAAGGCCGCGGCGCTATACTCTATCTCAACCAGGAAGGCCGCGGCATAGGTCTCATGGACAAAATCAAGGCCTACAAACTTCAGGAAGAAGGCCTCGATACCGTCGATGCCAATCTCCACCTCGGCCACGACGCCGACGAGCGCGACTACGGCGTGGGCGCACAGATACTCAGCATGCTCGGCATACACAAGATGCGCCTGTTGACCAACAACCCCGTGAAGCGCGTTGGCCTCGAAGGATACGGTCTCGAAGTAGTTGAGAACGTGCCTATCGAAGTGGCTCCCAACCCCTACAACGCCCGCTATATGCACACCAAGAAAGTGCGCATGGGGCACGAGCTCAAGGAAAGCTGATACGCCACCGTATGGCACGCCTTACCGACTTCCTGGCCGATATAGACCTGTCAGAACTGGAAGACTATATACTCTCCCACGGGAAGCCTGTGAGCTATTCCCGAGGAGAGAGTCTTGTGCAGCCCGGCGAAGTATGCCCTTACTTCGGCCTGGTGAAGTCCGGCTACTTCAAGTACACCGCGCTCAACAGCAAAGCGCAGGAAGTTGTGGGAGCATTCGTATTCGAAGGAGATATAGTCACCGATTTCGCCTACTCCTTTCTCTTCGGCGAGCCCACGACTGTAGCTATTACAGCCGGCTGCGATTCGGAGATCATACGCATGCCTATAGCCGCCGTGCGCAGGCATCTGAGCGAGACGCATCCGCAATTTATAGCCGAAGTTTCGGCGCACCTCCTCAAAGAAGCCTACCGCCGCTACCTCACCTTGCTCGTCAAGACACCCGCAGAGCGGTATCACGACCTGCTCTCGCGCCACACCGACATCGTAAATCAGATTCCGCTGCAGGAAATTGCCTCCTTCCTCGGAGTCTCCCGCAGGCAGCTCCACCGCATACGTGAGAGCGAGAGTCTTTCATAAATAAATCCGATAAAACCTTATTTTACGCTCTCCATGAGACAAATGTCCCACGGAGAGCGATTTTATTGTCATATCTTTGGCGGCGTAAAAACCGTTTTGATATGACACACAACTATTTTATCCGCCGCATTCTCCCGGCAATTCTACTGCTGTTCTGCGCACCTGCTCTGTGCGCCAAGGGCAAACTCTACACCTCGCAGTATGGCCGCGCATATCTCCAATCAGGCGAGACGGTCATTGCTGAGGGCGAGAACCGCATCGTCATCCCCAAGAAGAAAGAAAAACTGCTTATCAACGAAAAAGCCTATACCCACGAGAGCAAGATAGGCCGCAAGATAGACCCCTTAGAGATTGATTCAGTAGTGGTGTGGAGCCCTTCTGCGCCCGAACGGCCCCACACCCTACGCTTTATACCCGACTACGGCTGGTGCTGGCAGCTCGAATCCGGCCCGCGAATCTCTATCTATGCCTATTCGCCCAAGGGCTACTACTTCGGAGGCAACGGCGGAGGCTGGGTGCGCGGCAAAGGTCGTCTGATACTCGTCAAGGACGGAGTAGCGTATGATTGCGGCAGGCATGACAAAAACATAAACAACGCACTGCGCCGCAAGCTCGCCCCTCTCGTGGCCGACGACCCGAAGCTGAGCGAGTACATACTTAATGTCAAAGGCCGCCGCGATAAAAAGCTCCGTGTGCTATCTACCTATCCCTCTGATAATCTATAATCTAAACCAACCAATCCTATGAATCTCAAGCACATTTTATTTTTCACCGCCGCGTGCTGTGCGGCCTTCCCTGCAGTGGCAGAAGACAGCGATGAGAAAGCCGAATCATCGCACGTAGAGATAATTCTTGCCGACGGAGATACTATCACCGGCTATATGCGAAACGATGCCAAGACCATTCTGAAAAACATGTTCTCCAAGACCGGCACAATACGCCAATACATCAACGTCGGCAAAGAACCCAAAGGAGGAGAAACCCAACGCTACAATGCGCCTCAGATATGCCAATACCGATTCCTCGAGGCTACCGAGGGCTATCCCGAGGGCGCAATATGTGTTTCGGACATGATCAACAGCCCCGGTCTGTTTAAGCCTATGCGCTTTGTAAGAGGCTTCGCATGGCTGCGCGACCGTCGCGAAAGCGGCTCGATAATGCGCTGGGATGTATGGGAAAGTACCGGCGGACAGAATAGTATAACGCGCCTCGTCCCGGCAATCGGAGTACGCTTCAAAGGCGCGGCGGGTGCTATTCCGGTAATGGTCAACGGCAGATTCTCCGACAGTCTGATGCTCATCTACCTCAAAAAGAAGTACCCCGACCTCTATAAGGCCTGGAACGAATACTTCCACAAAAGCAAAGATGCAAAGGCTCATCGAAGGGAGTTCTCCGACAATCCATCCAGCGCCCTCCTGTTCTACGAGGACTTCATGCAGACTCACGATCCGCTCAATGACGAGATAACAGAAAACGACGAGCCCACGAAGGAAGACGAAGGCAAGGGCAAGGAATAGGCTCTAAAGCCTCCACAGGCGCCGCCAGCGGCCGCGGAGCGATACTACAAGGGGAGAGGCCGTCGAAGCGATGTCGCTTGCCAGAGGGTCGGTAAACGATGTCAGCACGGGGGCCTCCCCGAATTGCTCGGGATATACCACCATAAGGTTGTTGTACGAGAAGTAGCGCTGCAGGAAGACGGGCATTTCGGCCATTTCCGGGTGATATGATACCGACTGCGGGCGCGCGGCGATGACCACGAATAGATCGTCGTCGAGCACACGGTTGCTCATCAGTATGAAATCGTCCCAGCTTTCCGACGTTATAAATTCCACGCGGATTCCATAGTTCTCGGTGTATATCACGCCGCGTATCAGCGGCTGAGTCTCGGGCGGACAGCAGAATATTATACGGCACCCTATCTGGCGCGTGAGGCGCGAGAGATTGCGCACCCAGCGGCTGAAACCGGTCTCATACTGCGCACCGGCAGGCACCCATACCACAATGCGCGTCACGGTATTTGCGGGGATAAACGTACGCACAATCATCAGCATCTTGTTGGTGGAGCGCAGCAGCTCCTGCACCTTGTTGCCGAAGAAAGAGTCTATCACCGTGGCACGGCGGTGCATACCGAGCACCACTTCGGTAATCTCGCGCTCCTGAATGGCATTGAGCACACCTGTGACGGTATTGAGGTCGTAGCGGTCGAGGAGTTCGACGTTGATATTCGCCTGAGCCGCCGTCTTTTTGGCCACGTCGAGCGAAGCGTCGGCTATAGCCTTCGATTGAGTGGAATTGTCGTTGCGCACGTGTATGGCATAGAAATTGTGCGTACCACGGTCGTTGCGCATCAGCACGGCCATATCCACGAGCGCACCCGTCGTAATGGGCGACGCCGCCGCGATGAGGGTATTGTTGCGCCTGCTGCGGCGCATCGGGTTTTCATTCCCCTCCTCTTCCATTGTCTTGACTTTCAGCTTCGAAGCCGCCGATGCAGTAGCGATAGGCGCCAAGGCGCAGGTTACCAGGATAACGGCAATGGTGCTGTTGAGGATTTTCTCGTCGAACATCTCCAGCCTGTAGCCCACAGATACCACAGCGAGAGCCACGGCGGTATGCGCTGCCGTGAGACCGAACATCACATTGCGGCTGTAGGCGTCGAAGCGGTATATTTTCTGTGCTATAAACGCCGGCAGCCATTTGCCCGCGATAGCCACCGCAAGCATTATACCGGCGATGACGAGTGTGGAGGAGTCGGAGAACACTCGCACATTTATCATCATTCCGATACTTATCAGGAAGTAAGGGATAAAGAGCGCGTTGCCCACAAACTCTATCGACGCCATAAGAGCCGAGCCGACAGGCACGTATCGGTTGAGCAGCAGGCCGGCGAAGAATGCGCCGAGCACGGGTTCAAGTCCTATGAGCTGTGCCGAACAGGCCGCCGTAAATACCAGCACGAGCACAAATACATATTGCATCACCTTATCGCCGTATTTCTTGAAGAAGGCGCGCGTAAGGCGAGGATAGGCGTAGAGCAGCACGCCCACCCACACGGCGAGGCGAAGCATGAGCAGGGCTATGGCCACTATATTAAAGCGTCCTTCGAGGCGTATGTTCACCGTCGCCGCCAGCACGAGCAGGGCGCCGATTACGGCTATTATCGTGCCCACAATGGCTATCAGCACAGCCGGCGATTTCGTCAGCCCGAAGCGGGCTACCACAGGGTACGAGAGCAAGGTGTGCGAGGCATACATGGCGCCGAGCAGGAGCGACGTGGTGATGTCCAGTTTCAGCAGGTACATGCTCGACAGCACACCCAGGATGAGCGGTATCACCAGCGTAAGTACGCCGAAGAGCAACCCTCGCCGCAGATTAAGCCGCAGGTGGTACATGTCTATCTCAAGTCCCGCGAGGAACATGAGGTAGAGCAGTCCCACCTGACCGAAAATTGCAAAAGAAGTGTCGTTGTCGAGTATATCGAAACCGTACGGGCCCACTATCACACCCGCCGCAATCATACCGATTATGTGCGGTATCTTGAGTTTGTTCAGAAGGAGCGGGGCAAGCAGAATGATAACCAGGACGATAAGGAATATCTGTACCGGTTGGGTTATCAGGGCTTGCGATAGCGGTATCATAGGGCGGGGAGCTTATATCAGCTTTCCGTCTTGCGGTGAGCCATGATGTAGAGGGCAATCTGCACGGCATTGAGGGCCGCGCCCTTGCGTATCTGGTCGGAAACGGTCCAGAAAGATACTCCTGCGGGGTTGGCAAGATCCCTGCGCACACGGCCTACGTACACGGGGTCGGCACCTGCCACTTCGAGGGGCATGGGATAGCCGAGAGCCTCGGCGCGGTCTACGAGTACTACACCGGGAGCCTCCTCGAAGGCCTTGCGTACTTCCTCAAGAGTGGGTTCACCTTCGAGTTCGGCCCATATAGCCTCGCTGTGGGCGCGCATCACGGGCACGCGAACGCAGGTGGCACTCACTTCGAGAGAGGGAGCGTGCATTATCTTCTTGGTTTCGTTGTGCATCTTCATCTCCTCGCGTGTATAGCCGTTGTCGGTAAACATGTCGATGTGAGGGATGAGATTATATGCGAGCTGAGTTACGAATTTCTTTACCGTCGGTTCCTCGCCGTTCACAATCTGTGCCGTCTGAGTGGCGAGTTCTTCCATACCCGTTGCTCCGGCGCCGCTTGCAGCCTGATATGTAGCCACATGCACGCGCTTTACGGGCCAGTGGGTGTGGAGTGCGTTGAGAGCCACCACCATTTGGATAGTGGTGCAGTTAGGGTTGGCAATGATACCGCGGGGAGCATTGAAAGCATCTTCGCCGTTGACCTCGGGAACAACCAGAGGCACATCGCTGTCCATGCGGAAAGCGCTCGAATTGTCAATCATCAGGGCGCCGCGCTCGGTTATCACAGAGGCGTATTCCTTCGACACATCGCCGCCGGCCGATACAAAAGCGAAATCTATACCTTCAAATTGGGCCGGGTCGTGAGTCAGTTCGCGCACCGCTTCAGTAGGTTTGCCTCGGAAGGTGTACACCTTACCGGCGCTGCGTGCCGATCCGAAGAGACGGAGCTCTTCAATTTCCATCGGCGAGGTTTCGAGTACATTGAGAAATTCCTGGCCGACAGCGCCCGAGGCGCCAACTATAGCTATTTTCATTCCTTTGTTGTTCTAATGCTTGTTATGAGCTGGCAAAATTACTAAAAAAATTGCAGAGTCAGCGCTCAAATCCTTATAAATGTGCTGTTCAGCCCGCATTCTGCTCGGCTTTCTTCTTCTCAAGGAATTCATTTATGCCGCAGAGGTGCTCGCGCACCTTTCCGCCACCGAATTCATACACTTTGGTCACGATGCCGTCGAGGAAGTCGCGGTCGTGGCTGACCACTATCAGCGTGCCGTCGAAGTCGCGGAGAGCGTGCTTGAGTATATCCTTGGTTTTCAGGTCGAGGTGGTTGGTGGGCTCGTCGAGAATAAGGAGGTTGATAGGCTCAAGGAGGAGCTTTATCATACAGAGGCGCACGCGTTCGCCGCCACTGAGCACCTTCACCTTCTTCTGGTTTTCCTCGCCGCCGAACATAAACGCGCCGAGCAGGTCGCGAATCTTCAGACGCACGTCGCCTACGGCGATATCGTCGATAGTCTGGAATACGGTGAGGTTCTCATCGAGCAGCGATGCGCTGTTCTGCGCGAAATATCCTATCTTCACATTGTGGCCGAGGGTGAGTGTGCCGTCATGGGTTATCTCCTTCATAATAGCCTTCACCATAGTGGATTTACCCTCGCCGTTGCGGCCTGCGAAAGCCACCTTGTCGCCGCGCTCGATAGTGAACGACGCGTTGGAGAACACCGGCACGCCCTCGTAGCTCTTGCCCACGCCCTCGGCAATCACGGGATAGCTGCCGCTGCGCGGGCAGGCGGGGAATTTAAGACGCAGAGCCGATGTATCTTCTTCGTCGACCTCCACAATTTCAAGTTTCTCAAGCCACTTCACCTTGCTCTGCACCTGGTAGGTCTTGGAGTAAGTGCCCTTGAAACGCTCTATAAACTCGCGCGCCTCGGCTATCTGCTTCTGCTGGTCGTCGAATTGCTTCTGTTGCTGCTGGCGGCGCTCCTTGCGCAGCTCGAGGTAGTGCGAGTAGCGGGCCTTGTAGTCGTAGATACGGCCCAGTGTCACCTCAATAGTACGGGTGGTGATAGTGTCGATGAAACGGCGGTCGTGGCTTATCACAACCACTGCCATGGGGCTGTTGATGATAAAGTCTTCGAGCCAGCCTATCGACTCGATGTCGAGGTGGTTGGTAGGCTCGTCGAGCAGAAGCACGTCGGGGTTCTGAAGCAGCAGCTTAGCAAGCTCGATACGCATGCGCCAGCCGCCGGAGAATTCCGAGGTCGGGCGGCCGAAGTCGGAGCGCTCGAAGCCGAGGCCGAGAAGAGCCTTCTCCACGTCTTCCTCAAAGTGTGTGAGGTCAATAGCGTAGAATTTCTCGCTCAGCGCCGACACTTTCTCGATGAGAGCCATATAGGAGTCGCTCTCGTAGTCGGTGCGTGTTGCCAGTTCGTTGTTCATGGCATCGATCTCCGCCTCCATTTCCTTGAGGTGGGCAAAGGCCTGCGAGGCCTCCTCGAAGACGGTGCGCCCGTCTTCAGTCATCATGTGCTGAGGGAGGTAGCATACGGTGCAGTCTTTGGGCACCGACACCGAACCGCGAGTGGGCTGACGCACTCCTGCCAGAATCTTGAGGAGAGTACTCTTGCCGGCGCCGTTCTTGCCCATGAGGGCTATGCGGTCCTTGGGATTGATTACGAAAGATACGTCCTTGAAAAGTGTGGTGCCACCGAATTCTACGGTGAGGCCGTCGACTGATACCATATTTGCTTTTGCTCTGAAATTTTATGCAAAGGTACGAAAAAATTCCGTGGCATCTCGCGCAGGACTCCCGCGAAGCTCACTCAGGCCTTCTCCGTATAGCTTTCTGGGCGAGAAACCTGTGGCCGATACGGCAGTAGAGGCACTTGCGGGCCTGGCAGTAATTGCGGCGGAGCTGCACGAGTGCCTGCGATGTAAATGCGTCGGGACAATCTATGCCTGCGCTCGTAAACAAGCGTACTATGCTGTTGTCTTCGGGCGGAATAGTCTGCAGAAGTTCTACGGCGCGCTCGGTCATGCGGTTGTGCCCCGTTCGGCATCCGTAGGCATGGAGGACGGGTGCTACAACATTGATTATAAGCGAGTCTACCGAGCTGCGGCTGAGTGCATTGATGCGTGCCGCCGAGGGTGCGCCGAAGCTGTAGCGGCGCGCCCAGTAGCCGGTAAGCGGAAAGTCGAAGAGAGCGCGGGCTTCATCGGCATTGTTTACGCCGAGCAGGCTGTAGCTCACCTCGAATCCTCCCGAGATGAGAGCCGAGAGTATTGCTATGCGGCGGTGGGGGAAATTCTGAGGACGCATACGCGCCATTTTCCAGCCCGGGTCGCGCACCGGCTGCAATTCGTATTTCGCGCGGGCAAAATCGTAGTCACGTTTGAGGGCGGCTACGTAAGGGTCGTCGGGGTATTGTGCGAGAGCTTTGTCGAGCAGCGTCGACTGGCCGAACAGCATGGCTTCGACCATGCCTCCTTCGCCTCGATGCCGCATAAGATTACGCAGAGGCGTGGCGGCGGCGAGACGTTCGAAGGGGTCGGAGTTGATTCCGAAGCCAAGGGCACGGGCGAGTGTTACATATATGGTCTGCGGCCAGTCGCCCTTGAAGCGGTCTACCCACTGCAGCACGCGCTCCGACTTCTGGTATAGTCGCTCGAAAGCCAGGGCCGACATCCAGTCGCTGACATAGATTTTAGGGAGCGTGAGCACCTGGGAGGCACATGGCACTTCGGCAAGCGGATTATCCACCATTTCGTGGTATCGCTTGCTGAAATCGGCGGCGCAGGGCATCACCAGTTGCGGAATTTCGGCACCGTCGCGGCGGCAGATACGCGCGTCGTCGTGCTCTACCACATGGAGCACCACGGTATCGTATGCCGCATCGTGGTCGTGCCCGTGGCGGTGCCAGTCGGAGGCACGCACGTGTATCTCCACATTTCCGGCCCACAGGCGGTCGCCTATGCGGATTTTGGCGTTGAAGAAATCCGGCCCGGCGTCGGTATTGAGAAGTCCGGGATCAAGCACATCGACCCTCTGACCATCGACAGTAGTCATATCGGAGGGCAGCCAGAGGCGGTGCTGCCACACATATTGCATGAGCTTCTCCATGGTATTGCTGCCGGCGCGGCAGTGCGGCGCGCGTATCAGAGCTCGCGGAGCTCGGCCATACGGGCAATGTATTTGCCTATGATGTCAAATTCGAGATTGACAACAGTTCCTTCCTTGATAGTGCGGAAGTTGGTGTGCTCGAAGGTGTAGGGAATGATAGCCACGCGGAACGAGTCGGGAGTCGAGTCGCACACGGTGAGGCTTACGCCGTTGACTGTCACAGAACCCTTCTCTACAGTCATGTAGCCTTTGGCAACCATTTCGGGCGAAACGCTGTATTTGAAAGTGAAATAAGTACTTCCGTCGAGTTCTTCCACCTTGACGCACTCTGCGGTAGTATCTACGTGGCCTTGTACGATATGTCCGTCAAGACGGCCGTTCATAAGCATCGAACGTTCGAGGTTGACAAGGTCGCCGGGGGCGAGCAGACCGAGGTTTGAACGGTCGAGAGTCTCCTGAATGGCGGTTACGGTGTAGCAGTTGTCGGGAAGAACCTCCACCACGGTAAGGCACACGCCGTTGTGAGCCACCGACTGGTCGATGTGGAGCTCGTTGGCAAACGGGCATTCGATAGTGAGGTTTACGTTACTTCCTTTGCGCTCCACTGCCTTGACGGTAGCGGCTTCTTCTACTATTCCTGAAAACATAGGTCTATCGTATGGTTTGATTGTCAAAATATTAAGGGTCTATCCAGTAGGTATAGGACAGCCAGTTGATTGAATTGTCGCCTGCGGCGTTATAGTTGGGTTTGTGTGCACCCGTGCGCGGGTCTCTCTTGGTCGACGAGCCGTTTACGGCAGCCATGACGGACGAGAAGTTGCGCGACGATGAGAGCAATGGCGCCCAATATTCTTTAAGTCGTGCGAAATTGTAGGTGTTGAGGTCGTCGAAAAGTCCTTCGAGGCCCGGTATATCGGCCATGCCTTCGCGTGTCCACGTCTTGTTGCCGTCGAGATATGCCACAGCCTTTTTATAGTCCGTCACCTTGGGTGCGGCCTTCTCTTCCGCGGGCTTTTCGGCTGCAGCCTCGGTCGGCGCGGGAGTCGGTTCAACTACAGGCTCCTTGGTCTTGGCCTTGGTATCAGCCGCGGGAGCGGGCGCTTCGGTCTTAGGCATCTCTATCGGCTCAACTTTCGCAGGCTTGTAGGCGTGGAAAAGTCCCGACACGAGACTTCCTATGAAAATTCCCGCGATGAGTCCGAATACTCCGTATATAATATGACGGTAGCGTCCGAGCGTGCTGCGCGAGCCGCCGACATAGTACAGGCTGTTGCTTGCGGTAGTACCCTCGCACATATCGCCGCCGGCCACAGCATAACCCTCTATCGGGCATTTCTTCAGTGGGCGGCGTGTCTTGAGATAGATACGTACGGGTTCGGAAGGTTCGGGAGTGTTGAGCGGCAGGTCGAAGCGGTAGGTGCGTCGCAGCGGCTTGAGCTGGACAAGAGCCACGGTAGTAGCCGCAAGGTCCATGCTGCCCGTAAAGGGTGCATAGCCGTTGGAACTGACCTCGACACGTGCCGATACGAGTTCGTGGTAGGGATACGACTTTGCGCCGTCGATTTCCACATCATTTACTTTGATAGCCACGTCGCCCACAGGCTGTTGCGAGCCCTGAATGGTCACACGGAACGACGACGGCGAAATCACCTTCTGCACATCCGAAGTATCGGGTGGCGTGATACGCACTTCCGTATCGGGATGTTCGGCCCTTACCACCTGCACTATAGCGTCGAAACCCGGGCGTTGCCACTCTATTTCGACATCGGTATTTACAGCCACAACGGCGGGTTTGGCGAAGCGTTTGCGCTCTATATACGGCACGAAGCCCTGCGGAGTCTTGCGGGGCGGAAGCAGAACGGCCGTGGGCACTATACGAGTCGGTGTAACATTGTCAACGCCTTCTTTGCCCGTCACTCCCGAAGCAGCGTCGGTAAGAATCACGCAGGCATATTTGGGGAACGACGGCTGGAAAAACCGCACGGCGGCATAGTCGGCAAGCGAAATTGCGCCTTCGCCGAAGAAGGCCAAAGCGCAGTGCTGTCCTGCCGACTGCGGATAGCGCGGCGCATCAGGATTTTCGGCGAAGTCGGTACTGTACGACTGGCGCAGAGCCGCCACCTCGTCGGCATCGGGAGCATTACCGTTGCTGTCGAGCATATCCGCGAGCGAAGTCGCCAGATGCAGAATCTCCTCATTGGCCACCTCCGTACCCGTCGGCACGAATATTGTACCCGAGAGATAGCTGCCGGCCTCCTCGCCTGCAATAGTGCGTATCACAGCCAGGAGAAGTCCCTCGCCGGTGTACGACACCAGATAGAACACATGACTCACGGCTACATCATACTCCAGACAGCT
This sequence comes from Bacteroidales bacterium, assembly GCA_014800815.1. Taxonomy (GTDB): domain Bacteria; phylum Bacteroidota; class Bacteroidia; order Bacteroidales; family Muribaculaceae; genus CAG-873. The sequence goes on along the minus strand of JAAVFI010000024.1, from coordinate 12,542 downwards.
CAGTACCGGACGGAAATCCTGTACGAAACGGCTCACTTCCTCCGACGGATTGATGTTCAGCAGGCTTCCTGTGCCGTTGAGCGACTTGGTAAGATATAGCTGGAGCTTTGCCATGACTGTGTTTTTTTATTCTTCTTGTTCGAGTGTCACAAATGAGCGCCAGATAGAGCCGAGAATCATCTTGATGCAGTTCTCCACGATGTACTCCTTCGACACCTCCTCATCGAGAAGGAAAGAGTACTCCATGCGCACGGCATCGTTGCGCACAACGGCCGTAGGCATGTGGTGCGAGCAGTTGTGGCGGTTGGCGAGCATGTAGAGATCGCCCTTGGGCTCGTAGCCCGGTGCGCCTGCCGCATAGCTCAGACGGTTGTTGTTCACGGTGATGAATATCACCACATTGTGACCGAAGTCTTCATCAGCCCCCTGCACTATCACAAGGTCGCCGTCCTCGTCTATCTGAGTGGCTACGCCTATCTCGTCGAGATAGCCGCGTATGAGGTTTAAATCTATAGTCATCGTCTTATACGCTCCATTCAACACCGTCCTTAGTGTCCTTTACCGAGAATCCGAGAGCCGCAAGGCGGTCGCGGATAAGGTCGGAAGTAGCCCAGTCCTTCTGCGATTTCGCATGAGCGCGCACTTCGAGCAGGAGGTCTACAGCTCCGCGGTAAGGTTTCATCGAACCGCCGTCGGCAGCCGCGCCCTCGGGCAGGATACCAAGTATCTCCACAAGGAAAGTATCCATGAAGTGGCGGAGCACATCGATGTCGGCCTGAGTTGCCGTTGCGGTGTGGTCCTTTATAGAATTAATGATACGTACGGCATCGAAGAGCACGCCGATGAGTACGGGAGTATTGAGGTCGTCGTCGAGAGCCTCGTAGGCACGCTTCTCAAGGTCGCTTACATCTACAGTCGAAGTCTCCGAAGCCTTGAGTTCTCCGAGGCGGCGGTAGCCGTCGAGCATACGGCCCAGAGCCGTTTCAGCCGATTTGAGAGCCTCGTTGGAGAAATCCACCGTGCCGCGGTAGTGCGCCTGGAGGATAAAGAAACGTATGGTCATCGGCGAGTAAGCCTGCTCGAGCAGGGGGTGATTGCCGGTGAAGAACTCATCGAGAGTGATGAAGTTACCCAGCGACTTGCCCATCTTCTTGCCGTTGATAGTTATCATATTATTGTGCATCCAGTAGCGGACGGCATGCGCATGGTTGTGAGCCACCGACTGGGCTATTTCGCACTCGTGGTGGGGGAATTTGAGGTCCATACCACCTCCGTGGATATCGAACTGCTTGCCGAGATATTTCTCGCTCATGGTCGAGCACTCGAGGTGCCAACCGGGGAAACCTTCGCTCCAGGGCGACGGCCAGTGCATGATATGCTCGGGCGCAGCCTTCTTCCAGAGGGCGAAGTCGGCAGGATTGCGTTTCTCGCTCTGACCGTCGAGCTCGCGGGTAGTAGCCAGCAGTTCGTCGATATTTCGGCCCGAGAGCTTGCCGTAGCCATAGTCACGGTTGAATTTAGGCACATCGAAGTAAACCGAACCCTCGCTCTCGTAGGCATATCCGCTCTCGAGGATAGTCTTGATATACTCTATCTGCTCTATGATATGACCCGACGCATGCGGCTCAATCGACGGCGGAAGCACATTGAGAGCCTCCATAGCCTTGTGGTAGCGGTTCAGATAGTACTGCACCACCTCCATAGGCTCGAGCTGCTCAAGGCGTGCCTTCTTGGCAATCTTATCCTCGCCATCGTCGGCATCATGTTCGAGGTGACCCACGTCGGTGATATTGCGCACATAGCGCACCTTATATCCCAGATGAGTGAGATATCGGTACACGATATCGAAAGTGATAGCCGGGCGGGCATGACCGAGATGACCGTCGCCATAGACCGTCGGGCCGCACACATACATACCCACATTAGGGGCGTGAAGGGGTACAAACAGTTCTTTCTGGCGCGACAGCGAGTTGTATATACTTAGCGAATGCTCTTTCATTTACGTAGATATGACTAATTTGCAGGCAAAGTTACACAAAAAATTGCGGCCTGCAAAACTACGTGTAATAAGATTTATCACCACAACACTATCAATGCAATTTCCCTGCTTCGTGGAGATATCTGATAGTAGTATAAAATTCACCATATACCGCTGCGTCCGCATCTAAATGACGATGTATCTCGGCAGTATATTCTTCATCATCAAAGCCCTCAAATTCTTCGATAAGCCGTTTCCGGCTCGTGCTTAAAAGCACGCTGTCCAGATTCAATATCCTCACGGTTTCCGTTCCTCGTTCATCAGTTCCGGCAATATGTCCGTTGATATCGTACGTAAAATGTATTTCACAGTCGGGCTCAAGAGGTGAAACGAGCCTGTCGTCAAATTCATTTTCTTTCTTATGGCCGCAGTATTCATCACTTATGCCAGCCGGCATGCGTCTGCAGCAAGCGTGAAGATTGCTGTATTCGAGTTGAAGAGGTCGGAAGGACGGAACCCTATGGCGGTCCTTCGGGCGGAAGTGCTCCACATGAAAATCTCCGTCGTCAATACGGGTCTCGCAGTAGCAGCACAATCCGTGCTGCTCGGCGAGCAACGCGCTTCTGAGAGCTCTTTTTGCATTGGAGGCACCGGGGAAAGCAACATTATTTCCCAAGTCCTCGTATTCCGCATCAGGATATGTTGATTTCCAGTTTGAGAAATCCGCCGGCTCAGCTTGTTTGACGATATGCTTCATCGGCTCATCCTTTCAAACCGTTTTCTCATGCGAGGCAATTCGGGATGATCTGGCACATATTTCTGAAGTAAATTCAGTTGCCGGCGTGCATTGTCAACGTCTCCTTGCATAAAAGCAGAGTTGAATTGATTGATAGCATCATCCACCTCCTTCGGAACATCTCTCGAAAGGCACATAATATCGCCGAGCACCACCTCCGACGGCATTCCATATCCATAAGGAGCCGGTGAGATGTTTCCGTCGGCATCAATCAGCCGTAGCGACGAAGTGGGCACACTGTTTATCACGTGGGGCGAATGGGTGGTGATGATAAACTGGATATTGGGGAATGTGCGGGTGAGAGCTCCGGCAATCTCACTCTGCCACTGAGGGTGCAGATGCAGGTCTGCCTCATCGATGAGCACGATTCCGCCTCCGAGAAGCGGATCACCTATAGGATTTGCAATTGAAAGGCGGTGACATAGGTCTCCTACCAATGCCAGGTATATCTTTTCTCCGTCGGAGAGTTGCTCGGCATTGATTCGTTCACCATTTTTTCGAAGCATCATGGCCAGAGGATGACGTTCGATTGTAAAGTCTTCGTATTCCGGCATGAATTGCTTAATGGCTCGTCGGAATGTGTGGAGGCCGGGATGCACTATAGGGCCATTGGTGCGCACAATCTGCTGATTCTCCCAGTCCTCACAAGCTCTGAACCATGTGAAAAAACCGCGAAAATTAGCTGCACCTTCGAGGCATTTGTCGTAAGCATCAAAGAGCGTGAAATTTCGGCTGCGAGTGCGTAAAGGTATGTCGAGTACGGCACGTTTCACTCCATAATATGCAAACACCGGGGCACAAAACATTCCGATATTTTCGGCCAATTCGCTCCTCTTAGACATCACATAAGGCTTGACAGGGCCCAAGTCAAACGCAAAGTCCTTGTCAAGGCCGGCCTTAGCCTTGCTCGGTATCTTTACTTCGCCGCCGAGCATACTGCCAACCACACAGCCGCTGCGGGCATTGTTGTTGACCTCCAACGGCGAAATATAATAACCGACTCCACTCTCATTGCGCATACGGGCAATAATCCAGCTGAGTATGAGGCGAACACCAGTAAGAATGGTGGATTTGCCCGCACCATTTTTGCCGCTGAGCACCGTGATAGAAGGATCAAAATTCAAAGTAGCGTCGACAAACCTCTTATAGTTTATCATGCGCAGTTGATTGATACGTATCTGAGTGTCCGGCATAGCTTGTGGATTATTAGTAAATATTATCATCTAACTCTAATATATTACATCAGTTAGATGAATTTTATGCCACAAAGTTACACAAAAAATTGCGGCCTGCAAAACTACGCGGGTGAACTTTTGTTATGGCAATTGTGTTACAATATCGAAAGCCTCTCAGAAAGGCTGATAAAGACAAACCGGCTACTAAGCCACCAACGTTTCAACTTGAAAAAATTAATTTAAAACTCATACGATTATGAAGAAGACTATCCTCGCGGCTGCCGCTATTGCAGCAATTGGCGCCGCCTCCGCAACAGCTCAGGTAGTAGAGCAACCCTCTTTCTTTGACAATATCTCTATCGGACTCGACGGTGGTGTCACCACACCCCTCAGCCACCATGCCTTCTTTGGCTCGATGAGAGGCGTCGCAGGTATGCACATTGCCAAGCAGATCACCCCTACTTTCGGTGTAGGTGCTGAAGGCTACTTCGGAGTAAACACTTCATCGTGGGGAGGCCCTCACAGCCGCACAGCATTCGATAATTCCTACGTAGGCGCTTATGGCACCGTAGACCTCTTCAATCTCTTCGGCGGCTATCCCTGCAAGGTACGTCCCTTCACAATCGAGGCTCAGGCCGGTGCCGGTTGGGGTCACGACTACTTCTCTAAGAAAGACGACGGCGAATACTACAACTACTTCGCCACAAAGGCAGGCCTTAACTTCCTCTTCAACGTAAGCCAGCACGTAACTATCGCCCTTAAGCCTTCTGTTACATGGAACATGGGCGGCGACTACGCTCACAGCTCTGCAGCTTACGACGTAAACAAAGCTACTTTCAACCTCATGGCAGGTGTTTCATACCGCTTCGGCGACGGCTTCAAGTGCGTACGTCCCTACGACCAGGCTGAAGTCGACGGCCTCAACGCTCAGGTCAACGAACTCCGTGCAGCCGTAGCAGCAACTTCTGCAGCAGCCGACGCAGCAGCTCTTGAAAATGCAGCTCTCGCAGCCAAACTCCAGCAGGCACTCAACCGCAAGCCTGAAGTTATCAAGGAAGTGACCAACCAGTACAACTCCGTACGATTCGTATTCTTCCGCGTAGGCAGCTCGAAGATTACTGCCGACCAGATGCCTAACGTCGAAATGATTGCCGACTACATGGTCAACCACCCCGACAGCAAGGTCGTTATCAAGGGTTACGCTTCGCCCGAAGGCAACTACGACTTCAACGTAAAACTCGCTCAGAGCCGTGCTGAAGCTGTCAAGAATCAGCTCGTAAGCAAGTACAAAATCTCATCCAGCCGCATCACTGCAGAAGGTGAAGGTATCGGCAAGATGTTCGAAGAACCCAGCTGGAACCGTGTAAGTATCTGCACCCTCGAGGCAAAATAATCTGTACATTGCATAACTGACATAAAATATCGCGGGGCGTTCCGGCTTAAATGGCCGGGGCGTCCTGCTCATTTTGACAGTCCGTTTTTTTATACTAAATTTGTAAAAAAATTGAAAGCATTATGTGGTTAACAATATTCGGATACACTGCCAGTATCTGTATGATACTCGGCTACTTGCCTCAGGCTATCGCTACGATTCGCACCCGAAATACCGACGGCATCGCCCTTCCTACATTCTGCATGCTCGGTATCGGCTCGATACTATTCGTCGTTCAGGGCTGCATGCTCGAAAACTGGCCGTTGGTCATCACCAACGTCATCACCACCATCTGTTCGGTGATTATATTCGGCATCAAGCTCTACAACGATCACTTCCGTAAACATAAGTGAAATCGCACTCAATTACAGTTTGTCCGGCGGGAGGTCTCGCCAACCGCATGAGAGCAATTGCCTCAGGCATTGCCCTCGGCCGCGATACCGGCCGCCTCGTAGAGATAGTATGGGCTCGCGACAGCGGGCTTAACGCTCCATACTCACTTCTTTTCGACCCTGCAGCGCTCCCCGTGCCTATCCGCGGTGTGAGCGCTGCCGCATATCATCTTAAATACGAAGTGCCCCGCCTGCTGAACCTCCGCCTGCCGGCAATCTATCAGCACCGACACTTCGCTCTCGCACACTTCGACGAGCCCGGCTTTGAAGATCGCTATGTGGGCTCTCCCCTCCTCCTCCGCTCCGAAGTAGAGCAAGCCCGCGGCGATGCTTATTTCTTCTCAGGCCTCGACTTCTACCCCTTCGCCGACGAAGACTACCGCCGCTACTTCCGCCCTTCGGTCACAGTCCGGCGTCGCGTCGACGAGCTCGCCGCCTCCGCTCCAGGAGCCACTGTCGCTCTGCATATCCGCCGCACCGACAACGCCAACTCCATAGCCTCAAGCCCCTTGAGCCTGTTTATCGACGCCATTGATGCCGAAATAGCCCGCGATGCCAACGTCCGCTTCTTCCTCGCCACCGACGACGATTCCACAAAAGCCGAACTCTCGCGCCTATACCCCGACAGGATATACACCAACCCCGCCACTGCCCGCCGCGACACCCCCGAAGGAGTCGTCGACGCACTCGCCGAACTGCTACTGCTCTCGCGCATGAAGCGAATCTACGGCTCTTTTTTCAGCACATTTTCCGACGCAGCTTCGCGCCTTGGTTCCATTCCGCTCACTATCTGCCGGAAGTAATAAAAACAAGAGTGTTAATAAACCCTTAACGTTGAGCCTACTTGCAGGATTATCACTAATTTTGTGCCTTGAAAGATTCTGAACTATGAAGAAATACAATATTATCAACAACGCCATGGGTTGGCTCTGCTTCCTGATAGCAGCAATCACCTACCTCCTGACGGTAGAGCCCACGGCGAGCTTCTGGGACTGTCCCGAATTCATCCTCCAAGGTGCCAAACTTGAAGTCGGACACCCGCCGGGCAACCCCATTTTCATGCTGGCAGCCCGATTCTTCATCACACTCTTCGGCGGCTCGATGTCTACTGCGGCATTGGCTGTCAACTCCATGTCGGCGCTCCTCAGCGCAGGCACTATCCTCCTGCTGTTCTGGTCGATAACGCATCTTGTGCGCAAACTCATAGTCCGCGACGACGCCACCGAAATCGGTTGGTGGAAGATGGCCCTCATCATGGGCGGCGGTGTGTGCGGTGCCCTCGCCTACACCTGGAGCGACACCTTCTGGTTCTCTGCAGTCGAAGGTGAGGTCTACGCCTTCTCATCGTTCTGTACCGCTCTCGTGGTATGGCTCATGTTCAAGTGGGAAAACCGTGCCGACAACCCCGGCTCCGACCGCTACCTCGTGCTTATTGCCTATGTGATAGGCGTTTCTATTGCGGTCCACCTTCTCAACCTTCTCTGTATTCCCGCCCTCGGCCTCATATATTATTACCGCCGCTACCGCAACGTCAACGCCGTAGGCTCGCTCATTGCCCTCGCAATATCCTGCGTGATAGTAGGCGCAATTCTCTACGGCCTCGTCCCCGGCTTCGTACAGGTTGCCCAGTGGTTCGAACTCTTCTTCGTCAACACCTGCGGCATGAGCTACAACATGGGCGTGCTCATCTACGCAATAGCTCTCGTGGCAGTCTTCATCCTCTCTATCCGCGGGCTCTATAACCGCCCCGACAGCGGTGCCACACGCTTCCTCTGCATCCTCGCCGTAGCCCTTTCGGGTATGCCCTTCATAGGCCACTCGGTAGCAGTCGGCATCATCGTCATCGCCGCACTCGCCGTCTACGTCTTCGGCTTCTGCAAGAAAGTACCCGCGCGCGGATTCGCCCTCATCATCATCAGCATCTTCGTTATCTTCATCGGTTACTCGTCTTACGCACTGCTCCTTATCCGTGCGTCGGCCAACACCCCGATGAACCAGAACGCTCCCGACAACGTCTTCGCCCTTGCCTCGTACCTCAACCGTGAGCAGTACGGCGACCGTCCCCTCTTCAAAGGCCCCGTTTTCGCCGAGACCTTCGAGGAAGAGGAATATCCCCAGGGTTCGGGCAACTTCTATGTCGCTGTCGATGAGTCGGGTCGTCCACGCACTCATGTAATCGACGGCTACCTCCGCGACGAGAACAACGGCGCTTTCAACAACCCCGAGAAATCGTACACCAAGGTCGTAAAAGCCAACCCCGGCGAGCCCGACAGATACGTCCGCGAGGTAGAGCGTCCCAACTACCGCACCATGCCCGACCTCGACATGATTTTCACCCGTATATACAGCAACGAACCCTCAGGGGCACACGTGCAGGGCTATAAATCATGGGCAGGATACGTCAACGAAGACCTCTACAACATCCCCCGCGAGCTGCGCTCCAAGTGGGCCGCACAGGGCTACGCTCCCAAGTACGAGCTCATGCCCTACCTCTCGCACCTCACTCCCGTAACCACAAACATCGACTCCGAGACCGGCGAGACCATTCTCCAGACTCCCGTGTGGAAGCCAGGCTTTGACGTAAACCTCCGCTATTTCGTCAACTACCAGCTCAACCACATGTACTGGAGATACTTCATGTGGAACTTCGCAGGCCGTCAGAACGACATCCAGGGCAACGGTGAACCTCACCTCGGCAACTGGATATCGGGCATACCTTTCATCGACAACGCCCGCCTCGGCGACCAGTCGGTTCTCCCCGACGAATTCGGGAAGGGAAACAAGGGTCACAACGTATTCTACATGCTGCCCCTCATCCTCGGCCTCATCGGTCTGCTCTATCAGGCTCTCTACCCTCACCGCGAGAACCCCATGCGCGGCATCCAGCAGTTCTGGGTAGTGTTCTTCCTCTTCTTCATGACGGGTATCGCCATTGTGCTCTACCTCAACCAGACTCCCGGCCAGCCGCGTGAGCGCGACTACGCCTTCGCAGGCTCTTTCTACGCCTTCGCGATCTGGATTGGTATGGGAGTTCCCGCAATCGGCGTGATGCTCCGCAACTTCCTCGCACCCAAGCCCAAAGACGGCGAAGAAGCCAAGCCCTCGAAGAACCTCGACATCGCCACCGCATCTATCGCATGCCTTATAGGCCTTGCCGTACCCCTCCAGATGGTATCGCAGACCTGGGACGATCACGACCGTTCGGGCCGCTACACCACCCGCGACTTCGGCTTCAACTACCTCAGCTCCCTCGACCCCGGAGCGATAATCTTTACCAACGGCGACAACGATACTTTCCCCCTCTGGTACGCCCAGGAAGTTGAAGGATTCCGTACCGACGTGCGTGTGGTCAACCTCTCATATCTCACCACCGACTGGTATGCCAACCAGATGCAGCACCCCACCGAGAATGCAGCCCCCGTACCCATGTGGGCCAAGCCTTCCGACTACGCTTACGAGCGCATGGCCTACAGCTTCGTAGTGCCCCAGAGCAAGACTCCCACCGAGGCTCACGAAGCCCTTGAATCGCTCTATAACTCCGACGAAAAGCGCTACGGAGCACCCTTCCTGCTCACGCCCAACGTCTTCATGCCCGTCGACCGTGCCGCAGCCATGCAGCGCTACACCTCGGGTATCGAAGCCGTCGACTCGACCTTCCTCGCGCCCTATCTCACCGATATCTCCACCGACCTCTCTCGTCTGGGTTCGGGCATGAACCAGAGCAAAGTCCTTTCGCTCGATATCGTGGCCAACTCTGTGAACGACAACTGGTCGCGTCCCGCATACTTCGCCACCACAGTACCCTCATCGTACTATCTCGGCCTCACTCCCTTCCTCTCCTCTACCGGCCTTGCCTACGAAGTAACACCCTTCGCCGACGCCGACTACAACCCCACCGCGCAGAAAGCCTACCGCAACATCGTGGGTGAATACCGCTGGGGAGGTCTCGACGGTCCCGATGCCGAAGGCCTCTACCTCGACGAGACTGTACGCCGCATGGCATCCTCGATTCGCTCGGGCGTTTATACAGTGGTAGAAAACCTCCTCCAGACTCCCGACGCTCCCGCCTCCGCCGAATCGCGTAAGGTAGCCGTCGACAACGGTCTGCAGGCTCCCGCAACAAATGCCGACATGGCCCGTCAGCTCCTCGACCTCCTCGGCAGCAAGATGCCCGCCACCGTAGTTCCCTACGACGGCATGCTCGGCCTCTACTTCGCCCGCACATACCTCGACCTCTACATGGACTACGGCAATCCGGCCGACCTCGACGCTGCCGTAAGCATCCTCGAGCCTGAGGCCGACAGATACGCTCAGCTCGTCAAGTACGCATCGTCGCTCGCTCCCGCCGACCTCGCCTCACTGGGCCGCTCCGAGACCTACGCTCTCCAGTATCTCGGCGAAGCAGTCGCTCTGCTCAACCGTGCCGCAATCCTCGCTGCCGATCCCGCAATCGTCACTTCGTCCGACCGTGCCGCCGACCGCGCCACACTCGCCGAAATGACCCTCGAGAACGACCTGCGACTCGCACCGCTGGTTTACATCCAGGGCTACGACGCCGACACCCTCGAGCGTGAGGCAGCCTCATTCTCAGGCTCTCAGCAGACTCTCATCCGCAGCGCCGTCAACCTCCTCCGCCTCAACGAGCGCGCAGGCACTGATCCCCGCGAGCACAGCATTAAGCTCATGGAGAAATACGCATTCACTCCCGGTGAGTGGAACAATCTTCTCTGATTCTTGAAGTTAATCGAACAACCGCCCCTCCTGTACCGCCTCCTCTTCCCGGAAGCTATCTGGCGCATCAAGCGCCGGACAGGGAGGCCCGTGGTGTTCCTCACCTTCGACGACGGCCCCATTCCCGAAGAAACACCCTGGGTGCTCGATGTCCTCGACCGCTACGGCGTCAAGGCCACATTCTTCATGGTAGGCGACAACGTGCGCCGCAATCCCGACCTCCTGCAGGAAGTCATCCGACGCGGCCACTCCGTAGGCAACCACACCATGCACCACCTCCAGGGCATGAAAGTGCGCGCGCACCGCTACCTGCGCGACGTTGCCGAAGCTGCAGCGCTCATCCCCTCCCCTCTTTTCCGTCCGCCTCACGGACTCATCCGCTGGAAGCAGGCGAAGGCCCTCAAAGAGCGCTTCAACATAATAATGTACGACCTCGTTACCCGCGACTACTCCAAAAAGCTCACCGGCGACCAGGTCTTCGAGAACGTCCGACGCTTCGCCCGCGACGGCTCAATCATTGTATTTCACGACTCCCTCAAGGCCTCGGCCAATATGCGCTACGCCCTCCCCAAGGCCATAGAGTGGCTCAAAGAGCAGGGCTATGAATTCCAAGCAATCCCCATGGAATGACAGCGCTGAGGCTCTCAAAGAGCACGTGCGCACACTCTGTCGTCAGGCCGGAGCTGCAGCCTGCGGCTTCGCACGAGTCGCACCCGTACCCGAAGATCAGCGCGCCCTCTACCGCCAATGGCTCAGGCAGAACCGCCACGCCGACATGGAATACATGGAGCGGTACACCGATGTAAGAGACAATCCCGCCCTGCTCCTCGACGGAGCCCGCACAATCATCAGCCTTGCCTTCCCATATACAGCACCCGGCGTAAAACGCTCTCCGCTCTTTGCCGACTACGCACTCGGTGACGACTACCACGACGTACTCCGCAAGCGTCTCACGCCCGTAGCAGACGCCTTGGAAGCCATTTACCCGGGCACACGTATATGTATCGACACGGCCCCCCTCCGCGAACGCTACTGGGCCACCCGTGCAGGCATAGGCTACATCGGTCTGAACAATCAACTCATAGTCCCCGGCATCGGTTCCGCCGTATTCCTCGCCGAAATACTCTGGACAGCCGCACTGCCACCCGACACTCCCCTCACCTCTACAAACTGCTCCCGCTGCGGGGCCTGCCTGCGGGCATGTCCCGGCACCGCCCTCAACCACGACGGCTCTGCCCTCGACGCCCGCCGCTGCCTCTCCTATCTCACAATCGAAAACCGTGGCGCCCTCACCACACCCCTCCGCGGCCGCATATACGGCTGCGACATCTGCCGCGACGTATGCCCCGAGGCACACCCTACCCTCCCCGTCGAAATCCTTCCCGAATTCACACCCCGCCCCACACTCCTCACCCTCCGCGTCGCCGACATCACCGCCATGACTCAGGAAACATTCTCCCTCACCTTCCGCCGCTCGGCCATAAAACGCGCCAAACTCGCCGGCCTCCTCCGCAACGCCCAAGCGGCGTCAGAACTTACTGATAATCTGTAAGAACGCAAACTTTTGCGGCCGCCTCCCACACCTCCCATATCTCCCACCCCTCCTAAGTTCATTTCCCCGCCGCGCGACATGTACCCACACACATCCCTCTTTGCGAGGCGTATCTTCGCGGCATCATGGCTCGCCGCTTCCTCGACATAACCGCAGAATTCGCTCGGTGGTTTGGCCGTTCCCTCCGTTGGTGGGAACGCAACATCATATTCACCCTCGAGCGACAGCGACGTCGTCGAGGCGGCATCAACGTGCAGGTCGTGGACTATCCCGACACCGACTCAACGGAGGTGCTCATAGGCTACATCAACTGGCTCATGACCCTCACGCCCGAGCTTGATCTCGTGCTCGTAGACCGTAGCATCAAAGAGGCTCACGCCTTAGAGTACAAGTTCGTAAGGAGACCGCTCGCCATAGCGTCGCAGCGTAGACCCAATGCTCTCCGAGGCACGAATTTCAACATTCTCTACGCCCACGACCTCAACC
>JAAVFI010000023.1 GCA_014800815.1 Bacteroidales bacterium | reverse complement strand
GCGACGCTATGGCGAGCGGTCTCCTTACGAACTTGTACTCCAACGCGTGGGCTTCCTTAATGCTACGGTCTACGAGCACGAGGTCAAGTCCGGGTGTGAGGGTCATAAGCCAGTTGATGTAGCCGATGAGCACCTCTGTGGAGTCGGTGTCGGGATAGTCTACGACCTGCACGTTGATGCCGCCGCGACGACGTCGCTGTCGCTCCAAAGTAAAAATGATGTTGCGTTCCCACCAACGGAGGGAACGGCCAAACCACCGAGCGAATTCTGCGGTTATGTCGAGGAAGCGGCGTGACATATCGCCGCGAAGATAGTATGAGGCTGACGGGAGGTGTGCGGATAGATGTCGGTGGTGGGGAAATGGGTGTGGGAGAGCGTGGGAGGGTGTGGGAGTTGTGGGAGTTGTGGGAGGACGCCAACGTAAAGGGTGGACTCTCCCCGCACATCACTCAGCCTGCGGCTCGGCGGTTAAAGTCGATCACCATTTGCAGGATTCGATCCTAAATTTCATGTCTTCAAAAATTTTTTATCGGACAGCAATACCTGAAAATAATGCTTGCCGAAGAATCTGAATCGTCGTCTGTGGGTGCTGAAATATACTGAGGAGGCTTGTCTCTCAAGATAAACAAGTCCAACTTCTGCCGTTCAAGAAGTTGGACTCGCCGTTTTATGGTTTAGCGGATAGTAATATTTTGCTATACATTATTTTAGAAGGGGAAGAATAGGGGAAGGATTACTACCATAAGTATGCCGAGGATCAACTGTAGTGGCAAGCCTACCTTGATGTAGTCTACGAAAGTGTACTGACCTGCAGACATCACGAGAGCATTTGGCGGTGTGGAGAAGGGCGATGCAAAGCAGAGACTCGCGCCGTAAGTGACAGCGAACAGGAAGGGCAGAGGGCTGACACCGAACGCGAGGGCGCTTTCGAGTGCGATCGGCGACATCAGTACTGCCGTAGCAGTATTGCTTATGAATAGTGTCATGATCGAGGTGGTAAAGAATACACCTGCAAGAAGCATAAGAGGGCCGAAACTACCAAGGCTGTCGACGAGTGACCCTGCGACGAGTTCGGAGACTCCGGTCTTTTCAAGAGCAAAAGACATTGGCATCATTGCGGCAATGAGAACGGCACTCTCCCAATTTATCGTTTTGTAGGCGTCTTCGACGTTGCGGAAGCAGCCTGTGAGTATCATAAGAATGGCGGCGATAAGTACGGTGATCACTGCGGGTACAAAGTCGAATATGAGCGATACAACCATTGCAGCCATGATGATAGCTGCTGTCGGTGCCTTATAGTCGAGTGTTACTTTGGCAGCTTCTTCGAGGGGCTGGCCAAGGACTACCCATAGTTTCCGTTCTTTGCCAAGGCGGCCGATTGCGTCCCACGAACCTTGAACGAGCAGTATGTCGCCTTGCTGTATAACAAGGTCGGCAAGGGATGTGGATATAATGGTATTTTTGCGTCTTACACCGATTACATTCACGTCGTAAGTGCTTCTGAACCCTATATCTCCGATTGTCTTCTTGAGGATGCCGGACTGCGGGATCGGTACTATCTCCGCAATGCCGATATCATAGAACTGGAGGCTTCCTTTTCCGGCTTCTGTGCCGGTGAGAGAATAATCGTGAGCAAAGGTCTCTACATCGGCCTTGTCGCCTCTCACAAAGAGTGTTTCGCCTGCTGTAAGGGGTGTTGTGGGTTGGGCGGCATGCTGTGAAATGTTTTTTATGATGCGTCCGGGGATATCGCCTTTTCTCACCTCGAGTACATCTATACCGTATTGTGCTCTGATGTTGAGCTGTGAAAGCGTTTTGCCGTCGATGTCGCTGCCTTCGTCGATTTTGAGTTCATATAGCCCTGAGTCGAGCTTGTAGTCTGTGACCAGTTGTGCTATGCTTTTATAGCCGCTGTCGGCGTTGGGCCCATGACCTTTGCCCGAAAGGAAAATACGGCTGAGGGGAATAAGCAGGAGAGTCCCTGCGATAAGGCATACCGCTCCTGCGGGGAAGAAGGAAAAGAATGTGAGCGGTGCATTGCCGGCTTCCTCCCATACTTCTGCTATAACAAGGTTGGGAGGTGTGCCTATGAGGGTCATCATACCGCCGAGACTGCTGGCGAAAGCAAGAGGCATAAGGAAGCGCGAGGGGCTCTCTCCTTTTCCTGCTGTCATACTTACGATAATCGGTAGCATCAGTGCTACGGTGCCGGTATTGCTCACGAACCCTCCGATGAGGGCTGTGGCTCCCATAACGAGGAGAAACATCCTCAGTTCGCTCTTGCCGGACAGCTTCAGGAGCCTTGCGCCTATCATCTTGGCGAGGCCGGTATTGAATATGGCACCCCCGACTACGAAGAGGCCTATCATCATTATTACGATAGGATTAGAGAATCCCGACAGAGCTTCGGAGGTGGATATAATCCCGGTAACGGTGAGTATGAGCAGGGCTATGAGTGCAACTATGTCGGCTCTCAGTTTTCCTCTGATGAAGCCTATGGCTGCAAGTATAAGTGTGATGACAGTGATAATCATAGGAGTGCTGAATGTGATGATGGATAAGAAAAAAGGACTGACCCCCGCTTTGGAATCAGTCCTCTATAAGTGAATGAATGTCGGCACTGATTACTCGTAGGGTGCCGCTTCGTAGTAGGGTATGTCGACGAGACGGACGTTGAAGCGGAGGTTGGAGTAGGGGAGGATGGCGCCGAGGTTCTGTGTGCCGTAGCCCGACTGGTAGGGCACGATGATTTCGACGGTGTCGCCGCAGTGCATTGCTTCGAGTGCTATGGGCCAGCCCTGAATAACGTTTGTGAGGCTCGAGCGGAAGATTCCTTTCTCGCCATACGAGGTAATGTTGTCGGATGAGTCGGCGGGAGTGCCGTCGGCGAGGTGGAGCTTGTAGCGAACGTCTACGGTGCTGGTGTAGAGCGGCGAGAGGTTGCCACGGGTCTCAGTGGTATCGTTGAACCAGTGTACGAGTACGTATGCGCCGTTGTTCCAGCGGGGAACGATGACGCTGTAGTACGGGGTGCCGTCGGCGTTTTTCTGCAGCTGCAGTTCTTCAAGCCAGGTCTGATTGAAGTCGCGCCACTCGCGGTATTTTTCCCATGTGGTCTCGTCGTCGGAGTTGCACGACTGGAGCGAGATAAAGGCCAGCGAGGCCGTGAGGGCGGCTAATATTACTAAAAATTTTTTCATAATCAGAAGCTGACTTTAGGGGCAGTGGCGGCTTCGGGGTCGGAAGCAAACTGCGGTTTGGCGCTGAATCCGAAGATTGAGGCCCAGATGTTTGCAGGGAAGCGTTTTACCTTGAGGTTGTATTCCTTCACCACACCGGTGTATCGGCCACGCTCGGTGGCGATACGGTTTTCGGTGCCTTCGAGAGTGGTCTGGAGGTTGGTGAACTGTACGTCGGCCTTGAGGTCGGGATATGCTTCCTTGACGGCATTTACGTAGATGCTGAGGGCTTTGTTGAGGCCCTGCTGGGCCTGATTGTAGCGGTCGAATGCTTCGGTATCGGCGGGAGTTACTGTTGCGGACTGCTCTTTGGCGGCATTGTAGGCGTCAGAGAGGCCTGCTCGAGCCTGAGTGACCTTCTCGTAGGTGGAGCTTTCGTGCTCGGCGTAGCCTTTGACGGTCTCTACCATGTTGGGGATAAGGTCCATTCGGCGCTGATACTGGACTTCGACTTTGGCCCAGGCCTCGTCGACGTCCTGCTCGAGCGTCACCATAGAGTTATAGGCGCTTTTGCCGCTTACAAAGAGTACGATGACGAGGATAGCAATGACTGCTAAAGTGATGATTCCTGATTTTTTCATTTGAGTTTTCTAAGGAGTGAGGAGAGGCTGACGCGATCGTGGATGAGCGTATGGAGGTCGCTGATGTTTACGCGGGTCTGCTGCATTGAGTCGCGCTCGCGGAGAGTTACGGTGTTGTCTTCGAGAGTCTGGTGGTCGACTGTGATACAGAAGGGAGTGCCGATAGCGTCCTGACGACGGTAGCGCTTGCCGATAGCGTCTTTTTCCTCGTAGTGAGTAGCGAAGTCGAATTTGAGGTCGTCTACAATTTCGCGGGCCTTTTCGGGCAGACCGTCTTTGCGGACGAGGGGGAGTACGGCGCACTTCACGGGCGCGAGGGGTGCGGGGAGGTGGAGCACGGTACGTGTCTCGCCGTTGGGGAGCTGCTCTTCTTCGTAAGATGAGCAGAGTACGCTGAGGAACATACGGTCTACGCCGATAGATGTCTCGATAACGTAGGGTACGTAGCTTTCGTTGAGCTCGGGGTCGAAGTACTGGATCTTCTTGCCTGAGAATTTCTCGTGCTGAGAGAGGTCGAAGTTTGTACGCGAGTGGATACCTTCAACTTCTTTGAATCCGAAGGGCATGCGGAATTCGATGTCGGTAGCGGCGTTTGCGTAGTGAGCGAGTTTGTCGTGGTCGTGGTAGCGATATTTTTCGTCGCCGAGGCCGAGGGCTTTGTGCCACTTCAGACGCCATTCTTTCCACTGTGAGAACCACTTGAGCTCTTCGCCGGGACGAACGAAGAACTGCATTTCCATCTGTTCGAACTCGCGCATGCGGAAGATGAACTGGCGGGCAACGATTTCGTTGCGGAATGCCTTACCGATCTGTGCGATACCGAAGGGGATGCGCATGCGGCCGGTCTTCTGCACGTTGAGGTAGTTTACGAATATACCCTGTGCGGTCTCGGGGCGGAGATATACGGTCATCGAGCCGTCGGCTGTAGAGCCCATTTCGGTCTTGAACATGAGGTTGAACTGGCGTACTTCTGTCCAGTTCTTGGTACCTGAAATGGGGCAGACGATTTCTTCGTCGAGGATAATCTGGCGGAGCTCCTCGAGGTTGTTGTCGTTCATCGCCTGAGAGAAGCGTTCGTGGAGTGCGTCGCGCTTAGCCTGGTATTCGAGTACGCGGCCGTTGGTAGCGCGGAACTGAGCTTCGTCGAAAGCGTCGCCGAAGCGCTTGGCAGCTTTGGCAACTTCTTTATTGATTTTGTCGTCGATTTTGGCGAGCTGGTCTTCGATGAGGACGTCGGCGCGGTAGCGCTTTTTGCTGTCGCGGTTGTCGATCAGGGGGTCGTTGAAAGCGTCCACGTGGCCCGAAGCCTTCCAAATAGTGGGGTGCATGAAGATGGCGGAGTCGATGCCTACGATGTTCTCGTGGAGGAGAGTCATGGCATCCCACCAGTAGCGTTTGATGTTGTTTTTGAGTTCTACACCATTCTGTCCGTAGTCATATACGGCAGAGAGTCCGTCGTAAATTTCGCTGGAAGGGAAGACGAAACCGTATTCTTTTGCATGAGAAACGATTTTCTTGAATACATCTTCTTGTTGAGCCATTGTATTATGTGATTTTGCGTTTATATTCTATTAAAGCACAAAATTACACATAATATCCCGCATCCCCGCAATTTCATGGTAAAAAAATGCAAAAGGGCATCCGTTGCAGGTGTTTAAGCGCAAAAAGAGGAACCCCGCATGCGAGGCTCCTCTTACTCCTACTTGATAAACCAATCTTAGAAACGTACTTTGCAGCAGCCTGCGGAAGTCTTCTTGATGTAGATACCTTTGTGGGGACGCTCTACGCGGATTCCCTGAAGGTTGTAGTAGACGGGAGTTTCGTCTTCTGCTACGATTTCGGGCGTTACACCTGTTGCGGCTGTTGCAATAGAGAGTGTGTTGTCGAGTACATCAGCGGTAATGGTGTAGTACTTGGTTTCGTCGATAGTCCATTGGAGGTCGCCGTCCTGGTTGGGTACCATTTTTTCGCTGTTTTCGGCATCGCGGAAGAAGAAGCAGTCCTGACGCCATTCGCGTCCTCCGCCAAGAGCGAAGCAGATCTTGAACTCACCGGCGGTAAGCTCGTCGTTGGCTTTGAAAATATAGGGCTTCTCGGAATCCTGATACATGACGGGCGCTTCGTTGAAGCCGTAGATGGGCTCATATACGCTGCCGATGATGTAGAGCGATGCGTATCGGATCGGGGTCTCCTGATATACCGACTTAACGATGGTCGCGGTAAGCTCTTCGGTATTGACTGTTATGAGGTAGTTGCCTGATTCGGGTACGGATATCTTGGCGTAGCCTTCGTCGTTGTTGCCTGTAGCGAGTTTGATTTCGCCGTCTTCGAGCGTGGCACCTTCTGCGCCACCGAATTCAGTACCGCCCCATTGGGGAGATACGAGAAACTTGAAGTCGCCTTCATTCTTGAGGTAGAGGGTGCCCTCGTAGATGTTGTCGTTGTCAGGTGTTGCTGCTATGGCAGTAGCGAGACCGAGGTCCCAGCCTGTGAGGGTTGCCTCGCCAACAACATAGAGTTCTTTGTGGTCTGCGGCGAAAGCTCCTGCCGCTACTATTCCGGCGAGAATTGTGGTAAGCAATTTCTTCATTGGATTGATATTTAATTGGTTAGTATTTTTTAGATTACGGGTTTGAAAGAGATGGCATATCCACCGCCGGGGGCAGCTGCGAGTTTCAGACGATTCTTTGCACCGACTTTTTTCTTGGTGATAACGTAGGCGTCGCGGTTTGTGCGGTAGTCAGCGTCGGGGGCGTCGGCATAGATTGTGGCTTCGTATTTCTTGTCTTTGTCGAGGAAGTCAAGGGGGATTTCAGACTTATGACCTTCTTCGCCGGCGGTGCATCCGAGATACCATTCGTCGTTGCCTTTGGCTTTACGGGCAACTACGATGTAGCGGCCGGGCTCGGCTTCGAGATAGCGGCTCTCGTCCCAGTCGACGGCAACGTCTTTGATGAACTGGAATGCATCGAGATGACGGTTGTAAACTTCAGGAACATCGGCAGCCATCTGGAGGGGACTGTACATGGTGACGTAGAGAGCGAGCTGGCGTGCGAGTGTGCTGTTGAAGCAGCCGTTGCTGCCGGGATTGACTTTCTGCATGTCGAGCTCGAAGATACCGGGAGTGTAGTCCATAGGGCCACCCTGAAGTCGGGTGAAGGGGAGTACGGTGGTGTGGAAGGCTTTGTTGCCGGCAAATGCTTCGTACTCGGTGCCGCGAGCGCTTTCGTTACCTATGAGGTTGGGGTATGTGCGGCAGAGGCCGGTGGGGCGTACGGCTTCGTGTGCGTTGACCATGATGTGGTGCTTGGCAGCTTCTTTTACGGCATAGAGATAGTGGTTGATAAGCCACTGGCTGTAGTGATGCTCGCCGCGAGGCAGGATGTTGCCTACATATCCGCTCTTCACGGCGTTGTAGCCGTATTTATTCATGAGATTGTATGCAGCTTCCATGTGTCGCTCGTAGTTGCGTACGGAGCTTGATGTCTCGTGGTGCATCATGATCTTTACACCCTTTTCTTTGGCGTATGCGTTGAGCATTTCGATATCGAAGTCGGGGTAGGGAGTCTGGAAGTCGAATACATAGTCTTTGGAGTGACCGAACCAGTCTTCCCAGCCCACATTCCAGCCTTCGACGAGTATCTGGTCGAAGCCGTGTTCGGCAGCGAAGTCGATATATTTCTTCACATTTTCGTTGTTGGCGGGGTGCTGTCCGTGAGGATTCATGACATTGAAGTCGGTAGAGCCAAGGTGTACCGAGGGTACGTCGTTGGTGTACGACCATTGCTTGCCACCTGCAATCATTTCCCACCATACGCCTATGTATTTCACGGGTTTAATCCATGAGGTGTCGTCGTAGGCGCAGGGGTCGTTGAGGTTGAGGATGAGATTCGAGGCGAGTATGTCGCGGGCATCGTCGCTGACCATGATAGTGCGCCAGGGCGAGTGGCAGGGTACCTGGTGGTAGCCCTTGCGTCCCTGAGCGTCGGGGGTGAGCCACGATGTGAATATCATGTTCTTGTCGTCAAGGTCGAGGTGCATGCAGGCGTAGTCGACGAGGGCGGCTTCGTGGAGGTTGATGTAGAGACCGTCGTCGGTCTTCATCTGCAGAGAGGTCTGCACGCCGGTGGGTGAGAACTGAGTCTGCGAAGCGTTGCCGCAGATAGCACCGTCCATAAGGTCGCGGATCTCAGAGAGGCGGCTCTCGGTGTAGTCATATTCCTGAGTGTCGTAGTCTCCTGCAATCCACCAAGCTGTGTGGTCGCCGGCCATTGCAAACTGAGTCTTCTCGTCTTTGATTACGAAGTAGGTGAGGGCTCCTTCCTGAGGGAATTCGTAGCGGAGACCTACGCCGTCGTCGTACACGCGGAAGCGTATGTTCATCTTGCGGTAGTGCTCGGGCTGATCCATGCAGAGGAGAAGCTCGTTGTAGTTGTTGCGGATGCTGCTGTTCTCGCCCCATACGGGGTGCCAGGTTTCGTCGAAGGTGGTCTTGGCGGTGTCGGTGAGAATAAATCCGCCCATGAGGTCGGGACCATCGGCAAGTTCGAGACCGAGAGTGGAGGGGAGGACAACGGCTTTGCCTTTGTAGTCCACACTATATGTGGGTACGCCGTCGACTACATCGGCTTTTATGCTTACAATGCCGGAGGGAGAACTGAGTTCGGCAGCTCCTGCTGAGGCAAAGAGTGTGCTTGCTACAGCGATCGCCATAGCAGAATAACGCATTATATTCATGATACTGATTTATTATTTAGAGAGTCGTACTATTTTGCATCCGTGAGCGGGGACGTTGGCTTTAATTGTGGAAATGTTGGGCTCTTCGGTGTGGCGCCAGAGGTCGCGGGCGTTGTAAGTGCCTGATATACCCAAGTCGGCAAGATCGAGGGAGTAGCTTCTGGGCGAGTCGTCGCGGTTGAAAAGGCCTACTACATAGTCGCCATTGCTCATCTGTCCGTACCAGATTTCGTTGTTGCGGTCGTTGAGTTTGTCGCTGAGAGGTTTGCCTACAAAGCCGTCGGTATTGAGCTCGAGCATTTCGCTGTTGGTGTAGAACTTGAGGTTGTTGCCGATGTTGAAATACTGGTCGGCAACAGTAACGGGACCTCCGGCCATGAGCTGCAGCGATACAACAGTCTCTTTTTCATCGTCGTTTGAGAAAGTGTTCAGTCGGATGAAGTCGCCGTCGAGGATTACGTTGCCACGGCCGGCGATGTGCGACCAGTATACGAATCCGTCGAACATATTCATACAGTTGGGCCAAGTGGTGTAGGATTTGCCTTTGTCCTGAGCCGAGCAGTGTCTCCACCCGCCGGTGCCGGTATCTGCCACGATTCGTACCATGTTGCCGTACTTTGCTTCCACTTCGGCATCGTTGTAGAGGTGAGGCATTACGAGCGAGGTGAATATGCCGTATTTCTTGGCCGACTCGCAGATGTAGTTGAGGGCGCGTGCATAGCTCTCGCGGCCATAACCACGGCCTACGGTACCTATATTGCGGTCTTTTCCGTCTTCATACCACGAGAGGAAGTCCATGCGGATATATTCGACGCCAAGCTCCTTGTAGTGCTTGAAGAAACCGTCGATATACTCTTTGGCTCCGGGATTCTCGGCAACAGCCCAGTTGAACCATATGTCGGTTGCATTAGGGTTCATCACATCGGCGGTGCCGTTGTAGTAGAGCTGGCCGAAGTTGTAGTAAGTGCCGTCGACAAGAGTTTCGCGCGGGCCGTGAATCCACAGGGGATTGTCGTATACACCGAGCTTCAGACCCTTGGCCTTGCATTTGGCTACAAGTTCTCTGAGCGAAATCGAACCGTAGTCGGTCATATAGCCGGAAGCGTCTTTGGCATCCATTGATATGAAACCGTCGGTGCAGATCATGTCGTATCCGGCAGGCTTGAGGTCGGTTGCGACCCAGTCGATTATACGGTCCCATTCATCGGGAGTAATGTCGATATTTTTATCACCCTGCTGCTCGCGTGTGTAGCAGTATTCGTATACGCTCCAGTAGAGGGGGGCCTTGAAGGTGTGGATATCGTCAACGACAGGCAGGTCGGGGAGCTCAAACACGGGCGGACGACGCATCTCTATCTCGTCGGCGCAGCTTGCCAGTGTAAGAGCAGCGAGTGCGCTTGCTATTATACTCATCTGTTTCATATTTTTTTTGGGGATTTTCATTTGATGAACTTAGCCGATATTGTCATCGACTTGATGTTGATATTTATCTGATAAGTACCGGCGGCGGTTACGTTCCACTGGTCGTCGGGGTCGGTGGTGTACACCACATCCGATGCCGAAATTCCGGCTTCTGATACTGTACAACCTGCCGACGAGGGGCGGTAGAACGGTGCCGAGAAATCTTTGACAGTGCATGCCTTGAATGTGCCTTCGGCGAGAGCTCCCGTCCAGGTGTATTCGCCGGGATTGCTTTCTACGGCGGTAAATTCGGTAGCGTCATCGAGGCTCCAGCCTCCTGCGGTAGCAGTGCCGATCATATATAGGCGCTCGGCTACGGGTGCTGCGGCGTCGAGGTATCGGGCTGTGAATGTCATCTCAGAGAGGTTGAATGTGAGGTGGTAACGACCGGCGGCGGTTACGTTCCACTTGTCGTCGGGCGACTTGGTAAATACCATCTCCGATGCGCTTGCGCCACTTTCGGATATCGTCACTCCGTCGGTTGCAGGGCGATAGAATGATGCCGAGAAATCTTTTTCGAAGCATGCCTTGAGTTCGCCTTCGTTGAGGTTGCCTTCCCACTCGTAGAGGTTTTCGGTCTCGGTAGTGATTGCAGTGGCATTGTCGAGGCTCCAGCCGCCTTCTGTAGCGCCGCCAATCATATAGAGGGTAGGGAATGAGGGCTGTACGTCACCTTCTTCGAGGTACACGGCGTCGAAGGTCATGGCTTCGGTGTTGAAGGTAAGACGATACTTGCCGGCAACGGTTACGAGCCACTTGTCGTCGGGGCTTTCGGTAAACAGCATTTCGTGAGATGCTACACCTGATGCCGATATTTCGCAGTCGGGAGTAGCGGGGCGGTAGAAGGGTGCGCTGAAATCTTTCTCGCGGGCAGCCTTGAGCGATCCGCGGCCGAGTTCGCCTTCCCAGATGAAGATATTGTCGTTGTCGGCCGATGCCTGGATTACGGTGACGTTGTCCCAGCTCCAGCCGCCTTCGGTAGCTTCGCCAATCATGTAGAGCTTGGAGGGAGCGGTGTATTCGCCGGTGTATTCAGCGGTGATAGTCCACTCCTGAAGGTCGAAAGTAATACGGTATATACCCGCGTCTTCTACTTTCCATTTGTTGTCGGGCGAGGTGGTGTATACGAAAGAGGGGATTGCCACACCTTGTTTGTTGATTACGCAGTCGGCTCTGTCCGGACGGATAAAGGGTGCGTCCCAGCTGCCTGTGGTAGCACAAGCTTTGAGTTCGCCTGCTTCGAGAGGACCTTCGTACACGAAAATGTAGTCGCTCTTCTTTTCGAGTTCGGTGGGATTGTCGATATTCCAGCCGTTGGGAGTGGCATCGCCTACAATGTAGAGAGCCTCAGCTTCGATAGGCTCGATAACGGGAGCATCCTGCTCTCCGATAAATGTGGCACTCATTGTCCAGTTACGCAGATTGAATACGAGGCTGTATATGCCGGCATCGTACACTCTCCACTTTTCGTCGGGGTCGCCTGCGTGCATTTGGAATGTTGCGTCGGAGATTCCTTCGCGGCCGATTTTTTCACCGCTGTTGATAGGGCGTATGAAGGGTGCGTCCCAGCTGCCTGTGATGAGGCACAGTTTCATTTCTCCGGCATTGAGCGGGCCTTCCCAAGAGAACACCAGAGGGTCTTCCTCGCCGGCTTCAAGTGGCGTGGGAGTGTCGATATTCCAGCCGTTGGGAGTGGCGTCGCCTACCATGTACAGAGCGGAAGTCTTGATAGGGAGGTCGTCTTCGATGATAATGAGGTCTTTTTCGCCGTCGCAGCTACCGAGGCCTGCCGTGAGCAGGAGGCCGGAGATTGCTGACAGTATATTTCTTAGTTTCATGACTTTCGATTAGTTTGAGCTGTTATTATCTGCCGTAGCCGAGGTTCTGGTTGAGAATGGGGTTGGAGTTCAGAATGGTACGGGTAATAGGGAATATTGCCGTGTGGTCGTCTGTGTCGGGAGTCTTGTCCCACCAGCGACCGGTATTGAATTTGCCGAATCGTACGAGGTCGATGCGACGGCGGCTTTCGGCGAAGAATTCGCGGCCCCACTCGGCAAGCATCTCGGCTTCGTCCAGGCGAGCGTTGCCTTCGGGAGAGTAGAGTACATCGTCGAGGCGCTCGGCAGGAAAGTTGCGGCGGCGCACGGAGTTGAGGAGCTTGGCGGCCCCGTTGCGGTCGCCGGCGCGGAGTTTACATTCGGCCAGCGAGTAGATTACTTCGGGGAGACGTATTTCGGTGTAGTCGCTTTCAAGCTGGTTCGGGTCGTTGTCGTCATAGAAAGGATACTTCACGAAGTGCCAGCCTGAGTTGTGGTCGCCGGTCGAGAGCTTGCTCGTTTTGTCGGCGGGCCATTTCTCAGGGTCGAGGGCCTGGAATTTTCCTACGGCGTCGCGGAGGTAGAGGTCGTAGGGCTGCTCGGGAGCACGGAGGCGCGTGGTGGAGCCGTTCTCGTTGTATTCGAGGTAGCCGTAGAGGAAGAGACCTTCGCGGCGGCTGTTGCCGAGGTTGGTGTAGAATTTCATGCGTACGTCTCCGTCGTACTTTCTGAAGTTCTGAATGGGCATACCGAGTTCGTAGTCGTAGAGCTTGCCGTCGAGGTCGTAGCTCGGCGAGGCGGCATATTTGGTGTTGTGGCCTACGCCGGATTTATTGTCGTTGAAGAATACGGCCGCCTTGGCAGGCACGGTCCATGCGTATGTGTCGCCGTCGTAGTGCCAGTGGGTGTAGCCTTTGGAAGCGGGGAAGCCGAAGATTACTTCATCGCATTTGTCGTTGTCCCAGTCGAATGCGGCATCCCAGCGGTCGGCTACCTGATAGTCGCCGTAAGTGCCGTCGAGGATAGCCCGGGCGTAAGCGGCGCAATCGTCGTAGCGGGCTTCTCCGATATATACCTCTGCGTTGAGGTAGAGGCGTACGAGGAGCGCTGCTGCGGCAGCCTGAGTCCACTGGCCTTGTATGTTGGCATTTGTGCCGAGACCGGTTTTCCTGACGAGCAGAGTGGTGCAGTCTTTGAGTTCTTTTTCGATGAAGTTGAACACTACAGAAGGTTCGACCTGAGGAGTCTGAGGCTTATCGCTGTAGGTGGTTACGAGCGGAACATTGCGGAAAGCGTCGAGCAGGCGGATATAGAACCATGCACGCAGGGCGCGGCACTGTGCGCGGAGGTTGTCGAACTCGGTTTCCGAGAATCCGAAATGCTCGGCAGAGAAACGATCGAGGTCTTCGATTACGAGGTTGCACTGCATGATGCCCTGGAAGCAACCGTTCCATTCGGTCTGAGCTTCGCCGAGGTCATCGACAGTCCAGGTATGGTAGTGCAGACGCTCCCATTTGCCGCCGTCGTACCACCAGCCGTCGCGTGTGGGTGTGATGAGTTGGTCGGCAGTGAGTTCGTTGAGCACATGGCGGCTGCCTATGCTCCAGAAGGCATGCTCGAAAGGACGGAATGTGGCACGAATCACATCCATCTTTGTATTGTAGTAGTTGTCCGAGCCAACCTGATCGTAGAGAGTCTCGTCCAGATTGGTGCAGCTGCCGAGAGCGAGTACCGAAATGGCGGCTGCGGCTATACTTTTAAGAAATTTCATTTCTGTGTCGTTTTTCAGTTATTAGAAATCAATCTGTACGCCGGCGATGAACTGGCGGGTGGAGGGGTAGTATGAGCGACTGCCCTGTGCTCCGGGTTCGAGGCCGTTTACCTGATATGTCGACGGATCGACGCCGCTGAACTTAGTGATAGTGAATACGTTTTTCACCGTTCCGTAGATGCGTACGCGGTCTATAAAGCGTGCTTTGGGCAGATTGAGGGTATAGCCGAGTGTAAGCATATCGAGTTTGAAGTAGTCGCCGCGCTCGAGGAAGTAGTCGGTGACTACTGTAGATGTGTTGGGCGATACGTCGAAGTTCTTGCCGTAGGCCTTGCGGAGCACGTTGCCGGTGAAGTTGCGTGTGCCGTAGTAGAAGTCGTGGATATTGAAGATGTCGTAGCCGAAGGCTCCGCGGAAGAAGAGGGCGAGGTCGATGTTACGGTAGCGGAAGTTGTGGCTTGTCGACATGGTGAACTTGGGCATACCGTTGCCTACTATGGTACGGTCTTCGTCGGTGGCCTGAGAGGCGCGGATTATATCGCCGTCCTTGTCGTACACGAGCCATTCGCCGTCTTTGTTGATACCTGCGTAGCGCCACATATAGAAGTTGCCTATCGACTTGCCTTTTTCGATTCGCTGCAGATTATAGTAGGGATAGGGGTCGGAGGTTCCGCATACGTTGTAGTAGTCCTGGCCGACATACTCCGAGTTGCTGAACTCTACGAATTTGTTGCTCATCACGGTACCTATCACGCCGAAGTTGTAGGAGAAGTCCTTGGTGTCGACGGCGTTGAAGTTGAGGTCGAACTCGAAGCCGGTGTTCTTCATCGTGCCCACGTTGACGTAAGTTTCGTCGTGGATGTTCGGCGGCACGGGTACTTTGTAGTTGCCCAGGAGGTCCTGCTGACGGCGGTTGAAGTAGTTGAGCGAGCCGTAGATTTTATTGTTTATCAGAGAGAAGTCAAGACCGATATTCCAGTTCTTGCCTTTCTCCCAGTGGAGGTCGGGGTTTACGTTCTTACCGGGACCCCATACCTGGAAGTATTTGCCGTTGTAGTAGTAATAGCCGAAGCCGTTCATGGTGTTTATGGAGAGATAGCTGCCGAAGTCCTGATTACCTGTCACACCGTAGTCGGCACGGATTTTGAGGTCGTTGATCCAGCTGATATCTTTCATGAATTCTTCTTCGGAGATTCGCCAGCCCACCGATACAGCGGGGAAGTCGCCCCACTTGTGGTTCTTGCCGAACTTCGATGAGCCTTCGTGGCGGATAGATGCTGTGAAGAGATATTTGCCGGCGAAGTCGTAGCTCACGCGGCCGAAGAATGCAATGAGTTTGGCATCGTTGCGGTAGCTGCCCATCATCACTTCACCCTCTTCCTTGGCCCATTCGCCTGTGCCGAGGTTATCGGAGCCGAGACCGTCGTTGGGGAAGTCTTTGTTCTCGGCATTGAAGCCCGAGTAGTGTGAGTACTGGTAGGAGTAGCCGGCCATAGCCTTGATATTGTGCTTGTCGGCTATGCGTGTGCTGTAGTTTGCGAGCCACTCGAGCACATACTGGCGCTCGCTGGTGTAGGAGCGGCTTGCCGAGCCTTCGTGTCCGTCGTTGATAGAGATGGTGCTCGTAGAGGGGCGGAAGAAGCTGTTGTCGTTGCTGTACTGGTGGTCGGCAAACATTATCTGGGTAGAGAGGTTGTGGTTGCTGTCGCCGTCTTTGGCGAAGAGAGGCAGGAGGTTGAGTTTGAGAGTGCCGTCCCAGTCGAGAAGTTTAGTCTCGGCGCTGTTTTTTTCGAGGAGCTGGCGCTCTACGGGGTTCGAGCCTGCGACCTGGCCGAAGAAGTTGTAGTACTGAGCCGGGTTTTCGGGGTCCATGAGCGGCGTGGTGGGGTTTGCTTCGATAGCATCTTTGAATACACTCCAGTCGGCATTGTCGCGGTCGATGTAGCGGGGTGCTACATTGAGCTGTACGGTAAATAATCCGCCTTTGGTGGTGTGCATTACCGATGCGCGTGCACCGTATTCTTTACGGCTTGAGCGGAGGTCGATACCGTTGGCGTCGCGGTAGTCGGCGCTCACGCGGTAGTTGCTGCGTTCGTTGCCGCCGCTGATTGTGAGGGTGTGCTGCATGGTGAAGCCCGTGCGTGTCACGGCATCGAACCAGTCGACGTTTCCACCGAGGTCGACACCGCGGTCGCCCCAGCCGAGGCGTACCTCGCGGTAGTCCTGAGCGTCCATCATTTTCAGGTCGCGGTTGGCTACGTCCCAAGCGAATGTTCCTGAATATGATGTGTGGATTGTGCCGTCTTTGCTGCCTTTTTTAGTGGTGACGAGTATTACGCCGTTTGAGCCGCGGGTACCATAGATAGCCGAAGCGGCACCGTCTTTAAGGATGTCGAACGATGCAATGTCGTTAGGGTTGAGGTTGGTAAGGTTGCCGCCGGGGACACCGTCGATGACGATGAGCGGGCCGAGGCCTGCCGAACGCGATGATACACCGCGAATCTGGATACTTGCCTGATTGTTGGGGTCGCCGGCTCCGGTATTTGTGATAGATACGCCGGGAACTTTGCCCTGAATCATCATCGAGGGGTCGAGCGAGCTTACCGAGAGGAAGTCTTTCTCGCTCACGTGCGATATTGCAGATGTGAGTTCTTTCTTGTCCATGGTGCCATAGCCGATTACGACCACGTCGTTGAGAACTTCGGAGTTCTCTTTCATTACAAGATTGATTACGCTGCGGCCGTTGATGTTTTCGTCTACAGTAACATATCCTACGTATGAGAAGCGGAGCTTGCCCTTGGCATCGGCCTGGATACTGTAGTTGCCGTCAATGTCTGTTACGGCTCCTTTACCCGTGCCGGGCACGGTGATGCTTACCCCGATCAGGGGCTCGCCGGTGTTGTCGGATACATTACCTGAGATGTTGATTACTTGTGCCGACGTCAGTTGAATGCCGGTGATAATCATCAGTGTCAGAATTAATGTCCTAAGCATGTCTTTAAATTTTGCCATTGCTATATGATATTAGATTCGTATGCAGAGCTTGTCTGCATGCAAAGTTACGCATGCCCCGATGCGTTGTCAATGATTGGTATTGAAAATATAGTTGTTTTTAAGGCTCGGATATCTGGTAATCAGACGATAATGTGTTGGGGCCCCACTGATTTTGGTAGTGGAATTTGGATGAATTTTCTACTTTTCAGGTCTTTCATTACGGCCGATAAGCATTACTTCGGCCTCGAGTTTGTTGCGGTCTCCTTTAGCTTTGTTGCGTACTTTCGTACGATAATTGTATATTGTGGTAAGTGAATATCTGAGGAATTTGGCTATCTTGTCGCTGTCGGAAATACCGAGTCGGATGAGCGCGAATATGCGTAGCTCGGCAGTGAGCGAGCCATCTCTGCGAGGCTCGAGGGCTTCGCCGGGCAGAAGTAGATTATTAAGGTCTGCGACAAATGTGGGGAAGAGGCTGAGGAAGGTGCGGTCGAAGTTATAATAGAACTGTTTGAGTTCGTCTTCAACTTCCGAACCGGTCTTTACGAGTTTTTTGAGTTCATCGGCACGGCCGGCATTGACAAGTTTACCGACTTTCTTGCGGTAGTTGTCGAATTTTTCGATGTACACCAGGCACTGGTCCATGTATCGCCCGATATACACTTCCTTGAGCTCCGAAATTTCGGCAATGGAGTTGTTTGCTTCGCTCAGTTTCTCGTTTGTTACCTTGAGGGCTTCGGTGGCATCGTTGAGTTTGTCGTATGCCTCCTCTATCTCTTTTCGTGCACGAGCAATTCTTCTCATCTGCTTGCGCATGTATACGAGTAGGGCGAGCAGCACGAGCGATAGCACTGTAATGGCTAATATGGTGAATTCAAGGGCTTTTTTCTTGCTGTGGATAGTCTTGATGTAGATGCCGTTGATTTTGGGCGATACGTCGTTGAGCTCGAGAATACGCTGGCGGGCGTTACACTTTGCGGCATCGTCGATGGCTATGGTCAGGAAACGGTAGGCGCGGTCAAGGTCGCCTTCTTCATATAGGAGAAGCGCGAGTTCGCGAAGGCTCATATACTCGCGGACCGACGATTTGAGGTCGGAGATAGAGGCTCGCAGAAGATTTTCTTTGTAAGCCTCGGTATTTCCGATATCGGCATACGACCGCGAAAGAGTCCATGCACATATTGCCCGCTCATGTTCGTTAAGATTATGTTCCGACAGATATTTATCCATAACCTCTATGGCCTTGAGCGGCTTGCCTTGCACATTGTAGCAGTCGGCCAGGGTTATGGCGTAGCCGAGGCTCCCGGGCTCATTGACAATGATTATTGAGTCGCGGTACAGATTGGTGAGCTCGTGGTAGTATCTTTCTTCAGGCTCGAACGCGGCAAAATCTTCGAGCCGGCCATATACGGTTCGCTTTATATGGTAGTAGTACGGCTGGAGATATTCAGGCATCGCCGCTCCGGGCAAGGAGTCGAGTACCTCGAGAGTCTCATGGTACATGCCGGTTGCGCTCAGGATATTGGCAATTTTAAGTCGGGCATGCGCTTTCATGTCGTAATCGCCTATCTTCTCCGATAGCGCAGCCATACGGCGGCTTATATTGTTTGCCGAGTCGGTGTTGAAGGTGACGTATTCGTCATAGAGGTGTATGAGTACATCGAAGCGGCTTCGGTCGTTGTCGGCTTGCCGGTATTCGGCCTGCAGGCTGTCGAGTTTTGCCTGTTTTCGGGCGAGATACACCTCGCGGTTTGCAATTACATAGTCGAGAACCGCAAGCAGAGAATCGGTAGTGCTCGTGTGCGCCGCCACCATAGCAGGACTACACAAGAGACACATAAAAGTGATTGCGATTCCGAATAGTTTTTTCATGGTCCGGCAAATATACGAACTTTCTGCAAAACGTTTGCAAGGAGAATTGTTAAATTCGAATTTCGCTATCTTATCGTAATATTTGTGACAATAAGGAGTAGGGAGAGTATCAGAATGATGAAGCTGCCGGCTATTGTCAATGCCGTGATCCATTTCCACTTTCTGCGCCACAGGGTATCCTCTTTGTCAAATTTCTTGAAATATTTTATGAAGCGGTCTCCTTTAAAAACCATACGGTCACAGACTACATTTAACGCGAAGTATGCTATAAAGACGGTGGCCAAAAGCAATATGAGACCCAATTTATTTGTGCACCAAGGCAATATACATATCGCTATCGGAGTGTATATAGGAGCCGAATATCCCATAATCACCAGTGAATAAAAGCGATAGCCGCTATGTATACTAAGGCTGTGTTTGCGATATGCCTGACAGTCATTAACGAAAGAGTTATGTGACCGCAAATTTTTCATGCACCATCCTCCATAGTCTTCGGGGAACCCCTTTTCTACTATAAAGGTGAAGACAGGCGTTAAAATCTTTGATATGGATTTTTCTATAAAATGAGCATGCCTCCAAGATACCGTCCAGATGAAGTAATAGACAGCATTGAGGAAGTATTCAAATCTTTCCCTTTTCGTTTTTGGTACTATCTTGTTTGTACGGGGCATGACTATGTGCAAAGGTACGAAATATATATGAAAGATATATACATGAATCGAGTAGGTCGGGAAACGAAAGTTTTCTGACCTACTTTCGTTTCCTTTCCTCTCACACCACCGTACGTGCCGTTCGGCATACGGCGGTTTAATTTGTTTTCAAAGAGTGTCTAATC
>JAAVFI010000022.1 GCA_014800815.1 Bacteroidales bacterium | reverse complement strand
TTGAGTTTGGTAGCCTTTGTTATGATTATGCGGTAGAGATGATTTCGCTTCACCGCAAGAGCGGTTCCTGCAGTCGCAGCGGGGTCTGTCAGCTTCACTTCATGTGTTTTCTCCTGGTTGTCCTCAGTGTATGTTATTACGAGCGAGGGCAGAGTGTCATCGCCCGAGAGTGAGTAGTTCTCGTAAGTGTATATCTTCTCGGAATACAGTTTACCATTGATTTTGTCACCATCAAGGTCGATGTCTTTATATTCGGTAGGCTCGAACCAATCTTCGTCATCGGTCATTTCGTTGCGTGTTTTGATCGACGACTTTATGGCGCGGTTCTTGAAATCGACCTTGTTGATGGTTATACCCTCGGCCTTGTTGAGGATGTCGAATCGTGCGGCGAGTCGCTCCATGTGTACCTCTCCGATAGAGTGCGACTCGGTGATTTTGGTAGTTACCTTTTCGGGATACTTGCTCACCATAAGGAATTTTCCGGGTTCATCCGGGGCCTGTCCGGCAACAATAGCCTCGAGACCCTTTGTAGGATCGTCGGCAGAAGTCGCCTGAGGAATGTTTTTGAGGCTTTCCGAGAGCTCGGTGTCAGCATTAGCCACGATATATATGTCGTAGGTAGCGTCTTTTTCTACAATGAAAGAGTATTGGTCAGACCCGGGGACCGGCGTAGCCTCCACAGTCTTGTAGAAGCCTTCGTGAGTATCGAATAGGACGGCGAGCACGTTGTCCACGGTCTTCTCGTCATCCGTGGCTGCTGTTGTTGCGCGGGAAGCTGTCGCTTTGGCAGCACCGGCGAGTCGGAGATATACCCCCGGGGCTGTATTTCCTGCTGACTCGGGGCGGATATCCTCATTATTGCAGCCGGCACAGAGCATCGCTGCCGCAATCAGAGTTGAAAATAACTTTAGCGTTTTCATAATGCTATTCTGGATTTTATAATATTCGGATAAATAAATCAGTCGGTAATATGTTCGTCTATTTCTATAAGGTTCCAGTCATCGACAATGAGTTTGGCAGTGACTTTTCCGGCCACGGGATCGGTACCGTTTCCGAGGACAATGGTGTACAGGTGGTTGCGCACGGCATTTATGTAGTTGAAGTTGCCTTCGCCGTCGGCCGTCGTGCTGCGGAATGGTACATCGAGCTCGCCGGAATACTTCGCGCCTTCCTCTGTGCCGTCATCAGCCAGGACGTCATATTCGAGATGAACGTATGCATAGTTACCATCGTAGTTGCTGCGTTCGTACATATAGAAGGCCTTGTTGATTACCTCGGTGTCCTTTCCTTCCTGATTTTTCAGATACCCCTCAGGCAGACGGGCCTTGTCGAAAGCCATTGTAATGCAGTCCGAATTAAGGACAGACGGGATATAGGGAGCCTCCGAGCCGTCATTGGCCACCTGCGGGAAAATGTATCCCTTTTTGGGAGCACCCATCAGCTGAATGTTTGTAAGCACAAGGTTCGGGGTCTGATAGCGGATATCGACACGCGACACCACACGGGTCAGCTCCACTTCACATGTTGTAGTGGTGCCGATCTTAATCTCTTCGGAACCTTCGAAAGTTGCGCATCCGCTCATGGCAATGCCCTTGTCGGGGTCGGCGAGAGCGCTCGCTGTAGTAGGAGCCGATGTCTCGTTGCCTTCCTCATCGGTTGTCACCACATTGTCGGCGAGCACGACACTTGCATACAATCCATTGCGGAAATCCTCAACGGTAGAGCCTGCAGCGGGGCTCGCAGGAATGTCGTTCGCAACCAAGCGGTATGTATAAGTCTTACCCTCGTAGGATGCCGGAATCACGATAGAGAAGGCATAGCTTCCGTTGCCGTTATTGGTGATATCGAATACTTCCGTTCCGTTGCCGGTAGGATATTTCATCAACCGGCAGAACGATGTCTTCTTTGACCCGTCCTCTCCCGTAATCACCTCGTATTCGTACAGACGCAGGGTTTTGATAGCATACTCCGGCAGGTCGTGAATCTCGTCGGCACGCGAGTAGCTCACCTTCTCTCCGGCAGGAGTGCGGATGGTGAATGTGATTGAGTTTGCCTCGGCATTGTTGGGGCTTGGCTCTACAATCCCGTCGTTTGTACAAGAGGCTGCAAGAAGCGCTGCGGAGAGCGCCCATGTCATTAATAGACTGCTTCTCATTTTAGATTGATTTAATTGAGTTAATAATATGGATTGATTATATCTGATCTCAGTTGAAAGAGCCGCCGTTGACCCAGTCTGCCACCGACGCCTCGATGTTAGGAAATATATCTGCCGATCCGTCGCTGTTCATCTGTATCAGAATCTCGTAGTTCTGAACGTGGGTATCCGACGGTCGCCAGCCCCAGGTATCGAAGGCTCTTGCCAGGTCAATATCCGGGCTTACCTTTTCGGAATCGAAGAATAGCCTGAAAACGGGAATACAGTCATTGCTGTATCTGAGAGTCACAAACTCACCGTCGAGCTCCCGGGATCGCAGAGGTACCC
Source organism: Bacteroidales bacterium (assembly GCA_014800815.1). Lineage (GTDB taxonomy): Bacteria > Bacteroidota > Bacteroidia > Bacteroidales > Muribaculaceae > CAG-873. The sequence continues at coordinate 26,594 of JAAVFI010000022.1, read as the reverse complement.
TGATTCTGTGCGTCCCCGTCCGTATCCCCGGCGGCACGGTGAAACCTCCGGCCTCACCACTGCGTTCCGGGTGCAGGGAATACCTGTCGGGGACCCCGTCAAGTTCCATTTCATATTCGCCTATATGCTCAGGCATATTCGACCACTCCACCTTTATCTTAAGGTGACAGTGTATGTTGTTCATATATGTCACGGGTATTGCCCGCGAGAGCCTCGAGACATCCATCGCCAGTCCCATTGCGCTGACAGAGAATCTCTTCACGCCCCAGTATAGCTCATCAGTGTTAGCTCGGTACACCCCCTCCGGGTCGTGGGAGGCCCCGGCAGAAAGCGTCAGTTCTCCGATATGCGAGATATCCGTATGGTTCAGTATCGTTATGTCGGAAGCATTGGCGACCGTTACCATAGTGTATTCACCCTGTCCCAGAGCGAGAGGCTGATACTTCAGATTCTCTCCCGGCGGCAACTCTCCCAGAAAATCACCGCCGGCATCGAACAGGAGGTGCCTGAGCGTCCCGATATAGTCGTCGAATGCCTCGGCGCCGTATGGGCGGTATGAGTACCGCATGGCATTGCCTGAATCGCAGCAGAGATCGCGCGTGTCCTCGAGAGAGCACGAACAGTGGGCAACCGCCAGGACCCATGCAGCAAGCACAGGCACAAGGCGATTGAACTCCCGGAGATTCTCTACTACATTGTTCATTAAAGGCGTACTTATTACTTGATATCGTTATGGATATATATAATCTCGACAACTGTCCGGCGTAGTTTCGGATAGACATATTGCATCAGCCGGTTGAAAGCATCCCCTCCCTTTAGATTCCTGAGAGCGTCCTTCCGGCCGTCAGTTATACCTTTCTGTGAAATTACGGATTTTATTTCCTCTTTGTAGTCCATCGGGGCGGAATCGAGCAGCGATACCAGCCCCCGCCAGTCCTCCCCGTATCCGGTCCATATCATCATCTCGGAGTCAAATCCGTAGTTCCGTGCCAGATATCCGGCTGCAGAAATAGCCCTGTGCTCCGATAGGGCGAGATTGTGCATCACCGTATATTCCGGCGAGGCATATCCCCGTATATCCACACGTATTATACTGTCGGCGAGTGCGGCCACACTGTCGAGCCGGCAAAGTTCGGCGCGGTTCCCCTCGAAATCGGGGCTGAATTCAGCAATGTCCACAGGATATCTGAAGGTCAACCGAAGAGTATCCGTCACACAACGTCGCGCAGACACCTCCGCTGCGCAGGCGGCAGAGTCAGTACTAAGCTCCTGTGCGGACTGCTGTATCGCAGCCACCACGTGGTCCGCCTCCGGGAGAGCCGTAGAAGAAGGAAATTCAGGCACCGTCATATCCGCATGCCGCCGGCCCGCAGGCAACGTGTACACTATAGAAAGAGCCGCCTTGGTAGGCCCGACATAGTTCTTCCGTGCAGATTTAATCCGCGACCCGCAACTTCCGCAATCGTATTTATCGTAATTCAGGAGTAAATACCCCACACCGGCCGAAAGCTCGATACCCCAGTTAGGCGCTATCCGCCACTGATATCCGTACACCAGCCCCGCACCCACGGCGCTGCCCCGGTATCGGTATCCGTTCAGAAAGTGCGGAAACCTCAGCCCACCGGCATTGTATTGTCCGCCGAGCACCTGAATTCCTGCGAAGTGCCCGTCGAAAGCACTTTTGAACCAATACCTGCCCTCGGCCGAGAGCGACCAGTGGAGCAGCTTGGGATTGGCGTCTTCGCCACGGTTATTCTTATGATTGGGGAACTTGAAAGCATTGTAGCCCAACGCCACTCCGGCAGAGAAATGACTGCCGAAAGATACATCGGCACCGCCGTTCGGAGTTGCCGTGAGCCAGTAAAGCGCGTTTGAGCGGAGAGCCCAACGATTGCTGCTGTCGGCACACAGAGCGCTCAGCGGTAGCGCTAAGAAGACAGCGAAGGCAATCAGACCTCTGTTCAAAAGTCTATTGATATTCAGACGAGAGTCGGGCATAGACAGTACTCCAACCTCTGCCAAGGCTCTCTATTGACAGACATTTTCTTTTTCGGTAATAAAAAAGAAAAGCGCGAGAACCTTACTGTTGCTCGTCCCTCATTCGGAGGCTCTGGTATGCCCATCACTGTAGGAACGAGCAAACTTGCAGAAGCCTCACGCAGAATATGAATAGACAACAATAGTACACACGCGTGTCTACTAAGTCAATATATACATATCCACAAAGACATCTACCGTTTGCTACATTCTTGACAGCGATTGTGAAATTTACCAGATTTCCGAATGTCAAGAAAGAGCGTCGAGTAAACGCTTTTCAAAATGTCTGCATCCCGCCACTCAAGCCCCGACCGGGCTTCTGCTTACGGACTGCACGGCAAAGTTATGAAACTTTTTCTTTTCATGCAATACTTGCCGTAAAATTTAACATTATGACTTCAAATGAGATTGTTATATATTATATATAATGATTACTTTTGCCTTACGATATATTGATTTTAAACTTTATCGAATGAACTCACAGACTCCTATCGAAACACATCCCTGGGCACCTTGGCTTCCCGACGGAGCCAAAGTGCTCATTATGGGTACATTCCCGCCGGGCGCACATCGCTGGGCCATGGACTTCTACTACCCCAATCCCACCAACGATTTCTGGAAAATGATAGGTCTGATTTTTCTTGGCGACCCCTTCGCACTCTACGATAAGGCCGCACGAAAATATCGGCTGCCCGACATCAAAGCCCTCATGACCGAAAAGAAGATTGCCCTCAACGATACAGGCTACCGCATACGCCGCCTCAAAGGCAACGCGTCCGATAAATTTCTCGAAATAGTCGAACCTGTCGACCTATACGGCCTCCTCACGCAGATTCCGCAGTGCCACACCGTAGCCACTACGGGCGAGAAAGCCGCCGACGTAGTAGCCTCAATCACAGGCACCGAGCGACCCAAAATGGGCGAACACGTCCTTACCCCCGACGGCTCGCTCGACCTATGGCGCATGCCCTCTACGAGCCGCGCCTATCCTATGGCACTCGAAAAGAAAGCCGAATACTACCGCACACTCTTCGAGGCCGCAGGGATTTTATAAAGCGTCTCAATTACGAGTCCTGCAAGCCGCAGACCGAACATCGCCGTGGTATGCACAAACGTTCCATTGGCACCCGTGCCGTCGTCAGAGCGGTGAGGAAGCGTCTCAGGAGAGTATACACACTTGAATTTACGCCTCGGATACACTCCCGACCTCTTGAAGCGGGTGCGCAGCGCACGGGCGAGCGGACATCCCTCCACTTTCCAGAATTCCGCCACGGCAATCTTCGACGCATCGAGCTTGCGGGCAGCTCCCATCGATGAGAAAAATCCTCGCCTCGGCGCCGTCGCAGGATCGGTACATCTCAATATAAGGTTGGCCTTATCGGCGAGCGAATCTATGGCATCTATCACAAAATCGTAGTTCTCAAGGCCGAAGTCCGCCGCAGTCTCGGGAGTATATCGCATCTCGAGAGCCGTCACCTCAGCCTCAGGATTGATATCCATAATTCTCTGAGCCACAACATCCACCTTAGCCTTTCCGACGGTCGAACTGAGAGCCGGAAGCTGTCGGTTGATATTCGACGCCGCCACAGTATCGCTGTCAACTATCGTGATATGTCCCACTCCCGAACGTGCAAGAGCCTCAACACACCACGACCCTACACCGCCCGTGCCGAACACTATCACGCGGCACTCGCGCAGAGCCTCCATCATATCGGGACCCGCCACCAGAGCCGTCCGCGAGAAAAATTCTTTAGTATCTGCCATAATTGATATAAAAAACGACCGATTGGAAAATCGGTCGTAAATATTGTGCGCATGAAGGGACTCGAACCCCCACGTCCTGAGACATTAGATCCTAAGTCTAACGCGGCTACCAATTACGCCACATGCGCGGGTTTTGTGCTGCAAAGTTAGTCATTTTTGACGACTGCACAAAATTTTTTTTGATTACACAGGCCTTTATTCTTTAGAGAGAATAAAATCTTCGACATTTTGTTCTTTGCCAATTTCGATTATGGGCACGAAATATTTTGTGTAATTTGTGTTTTCTGTTTTGACACAGATTGCACCGCGAATAGTTCCTATGGCAATTCTTGCAAGAGCGTCCATGAAATCTTTTGGTAGAACAACATCTTTAGATGAATTCTCAGATAGATTATTCCAGCAACTTTCTACGATTTCATAATGGCAGAATGCTTCTGCCACAAGAAATGGCTTGCCATCTTCAAGAAATTTGATGTTGGCACCTACGGCAAACGAACGTTCTCGATAGTTTGTTTTGATAGGAATAGCTATTTCCAATTCAACCTTATCACTTGTAGGCTCGAAGAGAGTGGCGAATTGGTCTACGCTAACTCCTCTCAGTGAATATAGTATTTCAGGCATAGTTAATTGTATCGGTAAGGTTGATTACTAATTCGATTATATGAGAAATTTCCTTTGCTAGTGGTGTTTATAGAGCAGTTAACTGTGTAAATCACCGTATTCTTAGGAGCTGTTTGTATGTTGGTATCCGGAATCTCAATGAGCTTAAGATTAAGGATTTTTCCATATCTGATTGCTGTAGAAATTTTTATGTCGCAATCCTGTCCGTGTAAGAATTTATTGATGTACTGAGGTGATACCCCAAGTCTTTGTGCCAATTCTTTTTGAGTTATATGGTTTTCTTCCATATATCTTAGAATCTTAAGCACAATCATTTTACCCGCAAGAATCTCATCCTCATTTTGGATTGATTTTTCGGCATCCGACATCCATGACGAAACTCTTCTCAGACGTCTGTTTTTATTGCTCTCGTTCATATTCTTGCTCCTTTTATATTTATAATAAGAAATCGATAAATAAAGTTTTTGTATCGATTCCCTTTGATGCTAATTCACGATGCGCATATTCTAATTTAGCCATTTCGATACTGGTATTCTTAGCTTTTAGCATGTCTTTGTGAATTTTTATTGTAGCACCGGTTATCAGATAACATTTATTCTCTTCAATTTCTATAGCGTAAAATCTGAATGCCATTCTATTATGAATCCAACCCTGCTTAACCTTAATTCTAATACTCTGATAGAGTCTTAAATCTTCCTCAATAGGGTCGAGAGGTTCTACCACCGTATGGAATGTGTTGGTTTTGAATAGTTCTAATAGATTTGACTTGATTTTATTTAGAGATTTGATTACATCACCAACGAATTGTGCTTCAGTAATGTTATTCCAATATTCCTGCTCAAAATGATTTTTGTTTTCTGCAAAGAATTGTCTCAGATATTTAGGAGATTCCCATAATTTGAAGACTTTCTCAAATTCATTGTCATCAATAAATGGTTCGTTGACCTCAAAAGCATCACGATCAACTCCAAGTTTGATTAATTCTTCCGGATAAAAATATGAAGTAGCTATCACACACGGAGCTTCGTGTATGACTTTTTCGTCACTCGGATAAATCAAATCATAATCCATAGATCTCTGAATTCTGCTGCAAATATACAAATAAAATTTCACAAAATCAACCCGCAGGTTGATTTTGTGGATTTTTCAACGATTTTAGACTCTCTCAGTAGTCCCTGACTTGTCTACCATGCCTGCCGTTTTGTCTGTAAATAGAAATAATATACCCCACATTTTATCCTCACATATTCTATAAAAAAGTTTAAATAGATAAGTGTATTGCAAAATTTAGACTAACTTTGCATTGATTCCCTAAAAGTGGATAAAACAATGAATAAAAAGAGTATACTTGCCGGCCTCGGGCTGTGCGTTGCAGCCGCTCTTTGGGCGGCCGGGCCTTCCAACGTTATCGAGGAAGTGGCCTGGATGGTAGGCGACGAACCTATATATAAATCTGAAATCGAGCAGGCTTATCAGGAGCTGCTCAGCGACCGCACGCCTATTCAGGGCGACCCTTACTGCGTTATCCCCGAGCAGATTGCCGTAGAGCGTCTCTTCCTTCATCAGGCCGATCTTGATACTATCGAGGTGGCCGAGTCTATGGTACAGATGCAGGTCGACGCTCAGCTCAACTTCCTTATCAACAATTTGGGCTCCAGGGAGAAGGTAGAGCAGTACTTCCGTAAACCCTTCAACGACATCCGGGAGTATTACGCTACAAATATCCGCAACCGCTCGCGTGTGCAGCAGGTGCGCAACAGCCTCACCAAGAACCTCAAGGTGACTCCCGGCGACGTCCGCCGCTACTACCAGAGCCTTCCTGCCGACAGCGTGCCCTTCGTGCCCCTGCAGGTCGAAGTGCAGCTACTCTCGCTCAACCCTCTTATCCCGCGTCAGGAAATTGACGATGTCAAGGCCCGTCTCCGCGACTATTCCGACCGTGTAAACCGTGGCGAAAGCGAATTTTCGACACTCGCCATTCTCTACTCCGAAGACGGTTCGAACATCCGTGGCGGTGAGCTCGGTTTTATGGGACGCGGACAGCTCGTGCCCGAATTTGCCGCTGTGGCGTTCAACCTCAACGACCCCAAGAAAGTATCTAAAATCGTAGAAACCGAATACGGCTTCCACATCATCCAGCTCATCGAGAAGCGTGGCGACCGCATCAATGTGCGTCACATCCTCCTCAAGCCTAAAGTATCCGATAAAGACCTCACCGACGCCGTAGCCCGTCTCGACAGCGTGCGCGCCGATATCGTCGACCACAAGAAATTCACCTTCGAAGATGCCGTACTCCACATTTCGCAGGACAAGGATACTCGCCTGAGCAACGGTGTCATGGTCAACTCCAACACCGGCACCACACGCTTCCAGATGTCGGAGCTCCCCCAGGAAATCGCCCGTGCCGTAGCAGGCCTGCAGCCCGGCGAACTCTCGCAGCCCTTCATCATGCGCGACCCCAAGCGCGACCGCGATATGGTGGCTATGGTACGCCTCACAGCGCGTCACGATGCTCACTCGGCCAATCTCTCCGACGACTATCAGACTATCAAGGATATGTACGAACAGGCTCGCAGCCGGGAGATTGTAGATAAATGGCTCGAAAAGAAAATCAAGGAAACCTACGTACGTATCGAAGACGGCTGGAGAGGCTGCGAATTCACTCATCAGGGCTGGCTCCGATAGTCTGCCTGCTGTCATAATTCCGCTCTCGGAGACCGTTTGACATTCAGTATGAGTCGCCGTTCATTCTTCGTTGCTCTGCTATGCCTCGCGCTGCCCGCCCTTATGGCGTGGGCGGTGTCGCAGTCGTCGCGCCCTGTCCATATCGGCCCCACCATTCCCACGGCCGACCGCAATACGGGCCGCGTCTTCCTCGAGCGTGCCGACATCCTCAAGAAGAATCCGCAGGACTCATTCATGATACTCACTGGCGATGTGGTCTTTACCAAAGGCCCCATGATTATGCGGTGCGACAGCGCCCACTATTTCGCCGACTCGGAGTCGCTCGACGCCTTCGGAAACGTAAGTATGGAGCAGGGCGACACCTTGTTTGTCTACGCCGACGAGCTTAACTACGACGGAGCCTCCGAGATAGCGACACTTTATGCCGACCCGGGCAAGAAAGTGCGCCTCATCAACCGCGACGTCACTCTCAGCACCGACATCTTTATATACGACCTCGGCATCGATCTCGGATACTACGAGGTAGGCGGTACTCTTTCCGACCCGTCGAACACCCTCAGCTCCATTTACGGCGAGTACAACCCCACCACCAAGGAGGCAAACTTCTACACTCAGGTGCACCTAAACTCCCGCAATACCTCCGACACCCTCGACATTTACTCCGACACCCTCTATTACAACACGATATCACACATCGCCGAACTGCATTCTCCCTCCACGGTAGTCAATGCGCGGGGTACCATTTACACCCGTCTCGGCGTCTACGATACCGACAGCAACCGCACAACGCTCTTCGACCGCTCCCTCATCGTCACCGACCAGGGGCAGCGGCTGATAGCCGACACCATTTTCTACGACCGAGCGCAGGGCTTCGGCGAGGCCTTCGGCAACATGATACTCACCGACTCGGCCCACAACGTTGAGGTGCGCGGCAACTACGGATTCTACAACGAGCTTACCGACAGCTCCTTTGTCACCGGGCGTGCCATGATAGTGGAGTACTCCAAAGAAGATACTCTCTGGCTCCACGGACGCTACATACAGTCGTTTCTCGCCTTCGACAGCACCCTTGTCGAGGCCGATACCATAGCCGGAACCCCCGAATATACCCGTGTGGACACTTCGCACGTAGCCGTCGTATATCCGCGCGTGCGCTTCTTCAGGCGCGACATGCAGGGCGTGTGCGATTCCCTGCGCTACACCGAGGCCGACACCACTATCCGCATGTATGTTAACCCCGTGATATGGAACGAGGAGCAGCAGATATTCGGCAACATCATAGAGGTGGAGCTCAACGACAGCACTATCGACCGTGCCCGACTGCCCGAGCAGGCCTTCACCGCGCAGCATCTCGAGGGCCCGCACTACAATCAGATGAGCGGCAAAGAGATGATAGCTTGGTTCGAGGGCGGTGAGATGCGCCGCCTCGACATCAACGGCAATGTGGAGATAATAATGTATCCCGAGGAAAACGACTCCACGATAAATAAAATGGTGAACGCCGAGAGCAGCTTCCTTACAGCCACTTTCAAAGGCCGCACCACAGAGTTTATCAAGCTTTGGCCGCAGACCTCAGGTCAGGCCACTCCACTGTTTCTTGCCAAGCGCAGCAACTACTATCTGCCTAAGTTCCAGTGGTATGAAGACATGCGACCCCTCTCTCCCGAAGATATTTTCACGGTACCTCCCATGCAGGAAGAGCTCATGAGCACTGCCGAGCGTCCGGCTGCAGGCGCGGGTATCGACCTTTCGCCCGTAAGGCGCGGTATGATACACGCTCGCCCCGATGCGGACGAAAACCTCACGCCCGCCCCGCCGGACACAACTTTACCTTAGACCATATTGTTAGTTTCATAGTGCATTAACTACATTACTGACATGACTCAAAACATACAGCATAACGACACAGACAACACTGACATATTCAGCGAAATACGCCCGTACAACGATGCTGAATTCCGCGCAAAGCTTGCCGAAATCATCCGTGAGCCGGGCTTTGAGCACGCCGTGCGCTACGTAATGCCCGACGTTGACTACGACGACTTCACCGCAAAGCTTCTCGAGGTGGAGACTCAGAAAGATTTTCAGGTAAACGTCATGGGTGCATTCCTCGAGTTGCTCGTCGCCAGGACCACTAAAGGTCTGTCGGTAAGCGGCCTCGAAAACTACAGCCCCGACTGTCGCCACACCTTCATCACCAATCACCGCGACATCGTACTCGACGCATCGTTTCTCAACCTCTGCTTCATCCGCAGCGGCCTTCCCCTCACGCAGGTAGCCATTGGTAATAATCTCCTTATATATGAGTGGATTACCGACCTCGTGAAGATCAACCGCAGCTTCATCGTCAAGCGCGATACCGGCGTGCGTGGTGCTCTCGACGCCGCCCGTCAGCTCTCGGCCTACATCCACCATGTAATCACCAAGCTCAACGAGTCCGTATGGATTGCCCAGCGCGAAGGCCGCGCCAAGGATTCGAGCGACAATACACAGGAGAGCGTTATCAAGATGCTATCGCTCGAGGGTGGCGAAACTCCCCTCAACAACCTTGCCGCGCTCAACATCGTGCCCGTGGCTATCTCCTACGAGTACGACCCCAACGACTACCTCAAGGTGCGCGAATTCCTCCTCAAGCGTCGCGACCCCGAATTCCGCAAGTCCAAGCGCGACGACCTCTTCAGCATGGAGACAGGTCTTCTGCAGCAGAAAGGCCGCGTGCACTTCCACATCGGCAAGTGCATCAACGAAGGCCTCAAGGCCGCTCTCCCCGCCGATGCTTCGCGTGCCGATGCCGTTCGCGAAGTATGCGGCATGGTCGACCGCTCTATCCACTGCGGCTACCGTATCTTCCCCTGCAACTACATCGCTTACGATGAGATTCACGGTACATCCGACTATGCCTCAGAGTATTCAGCCGCAGATGTCGAAGCCTTCAACGCATACATCTCGGCTCAGCTCGACCGCGTGGAAGTATCCGATGTCACCCCTGAGGAACACGAGTACATGCGCTCTATGATGCTCACCATGTACGCAAATCCCCTCAAGAATCAGCTTGCCGCACGCGACTGCGAAAATTGCGACTGATACCATGCGTCTACCTCTGCTGCTCATCCTGCCGCTCCTCATCCTCAATGCCCTGGTCGACTGGTATATCTGCCGGGCTGTGTGGCGTCGTTGCCGTCGCGGAGCGTCGTTCTGGCGCCCTGCCTCGCTGTGGAGCTCCGTGGCGTTCGCCGTCTACTTTATAGTCCTCATCCTCTGGCCCAAGCGTCAGGGCGACAACGCGCAGCTCCTCGGCCTCATGTGGGCGCTCTACGCCTATTTCTCGGTGTACATACCCAAGTATGTCTTCGTCATCCTCGACCTCATCGGTAAGATTCCCGCCCTATGGCGCTCACGCCGTCTGCCGGGAAGCACTGCAGTGGCATCCGGCGCGGCATTGCTCGTCTTCGCTGTCATGTGGTGGGGAGCTTTGATAAACCGCTACAGCCTCGATGTCAACGAAATAGATGTAGAGATACCCGGGCTGCCCTCGTCGTTCGACGGCATGCGCGTAGTGCAGATTTCCGACCTGCACGTCGGCTCCTTCGGCGAGAATACGGCCTTTGTGGAGAAACTCGTATCCAAGATCAACTCTCTGGAGCCCGACATCATAGTCTTTACCGGCGACCTTGTCAACCGTCGTACCGACGAAGCCCTGCCATTTAAGGAAGCGCTGTCGAGACTCAGAGCGCCCTTCGGAGTCTACTCCATTCTCGGAAACCACGACTATGGTGACTACTACGCGTGGGATACCCCGGAAGACAAAGTGCGCAACATGGACATGATGAAGGAACTGCAGGCCGCTATCGGCTGGAAACTCCTGAATAATGCCACTGAGATACTCAGCGCGGGCCCCGATTCCATTGCCCTGATAGGCGTGGAGAATATCGGCGACCCTCCATTCCCCGTATACGGCGACCTCGAGGAAGCCTATCCCGGCGACCTCGCCGACGGTATGCCCAAGATTCTGCTGTCGCATAATCCCGCCCACTGGGAGGACGATATCGCCGACAGCCCCGACAAAAATATTGCTCTGACACTCTCCGGCCACACCCATGCCATGCAGATTGAACTCCTCGGTTGGTCGCCCGCCGTTTTCCGCTACGACAAGTGGGGCGGACTCTACACCGACTCCGACGGCTCTCACTCCATGTACGTGAATATCGGCGACGGAGAAGTGGGTATCCCCGCGCGCATAGGAGCAACTCCCGAAATCACTGTCATCACTCTCCAAGCAGCACGCAAATGAATGCTATCAACCGGGCTGTAGCCGCTGCAACAGGTCTGCCGCAGCGAGGTGTGGATGCCGTAGTCGAACTCCTGCAGGGAGGGGCTACAGTACCTTTTATCAGCCGATACCGCAAGGAAAAGACCGGTGCGCTCGACGAAGTGGCCGTTCGCGCCGTAGAGACTGCTCTTGCCCGACAGCTCGAAATAGAGGCGCGGCGCGAGGTCGTCCTCAAGGCGCTCGACGCATCAGGAGCTCTCACCCCCGACCTTGACAAGAAAATACGCGATGCGGTGTCTCTCACCGACATCGAAGATATATACGCGCCCTACCGTCCGCGCCGTCGCACACGCGCCGAGATTGCACGCGAGAAAGGGCTCGAACCCCTCGCACGCATCATCATGGCCGGAAACGCTGCCGACGTCGCTCAGTCGGCGCGCCGCTTCACCAACCCCAAGGTCGAAGTCGCCACTACCGACGACGCCATTGCAGGCGCTTCAGACATCATTGCCGAGTGGGCCGCCGATAATGCCCGTCTGCGCGGAATCACCCGAAACTCCTACCGCCGCAGCGGCATGCTCACGGCGTCTGTCGTAAAAGGCAAAGAAAGCGAGCTTGCGGCCTCTCCCTTCGCGCAGTACGACGGTTTCACCGCACCCTTGCGCAGAATATCATCCCACCAATTTCTCGCGCTCAAACGCGCCGTGCGCGAAGGCCTGCTGAAAGTGCGTACCGACCTCGGCGATGCCTCCGATTCGCTCGACGACGCCTTGTGTCGGGCTTTCATCCCCGGTCGAGCCTCCGATGCCTGTGCTGATATTATCGCCGATGCCGTCTGCGACGCCTCCAAGCGTCTGCTCCGCCCCTCGGTCGAGAATGAGATATCTGCCGAACTCAAGGACGAAGCCGACCGCGTGGCTATCGACATCTTCGCAGGCAATCTACGACAGTTGCTCCTGGCCGCACCGCTCCGTGGCCGTCGTGTGCTTGCACTCGACCCCGGCTACCGCACAGGTTGCAAGGTAGTGGCCGTCGACGAAAACGGCACCCTCCTTGCCGACACCGTCATATATCCCGTGCCCCCCAAGAGCGACATCCGCGGGGCCGCAAAAACACTCTCCGACCTTATCAAGCGCTTCCGCCTCGATGCAATCTCGCTCGGCAACGGCACAGCCTCGCGCGAGACCGAGGCCTTCCTGCGCTCATTCATAGCCGACACACACCTCATCTCGCCCGAAGCCCTCTATGTGGTGAGCGAGAGCGGTGCTTCGGTCTACTCGGCCTCAGACCTCGCCCGCAAGGAGTTCCCCGATAAGGATGTAACAGTCCGCGGGGCCGTCTCCATAGGCCGCCGACTTATCGACCCGCTCGCCGAACTTGTCAAAATCGACCCGAAAGCTATCGGAGTAGGGCAGTATCAGCACGACGTGGACCAGACCAAGCTCAAGGAAGCCCTCGACTACACAGTGATGAGCTGCGTCAACGCCGTAGGCATCGACATCAACACTGCCTCCGAGCGTCTGCTCTCGTATATATCCGGCATAGGTCCCGCACTCGCATCCAACATCGTGGCCTACCGAACGGCCAACGGCTCGTTTACCTCCCGCGCCCAGTTGCGCAAGGTGCCCCGCCTCGGCGATAAGGCCTTCGAACTTGCCGCCGGCTTCCTGCGCGTTCCCGGAGGTACGAATCCTCTCGACAACACCGGCATACACCCCGAAAGTTATGGTGCGGTAAAAGCGATGGCCGACTCTCTTGGCGTCAAAGTAGCCGAACTCCCCGCCAACGGCCCGCTGCTCGACAAAGTGAACATCGACGCACTCGCTGATGCGGGAGTCGCCGGCCGCGAAACGCTCGTCGACATCGTGGCCGAGCTTCGAAAACCGGGCCGCGACCCGCGTGTCGACGGCGAAGAGACAGCCTTCGTCCCCGCCGTAGACTCCTTCGACGCCGTTACTCCCGGCAGCCTCCTGCCCGGCATTGTCGAAAATATCACGGCCTTCGGAGCCTTTGTAAATCTCGGTATCAAAGAGCGCGGACTCATCCACATCTCGCAGCTCTCCAACCGTCGCGTGGCCTCGGTGAGCGATGTACTTCATCTCGGCCAGCGAATCGACGTACGTGTAATTGATGTCGACCGGTCTCGTCGCCGCATAAGCCTCTCGCTCAAAGATGTCTGATATAGTTACAGTCTGTATGGGAGGAAATGCACCCGGATGCCGTGAGGCACTCGAAGCCGCCACCGCCTACATACTCACCATGGCGGAACCTCTGAAATCCACTCCCCTGTATCCCACCGACCCCGAGTACACGGCCGACGTCGCCCCCTATCTCAACCGTATCCTCGTCCTCGCCACCGACCTGCCGCTGGACGAATTCCGCACCCGCACAAAAGAGTACGAAAAAAACATACGTGCGGCCGCCGATTGCGCCCCGCACGTAATCCTCGACATCGACATAGTGCTCTGGAACGACACCGTCCTCCGGCCCGTCGATGCCAGCTCACGCTATTTTGCCAAAGGCCTGAGTTTGCTCTAATCCAGCATCAACGCCATATAAGGTCGGCGGGTAGGTATATTGAATATCTCGCCGGCCTTGTTGCTGCTGAAAAGTATCGACGCCAGTACCGCAGGCGTAACATCAAGGTCGAACTTTCCCTCGTGCCACTCCTCGAATGTGCACTCGCCGCGGCGAATGGTGTAGACTCCCGTATTCTCGGGCAACTCGGCGTCGTGCAGCCGTATCGTAAGACGCAGCTCGCGGTGATTGCCTGCCAGCGCAGAGAGCACGGTCATGGGCGATGTAAGGCGTACCATGCCGTAGGAGCGCAGTAGAGCGGGATTGCCGGACACGGGCGGACGCTTTACCGTAATAGTTTTCTCGCCGACGCGTCGCCGGAGTTCGGCAAGAGCCGCCACGGCATACTTCTCGTCGTCGGCGAGCAGGCACTTCACCTCAACCGCCCGGGGCTTCTCTGTGGCAAAGAGCATAGCCCCTTCAAGACCTTCGAGCACCGCTATATGATGCGCCTTGCCGTCGAGCTCCATATCGTGGAGTATATTGCGGTAATCGTCCTCGCTGTGGAGCACTCCGCAGCCCTGACGCATCTCCAGCCCGTGGAAAAGTGCGTACGACGTATCAGCCACAGCGCCCATGCCGCCGTTGAAACTGTGCAGCGACGTATAGTGTTCGCAATCGGTGTAGAAAACCGTGGCGAAATTCAGTCGGTCGTAGAAGAAATACAGATGATCTTCGGCCGGGATAAGTTCGCAGAAAGCATATCCGCGCGAGCGGGCGTCGCGCAGAGCCGACTTTATCACCTTCGACGCCAGACCCTTCGACCTGTGTTCGGGCAGAGTGGCAATGCAGCTCATATAGCCGCTCTTGAGCTTGCGGCCCTGGTAGAGAAAGACGTAGGGCTGCATAAGGAGCGCCGCCGACGCCCGTTCGGCATCAGTATCGAGATATATCTGATTAGGGTCGGTGGCCACGCAGCCGAAGAACCACTTACGCCACGCCTCCGGGTCGTCGAATGCCGACTCGAAGATTTTCTGAAATCGTTCCGTTTTCATTCCTTCCAATATTTACGCAGGGGATACTTCTCGGGCCGTATCAATATACGCAGGCCGGCAGAGAAAGTGAAGTAGCTCCACATCCAGTTGATAAATACCACGGCACGGTTGCGCATGCCGAGCAGAGTCATAAGGTGCACCACAAGCCACGCAAACCACGCCGCTTTGCCGCTCAGGTGCATCTTGCCTATGTCGGCCACGGCACGGTTGCGGCCTATGGTAGCCATCGAGCCTTTGTCGTTATATTCGAACGCCCGCGCTTCGCGGTGAGGATTGTTGAGATTCTCAGCCAGATTGGCTCCCTGCTGCAGCGCCACCTGAGCTACCTGCGGATGCCCTTTGGGATACTTCACGGTAGACATTATGGCGATATCGCCTATAGCATACACATCGTCGATACCGACTATGCTGTTGTATGCGTCCACCTCCCAGCGGCCCGCATGCCCGGGCTGCACGTCAGTGCCCTCCATTTCGAAGCTCACGGCCCTTACGCCGGCAGTCCACACCACCGTATCGGTTTCAATAGTGGAGCCGTCGGCAAAGCGGAGCACGCCGTCGTCGTAGCTGTCCATTTTCTTGTTGAGCTGAACGTCTACCATAAGTTGCTCAAGCCCCCTGAGCGCGTCTTCCGACGATTTCTCGCTCATAGTGCCAAGCAACTTGCCCGTACCTTCTATAAGCACCACGCGCATATCGTCGAGGTCAAGCGACGGATATTCGCGCTTGAGGGTATAGCGTTTGAATTCGCCGAGCGCCCCCGCAATTTCCACACCGGCAGGACCGCCGCCGACCACCGCAAAAGTGAGCAGACGGCGTCGCTTGTCTCTGTCGGGGCACAGCGATGCACGCTCGAGGCGGTCGAGAATCTCGTTGCGGCAGCGTATGGCCTCAGGAGTCGATTTCAGAGTGTACACTTTTTTCTCAAGGTCGGGGATACCGAAGAAATTATTTGTCGACCCCGCAGCCAGCACAAGAGCGTCGTAGCTGAGAGTCTCGAACTGTGTGTGCACCTCGCGGCGCGCAGTGTCGATACGGTCTGCCTCGCCGAGATGAAACTCACACCCGCGGCACTTGCGCGAGAGCATCTCGCGGCGGAACGGGAATGAAATGCTCGCCGGTTCGAGGCCCGACGACGCCACCTGATAGAAGAGCGGGGGGAAAGAATGATAGTTGTTGCGGTCGATTATCGTCACAGACCACTGAGCCTTGTCGATGTGCTTGGCAAGGTTGAGGCCGGCGAAACCGCCGCCGATTATTACTAAATGCTTTTTATCTTTTGATGTTGCCATGTCGGATTAGATAGTTACTCATGTTTCTAACAATCTATCCGGCCGCTTGGTTGAAAAAATAAAAAGGAACTACTCACGCAGTTCCTTTTTATGGGTTTCCAATAGGTACAATTTCTAAGGTAAAAAAGATTGTTTTAGGTTTGCGATACAAAGGTCGGGTGTTTTACGTCGCTGACCAAATAAATTTATATGTTTTACGACATACTTTTTCGACACATTTTGGAGTTAGATTCGTGTCATGTGAAGTTAATATGTTGCTATACAGCATATAAGCCTATTTTAGAACAACGTAAAACATCTTGAATACTCAATGTTAAATAATGTAAAAATTCAAAGTAGGGGTGGCAAGATGTTAAAAAATCACTTTACAAGTACTTTTTCAACACTCTTGCCCTGGCGGCGGATATAGATACCGTTGGCAGGATTTTCCACCTTCATACCCTGAAGATTGAAGTATTCGGCAGTGCCTTCGCCGGCTTCTACAGTGATGTCGGCAACGCCCGAATTCTCATCTTTGTAGAGCGCGAAAGTCGCTGCGGTTTCTCCGATAGTGGAGAAAAGAACGAATCCGCCGGCTGCGGCTGCGCCGTTGGCATCAGCCACGGTAGCGAAGGGTGCGAATACACCGTCGGCGAAAGTATAGGTCTGGCCGGCACCGGCAAGGTCGCCCTTAGCGTCGTAGGCGAGAGTACCGAATACGATGCTGCCGTCGGCGAGAGTCGCGCACTGGGTCAGGCCATAGTTTTCGAGTTCGCCCTGCTTGGCCTCGAAAGTGCTCTTGGTGAGGGCGGTAAGGTCGGCGGCGCTTCCGCAGTAAGCGAAGAGTTCATAGCCGATATATTCGTCGTCCTGTCCGTAGTTGTTGGCAAATGTCTCATAGCCGAGGATAGCGATATCAGCGTCCGATACAGCGATGTCGGAGAGGATGAAGCGCTCCTGCTGGCCTGATGCGGGACATTCTGCAATGCCGTATTTGCCAAGCTTGCCGCCTGTTACTTCTGCGAATACATAGGCATAAGAGGGAGCGGTGATTTCGAGAGTTTCCTTGTCGCCTCCGGCAGTGCTGAGAACCATAGGACCGTTGCAGGTTGCGGCCATATATACGGTACCGTTTTGAGCTGCGAGAGTCACCGAGGTAGCTTGATACTGACCGTCTTCTGTTGCCAGAGACTCGGCGAAGTCGAGGCTTGCTACGGGTGCGGCGTTCTTAAGGTCGAGATCGAGAGCGAACACACCTGCAGCTCGGAGATCGACGAAGAACATTCCCCACCAGGGGTCGTTGTACGAGCCTGCCATAGTACTTTCGCCTACAGTGGTGGTGCCGGAGTAGATAGCGGATGCATAGAGCTTGTTGCCATCAAGCGCAAGGTGGTTGATGTGGAAGAACACATCGCCGTCAAACATGAAGTAGTCAGTTCCGTCGAGTTCGGGAAGAGCCTCGGGGATGTAGGTCTGCACGCCTGCAAGCGCACCTTCGCCGGTGTACTTGGCAATGAACGACGCATTGAGTTCTACGGTGGGGTCGCCCCAGATTTCCATACCGGTTATAGTCTTACCCTCGCCGGTAGCGGCGCCGAGTTCAACCTCGTCGGTATATGTACCGGCCACGTAGATGCAGTCGTCTTCTGCGATGACTACGTCGCTCACCGATACGGCACCCGACAGAGCCACAGCCCATTTGATTTCGCCTGCAGCATCGGCAAACGCCAGATATGCGCTTGTGCCAACTGCGCTGAGAGCGCTGCCGCCGATAGTCATATCCTCGGTGAAAGCGCCGGTAAGAGCCGCATTGCCTTTGAGGTTCACTGCCACGGGAGCGTTGTACACCGCACTGCCTGCTTCGTAGGATGCGGGCATGGTCTTGGTCCAGGCCGGCGAGAGAGCCGGAGCCGCCATGGCTGCGAAGCCGGTAGCGACAGCAAGAGAAGTAAGTAAAGACTTTTTCATATTATATAAGAATTAGAAATGAATGTCAGTCGGCAAGTCCCGGATTAGCCTCAATGGCCTCGGTCGGGATGCGGATAGTGTAGCGGTCGTCGCCCTGCTCGAGCACATAAGTCTCGCCGCGGTAGGTGCGTTCGAGGCGCGGCTGGCCGTTGCGGCGGAGGTCAAACCAGCGGTGACCTTCGAAAGCAAGTTCGCGGGCGCGTTCGTTGAGAATCTCGTCGAGCAGTTCGTCCTTGCTCATCGAGGCTACAGCCGCCTCTTTGGCAGCGCCGCCGTCGTTGAAGCGGGCGCGCTGCAGCGTGAGAAGATATTCCGCAGCCTCGTCGGTACGGTCAAGATGCCACGCGGCCTCGGCAGCGTTGAGCAGCATTTCGCCCACGCGGAGGGTGCAGCTGTAGGTATTGCTTCCGCCCTTGATTAGCAGGATGTTCGACGCACTTATCTGATTGAAGTAAGCGCGGCGGCGGAGGTCGCTCGAAGCAAATTTTCCGAAGAAATTGCGGTCAACCTTGATAGCGCGGGCATACTGCGCCTGCATTACCTGCTCGAGAGCCACGATATTCTCCACCGAGTTGTAGGCATTCGGCAGTTCGCCGGGGAGAGTCGAGAGGGTATTCTTCTCGGCAAGCACAGCCTCTGAAGCCTTCAGCGACTCCTCCCATTTGCCCATGTAGAGAAGCACGCGCGAGCGTAAGGCGTTTACCGACAACTTGTTGAAGCGGTAGTTGTACCCCGTGGGCCAGCTCTCTACATTGAGATAGCGCTCGGCGCTGTCGAGGTCGGAGAGAATCGACGTGTACACATCCTCGAGATTGTCGCGGGTGAGCACGCCTTCCACATCGCTGTCAAGTTTCAGAGGTATAGCCTTTGTTGCGGCGGGATTGCAGGTGGTGTAGGCCGGAGCATGCAGGTTGGCAAGATTGAAGTGCATGTACGCGCGGAGCATATATGCCTCGCCCACAAGCTGTTCTATCTGGTCGGTGGTGCCGTCGGTCATGCGGTCCTCCGATTCGATTACGTAGTTGGCGATAAAGAGCACATGGTAGTGCTGGCGCCAGCTGAAAGAAGCGGTGTTTTCGTCGGGAGTATTGTCGTTCCAGCGCCAGATATCGAGATACGACCCGAGGTCGTTTACCGACATCGTAGCGTCGAGAAGCACCTCATCGCTGCGGAACGAAGCCAGACCGCGGTCGTCGGGCACCGTCACATATGCCTCGGTAATCAGTGCGCGGAATTCCGGCACGGTGGTGGGTATCACCTTGCCCACAGGCTCGATGTCGAGATAGCTGTCGCAGCCTGTCATAACGGTGGCAATGGCTGCAAGGAGGAGAGGAAATATCTTGTTAAGTCTCATCGTGTCAGAATTTTACTTGAAGATTGAAAGTGAAGCTCTTGGGTATGGGCTGTGCAAAGTGATTACCCATAGTCTCGGGGTCGAGGAAGTTCTTGTAGTTCGAACCGAACACAAAGAGGTTGCGCGCCTCCACGGCCACGCGAAGTGTCGACAGGCCCCACTTCGCCACAATATTGGTAGGTATGTTGTAGCCCAGGTTCACACTCTGCAGGCGCACATAGTCGCTGCGCTTCACCCAGGTATCGAGCATGCTGTAGAGCGAGAATTCGCCGTACTGAGTGCGCTCGTCGGAGCGGTAGCCGTTGTCGGGTATGAGGGCGGGCAGAGTGCCGTCGGGATTCTGCGGGCTCCAACGGTCGAGGATGTCACGGTTGGTGTTCATACCGCGGTCAAAGAATACATTGCCGTACGAGGGCTGCACGCGGGTAAACATCTTCAGGTTGAAAGCGAAGTTCACCGTAAGGTCGAAGTTCTTGTAGTAGAAGCTGTTGATGAAGCCGCCCGTCCACAGAGGGTCGCCCGAACCGATATACGTGTAGAGATTGCGCTGCTCCTCTGCCGTGAGGGTACTTGCTCCCGCACCGTTAAGAGCCAGGAATTCCTTGGCCGTCACGCGGTCACCGTCCTTGGTTACGAACAGAGGCAGGCCGTCGGCATCAAGCCCGTCCGTCTTGTAGGCGAAGATAGCGTTTACAGGATAGCCCTCGCGTGAGGGTGTCGTCTGGTTGAAAGGCACGGTCTCGTTGAGCACGGTATTCTCGTTATAGGCGAGGTTGAAGTTCGTCATCCAGCGGAAAGTGCGGGTCGAGATATTTCGGGTCGAGAGTGCGAGTTCGATACCTCGGTTGCGCATCGACGCCCAGTTGACGAGAGTCGACATAAAGCCGGTTTCGAGCGGCAGCATCTTGAGCGATATCAGGTCAGTACCCTTGCGGTAGTAAGCGTCGGCAGCTACGTTAAGCACCCCGCCGAAGAACGATGCATCCACGCCCACATTGCCCGTATAGGTCTTCTCCCAGCGCAGGCGGCGGTTCGGCGGATTGCCGATTACGATGATGTCTTCGGTCACGCCGGGCAGTATCGACGAGGTATTGTAGTCGCCCATTACAAACGATGAGGTCGACTTGTCGATATTACCCTGAATACCGTAGCTCGCACGTAGCGCGAGATTGTCTACCGCGGTAGCACCCTGCATCCAGGGCTCGTCGGAGATGCGCCACAGACCCGAGAACGAGTACAGCGGCAGGAAGCGGTATTTCTTGTCTACACCGAAGAGGTCGCTGCCGTCGAAGCGGATGCTCGCGCCGAAGGTGTAGCGGCGGAGGAATGAGTACGAACCGTTGGCGTAGAACGATGCGTAGGCGTTCTCGAGATAGCTCTCGGTGTGCAGCGGGAAGGTCTTGGCCCACGATTCGTTGGGGAAGATTACAGGCTTGCTCGTCAGAGTCTTGCGGTCGTAGCCGTAGGCTGCCGACGAGAACGCGTTGTACCACGTCTTGCGGAGTTCGGTACCCGCCATGAGCTCGAGGTCGTGATTGAGGCCGAAGCGGCGGGCAAACTCAAGCTGAGCCTTCCATGTCAGCTGCTTGTTGGTAGAAGTATTCTGTATGTGGCGGCCGCCGTAGGGCAGGAAGCTCGCGCGGATACCGTCGCTGCCTATCACCTCAGTGCGGTAGAACTCCTTGCGCATGGCATAGGTCTCGGCGCCGGCATACGACTGCGTGTCGGTGTGGTCGAGCTGGAAGCCGAGCTGAGTGGTGCCGCGCAGCCAGTCGGTAAAGCGGATGTCGGCATCTACAAGAGCCGTCACTCCCGTGGTCTCCATAGTGTAGTCGGTGTTCTCGCGCTCCTCGAATACATTGAACTTGAGGTCGCTGTCCTCGCGGCCCTGAATGTCGGTGTCGTACACATAGTTGCCCTTGTCATCGTAAGGCTTCTGATAGGGGTTGGCACGGCGCGAGTAGTACACGGGGTTCGTAAAACCGTCATTATCCGTCAGATACGAATCGTTCTTGCGGCGGTTGAGGAAGACCGAGGCGCCCACCTTGAAGTTGTCGGTGAAGCGGTAGCGCGTCTTGAGCACGAGGTTAAAGCGGTTGGCCGATACACCCGGCACATTGCCGCGCTCATCCTGGTAGCCGAACGAGGTATAGTACGTGGCCTTGTCGCCGCCGCCCGACACGCTGAGGTTGTATTCCTGGCTGAAAGTATCGCGGAAGAGGATATCGTTCCAATCGGTGTTGATGCCGCGCAGAGCGTTTATCTGAGCCTGAACGGATGCGGGAAGAGCATCCCATCCGCCGCTCTTGAAGGTGTCGAGCATGCCCGCTGCCGCGAGAATTCGCGACACCTCACCCTTGTTTTCGCGATAAGTGAAGTCGCTGCCGAGGAGGTCGAGCTCAAGGTCTACCTTCTCAGAGGAAGTCAGCAGGTTGAGGCGGTCGATATTCGTCTTGGGCGAATAGCTCAGGCGGGTCGAAAAACTCACCTCAGGCTTGCCCTGACGGCCGTTTTTGGTAGTTATCACTATCACACCGTTGGCAGCTCGTGTACCGTAAATAGCTGTCGCAGCGGCATCTTTGAGCACGGTAATGCTCTCGATGTCGGCAGGATTGAGGCCTGCTATCGACGATTGATAGAGATTGTCGATATCCTGCAGGTCTTCGGTCGAAGGCATGTCGGTGCCGTTCATGGGCACACCGTCGATTACCCACAGAGGGTCCTGCGTGCCTTGAAGCGACGAAGTACCGCGGATACGTATCTTGAGCGGAGCGCCGGGGCTGCCGTTGCTCTGTATGGCCGAGAGACCGGCCACCTGGCCTGCGAGAGCCTGGTCGATATTCATGATGTTGCCAATGGTGTTCTGGTCCACATTGAGCTTGCTTATCGACGCCGTAAGCTTGCGCTTCTCGATTGTCTGATAGCCCGTTACCACCACATCGCCGAGCAGCTCCGACGCAGGGTCGAGCATAAGGTCGTAGTGGTTCACGCCGTCTACAAGGTGGATCGTGCGCGGACGGTAGCCCACGCTGCGGCACTCAATCTCGCTCACCCCCGAAGGAACGGTGATTTTGAAACGGCCGTCGAGGTCGGTCACCACGCCGAGATTTTTTTGCTGGCTCCCGGCCTTCTTGAGCTGATGCTCCGAGACCGTAATCGACGCACCGATAAGGGGTTCCTGGTCTTCCGACGACACGAGAACACCCGAAATAGTGCGCTGAGCGGCGGTTGCCACGGGGAGCGACAGCGCCAATAGCAGGGTGCAGATATACTTTACTAAGAGGTGCTTCATTGCAGTATCTATGCTTGCAAGTAAGTGTGTACTAAGTGATTGGTATCGCTCACGCACCGTAGTGCGTGAGTGTGTAAGAGAATAGCGGGTGCTGTGCAATCAGCGTTGGGGCTGAGCAATGCCGAGTGCGGTGTTGATACGCATCAGCAGGTCTTCGTAGTGATATTTCACATCGCCCGATACCGAGCCGATTCGGTTCTGGAGCATCGTGCGGATGCGGGTGAGCTCGCCGCGTTTAAGCGAGATAGCGTCGGAGATACGGTTGGCCTGAGTGCCGTAGAAGTGGAGTGTACGGCTTCCGGCAGTGTGCTCGCCGGCAGCATGATTGTGGCCGCAGGGGAGGGTGCCGATGAGAGAGGTTTCGTGGAAAAGACGTCCGAATTCGCCGTCCTCGTCGAGAAGTGTGCGGCGCGAACCGTCTTTCACACCCTGATTCTCATTTGCTGCTATGATAAGGGCGTCCACAAAGTTCTTCTGTACCGAGCGCTCGTGCATGTCGGGCTTCGTGGGAGCGAAGATGTGCTTGTGCAGCATATCCATCATCTCTGCAGGCTTGAACGAGTTGGGGAAGAATGTATCTGCCTCATACATACGTATTATACGGTTGTCGGCAAGGAGGTCCCACAGCAGGAAGCACTGAGATGTCTTCAGCGCATACGAGGGAGCGGTCTCGCGGCGACCCATAGGAGTCTGGCTGATGAGGAAGGTATATTCGCTCACGTCGGCATCAAAGAGCCATGCGGGATGCGTGAGAAGTTCGTCGATGATAAACTGCAGAGCCTCGCGCTGCTGCTCCTTAGGCACCGCGCGATAGGTCTTCTTGCCGTCGCCAACGGTCGTATTATCCACGTATATACCTCCGATATTGGCCATTACGTGGTAGAGATAGCGCTGCCACTGACCTATGATACCGTAGTAGAGATTCGAAGCATCGTCATAGTCCTGACCCGGTTCGCCCGTCGAAGTCCATTCTACAATGTGGGGCACGATGCGGCGCAGATTGTCCATACCGTAGCGGGCCGACTTCACGGGGTCGTCGCCGAGGTCCTCGCTCAGTGCGCGCGGGTCGAAAGCCTCACGATAGTCCTGAGCCTCGCTGTAGCGGTAGAGAGGGTCGGTGTAGTCCTGCAGGAAACGCTGGCAGTAGAGATAGTCAGTGTCGGGGTCGTCGCTGCCATACCAGCGGTAGCCGTACTCGATAGCCATCATATCGTACGGGCCGATGTGGGGCGAGAGAGTAGTCACCCCGTCGCCGGGCTGTGCCACATAGTTGAAGCGGGCATAGTCCATTATCGAAGCGCTGGTACCGCCGAGAGCGTTGGTGTACGATGCCGAGCGGAGCGAGTCGGTCGGTACCGATGCAGATGCTATCATGTTGTGACGCAGGCCCAAAGAGTGTCCCACCTCGTGGCAGGCCACAAAGCGCATGGCATCGCCTATCAGCGAATCCGGGAGCTCGGGAGTGCGGGCCGCCGGATTCACCGCGCCCGTCTGTATCACAATCCAGTCGTGAAGAATATCTATCACATTGTGCCACC
Organism: Bacteroidales bacterium; assembly: GCA_014800815.1. Taxonomy (GTDB): domain Bacteria; phylum Bacteroidota; class Bacteroidia; order Bacteroidales; family Muribaculaceae; genus CAG-873. The sequence goes on along the minus strand of JAAVFI010000022.1, from coordinate 2,225 downwards.
ATATAATGTCGGCCTCGATTATCTCGCCCGAACGGGGGTCGGTGATAGACGGGCCCATAGCATTCGACTTCGTCGATGCAGCATAGGTCAGAGTAGAATAGTTGATATCATTGGTATCGCCCGCCACGCTGTCGGGAAGTTCCTCCACGCGTACGGCATTGATGAAACCCGCCTTTTCGAAGGCAGCGTTCCAGTCCTCAATACCCTTGCGGATATAGGGGCGCCACTTGCTCGGAGTAGAGTCGTCGATATAGAATACGATAGGCTTTGCCGGCTCAACCTTCTTGCCGCGCAGATAGTCCATCTGATCCTCTGGCTTGGGCTCCATACGCCAGCGGGTTATGTAGTGCTGACGGCGCACACGCTGCTGATCGTCGCTGTAGCTCAGATTGCTCTCGGTGAAGTAACCTACGCGCGGCGACACATAGCGGCGAGCCATAGGCTTCTCCGGAAGGAGCACGATGCTCGTACCCACCTCGGTAGTTACCGACACCGCACCGCCCGGCTCAACCACGCGTGTGGTGAGCTCCGACACTGCATACACATTGTCGGGATAAGCGTTGAGCGACACTATCTTAGATAGCTCGCGGTTGGGCGAAGTACCCAGATTTATTTCATTGAAAATATCCGAGAGAGTTCCGTCCGACCCGTTGAAGAGCTTTGTCACCTGCACCACCACAGTAGTGGAATCGGCATTACGGCCCTCGATAGGGAACGACGCTATCAGCGGCGAAATATAATTGTTCTTCACCGAGCGGGCAATATCCTGGTCGGGCTTGACATCGGGGAGCACACGGCTCTCGCGCGCAAAAAGCTTGTCGCCGTCCTTGTCAAGCTCAAAGCGTATCATCAGATTTGAAGTATTGATACCGCGGTTTACACCCGCCTCATTAAGCTCCTCGGGCACACGCACCAGCTTGTTTACCACAAGCATATCGCGACCGATAAGCGACGTCGGAATCTCAAAATAATACTCCTTGTCTTTGCGGAGAATATTGAACATACCTTCCGACACAACTTCCGCACCCTGGAGTTTCCCGTAGGGCGACGGAGCCGAAGCCGTGTCAGCATCCTGACCTTTAGCCTTTTTCGCCTTCTTCTTGCCGAAAAAGAGCAGTGAGCGCTCCCCGTCCTTCACATTAGCCGGGGTAGAGCTTGCAAAAGAAGCGACAGAAGCTGAGAGTGTCAATGTTAGTGTTAAGAATAACCTTAGAACAATGGTTGTTACGGACATGTATCTATTTGATTCATTAGTAGAGTTAAGGCAAATCAGCACATCCGTGTGCCTTCACGGCGCACCTTTAATGAGCTTCATTGCCAAAAAGGACTGCAAATATACATAATTCCGGCGATATGACACCATTATTTAAGACTTTTTGTACTAAATGCACGAAAACTTGCACTTATGCGGCAATTTAAGCACACATCCCGCCTCCATTACATCCACCTCCTGCCCTCTCCGGGATGTCCCGACCACGACACCATCATTGCAGTTAGAATCCCGGAAGAAATACATTCCGCCGTTCAGTCCACGGTTAAATCTGTCTTTAAGGAAATTCATTATAACCATGTTTTCGAACAGATGTCCGCGCATCTTGTCGCGCTCCATCATCATAGGCGAATTGTATGTATCCGTTTATCGTAAACTTAGTTTTATGCAAATTTTCAGTACCACTGCAAATTTGCATAAAAACTGCTACTAACTACATATTTATTTATCTAACACCCTGATTATCTACGTGATGTCCGGAGGACATCGATTAACTCATAACCCGTTACATACCGAAGCCACAGGCTGAGGGATGTGACGGGATAGGAGTGCCCCCTACGTTGGCGTCCGGTCGAGGACGCCGATTCATGGCTGAGTCAACGCCCCACGCCTCCTACACCTCCCACACCTCCCACATCTCCCACCACTCCCAAGTCCATTTCCCCACCGCCGACACCTACCCGCACACCTCCCACACTCCGCATCCTACCTTTGCGACATGGCTCGCCGCTTCCTCGACATAACCGCAGAATTCGCTCGGTGGTTTGGCCGTTCCCTCCGTTGGTGGGAGCGCAACATTATTTTCACCCTCGAGCGACAGCGACGTCGTCGCGGCGGCATCAACGTGCAGGTCGTAGACTATCCCGACACCGATTCCACAGAGGTACTCATCGGCTACATCAACTGGCTCATGACCCTTACGCCCGACCTCGACCTCGTGCTCGTAGACCGTAGC
>JAAVFI010000021.1 GCA_014800815.1 Bacteroidales bacterium | reverse complement strand
TTTGGGCGCTTTTTCAAAGTTTCATCAGTCGCAATGCCCGCATTGCTCCTTCTTCAATTTTGAAAAATCACTCCAAAATCTCTCTTTGTGCTAAAATCATTTAAAAGTAAACACACTCTTACTTAAGTAACGCCGGGAGTCCCCGTTTAGTACGGGAGCTCCCGGTGATAATCAAACAAATTCAGTCTGCCTGCTTCGGGCGGCGATTATTTCGCCGTTTTCTTCATATTCTTTAAAGAGAAATTTATAGGCAGTGCGTATTGCGCCTTTACGGGTTTTCCGTCGGAAATCGCGGGTTTCCAATGAGGCATGCCCTTAACGACGCGCACGGCTTCGGCATCGAGATCTTTGTCGACGCCGTTTCTTACCTCTACATCGGAGATTGAGCCGTCGGTGTTTACGGTAAATCCTACAAGGACTTTTCCTTCGATATTATTCTTGGCCGCTTCCTCGGGATACTTGGTTTCCTTAATCAGGTACTGCCAGATAGTTTCGGGCATCTCGGGCATGCGGTCGGGAACGGGTTCGCTCTTTTGGTCGGGAGCAGGATTTTCGCTAACTTTGCTGTCGATAGCGACTTCTGTGGTGCCGAATGTCGCCTGCGAAGTGGCGGAGAGCACTGATGCCACCACGGGGAAGTTGCTTACTGCGAGTGCCGCCGCAATGGCAGGCACGAGGGCGAGGCTGCGCATGCGCCGTCTGCCCGATGACTTTTTACTGTACATCATAGTGATACGTTTTTTGAGATTACTGTGACTAAGGCTGTTGGCAAGCGACCGGAAACGAGTGCCGACAGCCTTTTTTATCAATAACAACTGGTATTGGCGAGCCTCTATGCCTGAGGCAAGCACCGATTCGTCGGCCTGAAATTCGTGCACGGCCTTCAATTCTTCACGCATAAGCCACGCCGCGGGATTGAACCACTGAAGTATGCACACAAGCTGGGCGACGAGCAGGTCGACGCTATGACGGTGTCGGATATGGGCGAGTTCGTGGGCGGTGATGAGAGCGCCGCCTGTAGCATAGTCGTCGGCGTTCATCACTATGTAGTTGCCCAGACTGAAAGGAGCTATTTTGCGGTTGTCGAGGAGTAGCAGCACCGTCCCTTCGGGGCCGTCGGTTCTCCGCCCCGAGCGTATCAGCAGTGCGAGACGCAGCATGGTAACTGTGGTACAGGCCGCCGCCAGGCACATTCCTGTGAAGTAGACGGCTATAAGTATCAGCGGCCAGCGTACGGCAGTCTGAGGCGCGAGGGTCTCGCCTATCGGTATGGGAAGATCGGGCACAGCACCGCCTACAGGATGCGCCGCCCCTGAAAGCCGGGCAAGCAACGCTCCTATGGGGAAAGCTGCAAAGGCTGCCGCATAGATGCCAAGCAGCAGGGCGCGGTTGAGGCGCGGCTGCTTCTCCGATGCCAGCAGAACTTTATAGATGAGATAGCCCGCAAGCAAGAGGAGTGCGACGTGGAGCGAATAGGCGGTAAAGGGTCCCATGGTCAATCCTCCTTACGGCCGTTCTCGACCATGTGCAGTATCTCGCGAAGCTCGTCGGCCGATATTTTCTCTTCTTCTACGAGCGCCGATACCACTGATTTATAAGAATTGTTGAAGTAGCTTTTGACAAGGTCGGCAAATGAGCGGTTGCGGAAATCATCGAAGTCGGCCACAGCGTAGTAGCGGTAGGCGTGTCCGCCCGCCTCGTGAGCCACGAATCCCTTGTCTTCGAGGATGCGTACGGTGGTGGATACGGTATTGAAGTGAGGCTTGGGGTCGGGATAGCGCTCAAGGAGTTGGCGCACCGTCTGCGGGCCTTCGCTCCACAGTATCTGCATTATTTCTCTCTCTTTATCGGTGAGTTTCTGTATGTTACTTTTAGGACGTACCATAAACTAATATTTTAGTTACGCCACAAAGGTATAACTAAAATATTAGTTGTGCAATTTTTTTCGGAAAAAATTTCGAGGAGGGGGTAATTTATTATTTGTACCTATCGGCGCATGACTTACTTATTATAGAAATCGATGATGCGGGAGCGGAGTATGGCCTCGTATTTGGCCTGTACGGCCTGTGTGAGGGCGGAGGTATAGGTCGAGCGGGCTTTCTCGTATTCGGTGGCGTTGGCGCGGCCGTTGTCATATTTCACCTGCATGGCTTCGAGAGCGGCGCGCGAACTTGCTACCGATACGTCGGCGGCTTCCTGCTTCTTGTAGGCGGCGATTGCCTGGGTATAGGCCTGATTGATGGATTTATAGAGGTTGTTGCGGGCTTCGTCGAGGCGCAGGTCGGCGACTGCGGCCTGGGCATTGGCGCGGCGTACGCTGTTGCGGGTCGAGAATCCGTCGAAAATGGGCACGCTGAGGGAGAATCCGAGGCTCTTGGCGAAATTGTGACGCATCTGCGAGCTGAAGCTGCCGTTGTCGAAGCCGGAGGTTTTGTAGTAGTTTGTGCCTATGCCGGCGTTGAACGAGAGGCGGGGTATGTAGCCACTCTTGGCCACGGATACGTAGCTGCGGGCTGCTTCGCTTTCGAGGCGTCCGGCCTGTATGGTGTGGTTGCGCGCGAGTGCGTTGGCGAAGACGTCGTCGGCAGAAATCAGGGGCATGGGGGTGTCGGGTACGGGGGTGATGTCGAAGTCGGCATCGACGGGGAGATTGAGCAACTGGCGCAGGTCAAGCATGGCGAGTGTGCTGTCGTTGCGGGCGTTGACTACGCTGAGTTCGTCCTGCGATACCTGAGCGCGCGCTTCGAAGATGTCGAGTTCGGGAATCTTGCCTGCTTCGAGGAGCTGCTGACGGCGCTCGAGTTCGCTACGCGAGATGCCGAGGTTGAGGGTGGCTACGTCGAGTATTTCGCGGGCGTAGAGGGCCTGGAGGTAGCCAGAGAGGACGCTGAGAGTGACGTTGTCTTTGGCGGCTTCGGTGCGCTCGAGCGATGCCGTGAGGCTCTGGCGAGAGTAGCGCAGCTGGCGTATGGCACGCAGTCCCTGAAAGAGTGGGAGCGAGAGCTGGGCGCCGACAGAGAAAGACGATGTATTGCGGTTGGCGTAGGTATTATCGGCAGTGAGGCCGCGGCCGAAGTTGAAGCTCTGCGAGGCGTAGCCGCTGAGCTCGGGGAGGAAGGCGTCCTTTGCCTCGGTGACACCAAGTTCGCTCTGATAGGCGGTAAGAGCCTGATTCATCACCTCGGTATTGTGCTCGATAGCATAGTCCACGCACTCGTCGAGATTCCATGTGCGAGCCTGCGCCGATACTGCGGCGGCAGCCAGCGCGATGATAGCGATGCGTCTCATGGCTTAGCGGTTTAATGCGCCGCGGAGTACGGCGGTTGAGTCGATACCTGATTTCACTTCCACGTTTATGCCATCGCTCAGGCCGGTAGCAAGGCTGCGACGCTCGTAAACGGGTTTGGGGAGGCTGTCGGTGCGCACGTACACGTAGGTGCTGTCGCCCTCGAAGGTGAGGACAGATTCGGGCACGGTGAGCACATCGGCGGCTTTGGCGAGGGTAACGGCGGCATTTGCGCTGTATCCGGCGCGGAGGCCTTCTGAGGAGTCGAGGGCGAGAGCGGCCTTGATTTCAAAGGAGTTTGCGCCGGAGGTTTCGGAGCCCTTGGGCGAGATGTATTCGATGACGGCTGTGGGGTGCAGGTCGGGCATGGCGCCGATAGTGATAGTCATGGGCATGCCGGTGTGGAGCTGTCCGACTTCTGTCTCATCGACATTGCCGCGGAATATGAGGTTGTTCATATCGGCGATAGTGGCCACGGTGGTGCCGTCGTTCATGGTGTTGGCCTGGATAACCGACGAACCGACTTTGACGGGAACGTTGAGCACGAGGCCGGTGATAGTGGCGCGGACAAGGGTATTGCTCTCCTTGGCATTGTAGCGCGATACGCCTTCGCGGACGATAGAGTATGCGTCGTTGGCGGCGTCGAGTTCTTCGCGGGCCTTGCCGTATGTTTTCCCGGAGGTTTCGAATTCCTCGCGCGAGATTACTTTCTTTTCGTAGAGGGCTTTGTCGCGCTCGTATTTTACTTTGGCATCGTCGAACTCTATCTGCGCATTGTTGACGCGGCTCTGTGCCGACGAGAGCTGCGATGCGTCGGGGATTACTTTGATGTGTGCTATCACGTCGCCTTCGCGCACGAAGTCGCCTGCCTCGACGTTGATTTCGCTGATGATACCCGATATCTGAGGTTTGACTTCGATTTCGTCGCGGGGCTCGATTTTACCTGTGAGGACGGTGTTCCGCTCGATGCTGCCGCGCGAGGGGCGTACTTCGGAGTAGGTTTCCTCTTTGCTTGTGGAGTTTTTGTAGAGGAAGAAGAAAGTGCCGACGAAGACGGCGGCAATGACCGTCCACATCACGATTTTCAGAAATTTCTTCATAATGCTTTATGTAGTGTTTTTATTTTTCAGATATTACTTGTCTTGTATGGCCTCTATGGGCTTGATACGCATGGCTTTGACTGCGGGGAGTGTACCGGCGGCAGTGCCGAGGATGAAGAACAGCACCACTATGGTAATGGCTGTGGCGAAGGAGAGCTCGAATCCGGCGAGTCCGAGTACGGGATGCTCGGTGGCTTTGTCGGCGATGCCGAGGACTATGGCGGCGAATGTTACGCCGGCGGTGCCTGCCACGAGGGTGAGGAGAATACTCTCGGAGAGTACCTGCACGGTGATGTCGGCGGGCGTGGCGCCTATAGCGCGGCGGATGCCGAACTCATGGGTGCGCTCTTTGACGACTATCCACATGATGTTTCCTACACCGATGATGCCGGCGAGGAGCGAACCTGCGCCGATGAAGAGTGCCAGCAGGGAGAGCCCGAGGAAGAGATTGTCGACCATCTGAAACATCTCGGAGATATCCATGAAGTTCAGGGCGTCTTTGTCGTCGGGGTGGATGGTGTGGGCACCGTATACCACACGCCGTATGGCGTCTTGACTTTCTTTCGGTGAGTGTCCGGCGGGGGCGGTGTACACGAAGTAGGAAATCCTGTTGCCGGTATTGAAGGCCAGGCGCATGGTGGGCGACGGTATGATGTACATGTCGTTGATATTACCGCCTATGCCTCCTTCGCCGAGCTGACTTGCCACGCCTATGCAGCGGAAGTGTACGCCGTTGAGGGTGATGTATTTTCCTACGGCGTCGTCGTTGCCGAAAAGGTCGGCGGCACGGTTGCGGCCTATCACCACCACTTTGCGCGTATTGGCGATATCGGAGGCATTGATGAAGCGGCCTGACACTATCAGGGGTTCGACTATGCGCGAATATCCCTCGCCTACGCCCAGCACCTGAGAGCCTTTGGAGCGGGTGCCGTACACGGCATTTCCCCAGCGGGAAATCACTTCCGAGCAGTCTTCGATAGCGGGAGCGACGCGCTTTATGGCATTGATGTCGTCGAAATTGAGCTGCCAGTACGAACCTTTGTTGAAACCTTTGTACGACATAGTGCGCGAACTTGCACTGATACCGCCAAGGTTGGTGGCCATGCCTGCGAAGTTGCGCCGCATTATGCCCTCGAAGCCGTGAGCACCACCCCAGAGCATGGCAAGCATGGCCGTGCCCCAGAATATACCGAAGGCCGTGAGGAATGTACGGGTCTTGTTGCGGGCGAGGGTTGTGCCTATCTCGCGCCAGTTTTCGGGGTCAAAAAGCATCAGTTTCATTCGTCGCGGAGGGCTTCTACGGGTTTAACTTTAATTGCCTTGAGGGCGGGGAAGAGTCCGGCCAATGCTCCGGCGATGATGAGGGCAACCGTTACCTGGAAGGCTATGGAGATGTCGACGGTAGGATTCTGCATGGCGTCGGTATCGCCGAAGAATGCGTCGATAACCTGGAGGACTGCCATGCCGAGCACTATGCCTATATAGCCGAAGAGGGCGGTGATAGAGACACCTTCGGCGAGTATCTGCAGGAGTATGGAGCGCGGTTTGGCGCCGATAGCACGGCGGATGCCTATCTCGTGGGTGCGCTCGCGCACCGAAACGAACATAATATTGCTCACGCCGACTATGCCTGACACGAGGGTGAAGAAGCCGAGTATCCACACGGCAAGCGTGAGGTAGCCCATGGCGGCGGCTCCGGCTATTGCCTGCGAGAAGCGGTTCCAGGTCCAGACGGCGCCTTTGTCGGCAGGATTGAAACCGTGGGCGCGGCCAAGGGTGGCACGGATATCTTCTTCGAGCTGCTCGCCCTCCTCCTCTGTCGAAAGGCCGGAGATGCGGGCGGTGAGCTGGTAAGCTTCGTCGTTGTTGCCCGTTATTGCCTTGTAGGTGGTATAGGGTGTGTCGGAGCTCGTCCGCCAGTCATGGTCGTAGACACCTATAACAGTCCACGAGAGGCCGAGGCAGTCGACGGTCTTTCCAACTACTTTTTCGGGGTCGATACCGGGGAACAGCGCCGAGGCATTTTTGCGGTGGAGTACCATTACGCGACGGGTTTCGGCGATGTCGCGGTCGTTGATAAAGCGCCCTGCAAGCATTTTTAAGTTTCTGAGTTCTGCCTCGCCGGGATATACGGCATTGAAGGAGCCTGAGATTGCGTCGTACACGGTGCTGACTTTTGCGGTGTCGATAGAGCCGTAGGCTACCACTTCGTAGACGGATTCGTTCTCACGCTCTATGCGGCTTATGTCGGCGTCGCGCAGATCAATGCTCCTGCCCTCTTTGTAGCCATGCCAGGGCATGGTGGTGTAGCCGCCCCAGATATTTATGACGTTTGTTGCCGAGGCGTCGTTGTGCACCCTGAAGGCATTTGTCACGCCTCGGGCCGCACCGAGCAGAACTATGAGCATGAATACGCCCCAGGCCACCGAAAGACCTGTGAGCATGGTGCGCAGACGGTTGTTGCGCAGCGTCTGTCCTATTTCAGCTATTAAATCAAACATCGCTGCCTACTATGCGTCCGTCGACGATTCGTATTATACGGTTGGTGGCCGCTCCTACCCCGGGGTCGTGGGTGACGATGACTATGGTCATGCCTTCCTGATTGAGTTGGCGGAATACTTCCATTACTTCTTTGGAGGTACGGGAGTCGAGTGCGCCTGTGGGCTCGTCGGCGAGGATTAGGGCGGGATTGGTGACGAGTGCGCGGGCAATGGCCACACGCTGTTTCTGGCCTCCGGATAGTTCGCCGGGGAGGTGGTGTGCGCGGTCGGCAAGCCCCATACGCTCGAGCTGCTCCATGGCGAGGGCGTTGCGCTTGCGTCGGCTCATACCCTGGTAGAAGAGCGGCAGGGCAACGTTTTCGAGCGCGTTCTTGTAGCTTATGAGGTTGAAGGACTGGAATACGAATCCGATAAGGCGGTTTCGGAGCTCGGCGGCGCGGTTCTCGCTCAGGTTTTTGATAGGTACGCCGTCGAGGATATATTCTCCGGTATCGTAGCTGTCGAGAATACCTAATATATTTAGGAGGGTGGATTTTCCGGAACCCGAGGCACCCATGATAGAAACGAGTTCGCCTTTCTCTATCTCAAGATTTACGTCCTTGAGCACATGTAGGGGTACAATGCCCGGATATGTTTTGTTGATGTCGTGGAGTGATATTAGCATAATGTAGCATCCCAGATTGTAGATTGAACAACTATAAGACGCACATACTATGCAGATAGTTACACTCGATGATAATTTTGTTCACCTCGGAGGGACGAATATGCACACAAAATTCACACGCTTTTGTTACATTTACATTACATTCATAGCTTTTGTATCATGTTGTAACAATCGTGTAACATTTTTATCTTTTTGTATTTACTTGTTACACTGCATGTTACATAGCTTTAATATGCAATATTTATGCTTTAACATTTATTTACATTAAAATACTTGATTTTCTTTTTCGGCAACTTAACTTTGCATCGTCGGACAACGAAAACGACAAAACAAACCCTA
>JAAVFI010000020.1 GCA_014800815.1 Bacteroidales bacterium | reverse complement strand
TTTTGTGGGTGCTGAGGGATTCGAACCCCCGACCCTCTGCTTGTAAGGCAGATGCTCTGAACCAGCTGAGCTAAGCACCCGTTCCTTGTCAAAAGCGATGCAAAATTACGCGCTTTTTTTGAAACCTCCAAATTTTTTCGCAACTTTTTTTGAAGAAAATTTCACAACAATTCATATTAAGCTATAATTCAGCCATTTAAAATTTGAAGAAATTTTGCCGGAATTTGGAGTGAGGATGAGCATTCAGGCGAATCAGTCTATTTTGATGCACTCAACGGTGATAAGTCTATCGTCGTAGTTCCAGCAACTCAAACCGGTTCCACTAATTATCCTAAGAAATGTAGCAAAATCAAACCAAGCATAAACGATAAATTTATCATCCTTCCCGGGGTTACCATGCAGTGCGAGATGCTGCAAGTTTATACATTTGGAAATATCAAGAGTAGTCAACTTGTTATGGTTGCAGTATAAGTATAGCAAGTTAGAATTCTTGGATATATCAAGAGATGAAAGCGGATTACCGGTACATTCAAGTACTTGCAGATTCTCATTTGCAGAAAGATTAAGTTTTTTGACTTGAGTTCCACTGCATTCCAATCTTAGTAAATATGTATTTTTGGATAAATCTAAAGACGTAATAGGATTTCCACTGCAACTCAACATTAGTAATATCTTACACTTAGAAAGGTTTAGAGACGTCAATTGATTATCATAGCAACTGACGTCATAAAGATGAGTATTTTTAGAAAGGTCGAGAGACTTCAGTTGATTTCCGCCACAATATAGTCCCTTCAATTTTGAATTCTTGGAAAGATTAAGGGTAGTCAACTTGTTATCCATACAGTACAAATCGTACAATTCTGTATTTTTTGACAAATCCAGAGATTTCAACTGATTGTCATAACACCTTAACTCTTTCAAGCGTTTATTTTTAGATAGGTCAAGTGATGTCAATCTATTGTGTGAACATGTCAATATTTCAAGAGATTTGAAATATTGAATACCTCTCAATGATGTTATTATTCCACCATCTCGAGTATTGACACGATAACCATCGACATCGATATCTTGTAAATCTGCGACATCAAGAGGCGTTACGGTCTTTGCATTTTCGATATACCCTTCTTGCTGCAGAATTCGAGCAAAGACAGGATCTATCCATTCATCACCAACGGGAAGGGGACCGGTCCACTCCTCTTCTTCATCTTCACATATCGGTTCGTCTTCCTTATCGCATGAAGCGAAAAAGAATATTGCAAGTAGGGATAATAGGACAAATATCGGCTTTTTCATATTGTTCAGAGGTATTATAGCGATATAAATCAAGCATTCAAGATTGTTCTGACAGTATTCGGCATAAAATTAGTAATTTATTTGCTACTGAGCAAATAAACCGTAGAAAGGTTTTCGCGTTGACATTGTTTTTTTTGCTAACTTTGCACCGTCAAAGATTGTTATATAAAGAGATTTTATTTCAATCCGTTTCAACTATCTTACCAACCTTACCCATATGGCTGAGAACCATTACCGCGGACTGAGTTCCGCTCAAGTAGAAGAAAGCCGTCGTGCGCACGGCAACAATATTCTTACACCTCCGCAGAAAGAGACTCTTTTTCAGCGCTTTTTAGGAAAATTCCGCGACCCGCTCGTGATCATTCTTATTGTGGCAGGTGTACTGTCGCTCGCGATATCGTGCTATGAGTTCTGGTATCTCGACGAAGGCGCGGGAGTATTCTTCGAACCTGTCGGCATCTTTATAGCCATTCTGCTCGCTACGGGTCTGGCTTTCTATTTCGAACTTAAAGCCGACCGTGAGTTCGCTATTCTTAATCAGGTGAACGATGATGAACCTGTGCAGGTGATACGCGATGGCGCCCCTACTCAGATTGCGAAGAAAGATGTTGTGGTGGGCGATGTGGTGATACTCAACACGGGTAATGATATTCCGGCCGACGGCAAACTGCTTGAGGCCGTGCAGCTTAATGTGGACGAATCGACCCTCACGGGCGAACCTCTCTGCCACAAGAGCACCGACCCTGCCGATGCCGACCCCGACACGACATTCCCCACCGACCATGTGCTCCGCGGCACCAAGGTAATGGAGGGTCACGGCGTAATGGAAGTTGAGGCTGTGGGCGATGCGACAGAGAACGGTAAGGTATATACGGCGGCACAGATCGACAACTCGGTGCGTACGCCTCTCGACGAGCAGCTCGACGGTCTCGGGAAACTCATTGCGCGCCTCTCGTATATAATAGGTGCATTGATCATAGCCGGACGCATGACGCTGTACTTTGTGAATGCGGACTTTGAGTGGATAACTTTCATCACTTTCTTCCTGCAGACTATCATGGTGGCTGTGGCTCTGATTGTGGTGTCGGTCCCCGAAGGTCTGCCTATGGCGGTGACGCTGTCGCTGGCCTACTCGATGCGCCGCATGCTTCGCACCAACAACCTGGTGCGCAAGCTCCATGCCTGCGAGACAATGGGAGCGACTACGGTGATTTGCACCGACAAGACGGGCACGCTCACCGAAAACCAGATGCGTGTGTACAAGACCAATTTCTACGGCAATCCGTCGCCTGAGGTTATCTACGAAGGCATTGCGGCAAATACCACCGCACAGCTCGACCTTTCGGGCGAAAAGCCGTCGGTACTCGGCAATCCTACCGAGGGTGCGCTGCTCCTGTGGATGCAGTCGCAGGGCAAGGATTATACCGAGCTCCGCAACAGTGTGACACGCGTAGAGGAACTGCCATTCTCTACCGAGCGCAAATATATGGCTACTGTTGTGCGCAATGCCGCCGGCAAGACTATACTCTATGTGAAGGGCGCTCCCGAAATAATTTTCGGGCTGTGCTCCGATACGGCAGGTGTGACAAAGGCTGAAATCGACGCGCAGCTGCTTGAATACCAGAATATGGCGATGCGTACGCTCGGCTTTGCATATCAGGAACTTTCAGAGGGCGACGAGACGATTGCTGATGGTAAAGTGGTGGCGAAAGGCCTCATATTCCTCGGTATTACGGCTATTTCCGACCCTGTCCGCGCCGAGGTGCCCGACGCTGTACGCGAAGTGCTCAACGCCGGTATTCAGGTGAAAATCGTAACGGGCGACACCCCTGCAACGGCTAAGGAAATCGGCCGTCAGGTGGGTCTGTGGAACGACAGCACCGACGGTGAAAAGAATATAATAACCGGCGCAGAAATCGCCGAACTATCTGACAGTCAGCTCCACGACCGCGTGGAAGACTTCAAAATCATAGCCCGCGCTCGTCCTATGGACAAGAAACGCCTCGTTGAGGCGCTCCAGTCGCTCAACGAGGTTGTGGCCGTGACCGGCGACGGCACCAACGATGCTCCCGCTCTCAAGGCGGCTCAGGTGGGTCTGTCGATGGGCGACGGTACCTCGGTGGCAAAGGAGGCATCGGATATCACTATCGTCGATAATTCGTTCCGCTCTATAGGCCGTGCCGTGATGTGGGGACGCTCTCTCTACCAGAATATACAGCGCTTCATTCTCTTCCAGATGACGGTGAATGTTGTGGCGTGTCTTATAGTGCTCTGCGGCGCCTTCATGGGCACACAGTCGCCTCTCACCGTCACACAGATGCTGTGGGTCAACCTGATAATGGATACATTCGCCGCTATGGCTCTTGCTTCGCTACCTCCGTCGGAATCGGTGATGCACGACAAGCCCCGCAGCCGCACGGCATTTATCATCAACCCTGCCATGTGGCGCTTCATCGTAGGCGTGGGTATACTCTTCTTCGGTGCTCTGATTGCCTTCCTTTACTATCTACAGCACACCGACATAACTTCTCTCACGCAGATAGGTAAGGTGCCTATGGGCGAAAATACGGGCCTCAGCACCTACGAACTCACGGTGTTCTTCACCACCTTCGTATTCCTCCAGTTCTGGAACATGTTCAATGCCCGCGCCTTCGAGACCGGCCGAAGTGCCTTCCACTTCAAGGATGCAGGTGGTTTCGTGCTCATCGCCGCACTGATTATCGTCGGCCAGATATTTATAGTCAACGTAGGCGGTCCGTTCTTCTCGGTTCAACCTATCTCGCTCACCGATTGGCTGATAATCATAGGTGCGACATCGGCAGTACTGTGGGTCGGCGAACTCTGGCGCCTTATTTTCAAGTAATGAATCTCTATCTCGCTCCGCTTCAGGGGTACACCGATGCGGCGTGGAGGCACTTTCACCGCGAAATCTATGGCGGCGAGTATGTGGCTTTCACGCCCTTCGTGCGTCTTGAGAAAGGCGAGCCCCGCAGCAGGGATATGCGCGACTATACCTCGGCGCTCAACTCCGACTGCGAGCGCCTGATACCTCAGGTGATATTCCGCGATGTAGACGAGCTCCGCACGCTTACCGCGGCTCTTGCTGCCGAGGGTGCCCGCGAGGTGAACCTCAACATGGGATGCCCCTTCGCTCTACAGACGGCCAAGGGACGCGGGTCGGGAATACTGAGCAGGCCGGAGGCTCTTGAAGGCCTCGGAGCGATTCGTGAAGAATTTCCCGGTATCGGTTTTTCTGTAAAAATGCGTGTCGGGCACGAAAGAAGCGACGAGTGGCGGCATATACTGCCTCTGCTCTCCCCTCTCGAACCTCGATTTGTGGCAGTGCATCCGCGCACGGGCCGTCAGCAATACGCAGGCGAGTTGCACCTCGACGAGTTTGAGGCACTTCTTGCAGAGAGTCCATTCACTGTGATTTACAACGGTGACATACTCACGCCCGAAGATATGGCGACTATCGCGGAGCGGTATCCGCAAGCCGCGGGTCTTATGGCAGGACGCGGAATAGTAGGCAGACCGTCGCTGTTCATGGAGTACACGCAGGGCACTATTATACCCGTGAAAGAACGCATTATGCTGATGCGCAAGTTCCACGATCGCCTGCTTGCACACTACTCCGACACCCTATGCGGGGAGTCGCAGATTCTTTCGAAAATCAAACCTTTCTGGGAGTATGCCGAGGCCGAAATCGGGCGCAAACCTTACAAGGCAATCCGAAAGGCCGGCAATATGAAGCGGTACCTCGAGGCCGTGGCGAGTATCAGATCAGACGCAGACGTCTGAGGATTCGGGCAGTACCGCGGCCTCCGCGCGAGGTATAGGCGTAGGCGATACGCAACAATGTGCGGTGCGATTTGGCTTCGGAGAGTATCCTGTCTCTGAGAGCCTTGCCGTCGGAGCCCGGAGAGAGAGCCGCCACAATCATCCTTTTGAGGTCTATCCAATGCGCACGGTCGGGGCCGAGCGTCTCGGCCATTCTATTGAGTGCGCGGTCGAGAATGTCTATTTTCGATGCTTTCTCGTTCTGCGTCAGGGAGTCGGCCTGCACGTAGTTGTGCACCATTAAGACGCCCTCGATTTTCACCATTTTCGGATTCTGCTCAATGAGGCGCGCGCCTAATTCAATATCGTCCCACACTCCTACTTCGGTATTCCAGCCTCCGGCACGACGGTAAAGGTGGGCCGTAACCGCATAGCGCTCAGTGGCTAAATATCCGTGCATGAGATTGCCGAAGGCGATGTCGTCGATTTTAAAGACACCGCGACGGATATCCTGAGGGCTGTAATGCATTGCTATATCCCAGCCTATAAGTTCGGCATCGGGATGTTCTGCAATAGCTTTTCGGAGGCGGGCGACATGGTCGGGCACCAGTTCGTCGTCCGAGTCGAAGAATCGCAGCCACTCCGTAGTGGCAACGTCGGCACCACGCGCCCTTGCCGCCGATGCACCCTGCTTCCGCTCCTCTACTACCCTGACTTTGAACGGTTGAGCCGCCGCCCATTCTCCCATAAGGGCTTTGCTTCCGTCGGTAGAATTATTATCGACGAGGACCACCTCGAAATCTTTATCGGTCTGAGCCGAAATAGATTCGAGCGCCTTGGGCAGAGTCTTCTCCCGATTATACACGGGCATTATTATGGTGATAGAGGGTGTGGAGTTCATGCTGCGAATTTAGTAAAATTTATTTTACATGCAATAAAAAAATTATTGCAGGCCAGAGACAACATTTGGATAAGACAAATAAATCCGCTAACTTTGCAACATTGATTCCCGGTAGCCCCTGACTTTTCAAGCTATCGGGTTTAGTTTTTTATATCTGCAAAGATAATAATTTTCCCCAAGAATTTTACACTTATATTCTTCGATACTTTTGCAGTTTCAATTGAAAAAGTGTAATTTTGCAGCGCAACACAAGAGGGGTGCCCGTCGGGGCTGAGATCATACCCTATGAACTTGAAGCGGTTAATACCGCCGGAAGGACTTGTTCGTAGTCGCGACACGCGTATCCCTTGTATTAAGAACACTGTCGCGCATGAAAATCATTGTAAATAAAAAAGAAGTTGAAGTGGCCGAGGGTACCGACCTGGCTACTTTTCTGTCGTCGCAGGGAGCCGACGGCCCCGGTTATGCCGTGGCTATCGGCGGCAAAGTGGTGCCTCGCACAGCCCGTGCGGGGGTTGTTCTTGCCGAAGGAGATGTGCTTACACTTATTAAGGCTGTCTGCGGAGGATGATTATGAACAGGATAGTAATAACACGCCCGGAGTTCTTCAGCTGCGAGGCTGCCGCAATAGTCGGGATGCTCAATGCCGGTGCCGTAAGGGTGCACCTGCGCAAACCCGGATGCAGCGAGGAAGCTCTGAGAAAGCTTATCGAGGATATTCCGGCATGCTACCGTCTGCGCCTCAGCACGCACGACTATCTGCATCTTGCCGTTGAATACGGTCTCGGCGGTGTGCATCTAAACAGCCGCAACCCTGAGATTCCCGAGGGATTCAGCGGCCTCGTGAGCCGTTCGTGCCACACGTTTGCCGAGCTCGAAAAGTATCGCGACCTCGACTATCTCTTTCTCAGTCCGGTGTACGACTGCATCTCAAAGGCGGGCTATCGCTCCAATTTCTCTATCGACGAGCTGCGAGAGGCGGCTAAGGCCGGCATAATAGACAGCCATGTGTATGCCCTCGGAGGCGTCCGGCCCTGCATGTCGGAAGAATTGCAAAAGACCGGATTCGGAGGTATGGCGCTGCTCGGAGCGGCGTGGAGGCCTGTAGACCCCAAGAACTTCCGTCTGCAATATATCGCTCCCGATGCATCGAAGGTCGAGGCCGTGCTCAGAGGCGGTTGCCGCTGGGTGCAGCTGCGCATGAAGGATGCCCGTACGCCCGAGATTCTTGCCGAGGCGGCAAAGATTGCGCCGCTGTGCCGAAGCTATGGCGCTACCTTTCTGCTCGACGACCGCGTAGACCTCGTTGAGGCCGCGGGCGCCGACGGTGTGCACCTCGGAGCCAACGATATGCCTGTGGAGCAGGCACGCCGTCTTCTCGGACCCGGCTATATAATCGGTGCTACCGCAAATACTTTTGAAGTCCTTGCCCGCGCGGCTGCTGCAGGAGCCGACTATGCAGGCGTAGGACCTCTCCGCTTCACAACTACCAAGAAAAATCTCAGTCCTATTCTCGGGCTTGAAGGCTACCGCAGCATAATGTCGCGATGCCGTGAGGCCGGAATAGCAATACCTGTGACTGCAATCGGCGGTATCGTGCCCGACGACCTTGCTCCACTCGCCGCAACAGGCGTACACGGAGTGGCCGTCAGCGGTGCAATTGACGCCGTGCTCGCTGCAGGAGTTGACAATTTTTAAATAAATCATGACTACTATGGATAAACTAAAAATAGGCAACCGAGAATTCAGTTCGCGTCTCTTTGTAGGGACAGGAAAATTTCAGAGCAATGCCGTAATGGAAGCGGCAATCAAAGCTTCGGGCACGGAAATGGTGACTCTGGCCATGAAACGTGTGGATATGTCGGACACTGATGGCGACGATATGCTCGCACATGTTGCCCACGAACGTATTCAGCTGCTGCCCAACACGTCGGGCGTGCGCAACGCCGAGGAGGCTGTGCTTGCCGCACAACTCGCCCGCGATGCCTTCGGCACCGACTTCATCAAGCTCGAAATTCACCCCGACCCCAAATACCTTTTCCCCGACCCCGTGGAGACTCTCAAGGCTACTGAGGAACTTGCGCGACTCGGGTTTACCGTTCTGCCCTACATCCAAGCCGACCCCGTGCTGTGCAAGCGTCTGGAGGAGGTGGGAACGGCTGCTGTGATGCCGCTCGCCGCCCCTATCGGCACAAACAAGGGCCTCGTGACGCGCGACCTGCTTGAAATAATCATAGCTGAAAGTCGTGTGCCTGTGGTTGTCGACGCGGGTCTCGGCGCACCCTCGCATGCGGCTGCGGCTATGGAAATGGGTGCGGATGCCGTACTCGTGAATACCGCTATAGCTGTTGCGGGCGACCCTGTGGCAATGGCTGATGCTTTCAGAATGGCTGTTATTGCAGGCCGGCAGGCATTCCTTGCCGGACTCGGAGGTGTGTCGGTACATGCCGAGGCAAGCAGTCCTCTCACCTCATTTCTTGATTGATCGGTATGTTTTCGGAAGAACTTAAAAATTACGATTGGGACGAAACTACAGCAGCTATCGCCTCAAAGACTGCCGCTGATGTGGAACGCGCACTGCGGAATCCGCGTCCGGGCATCGACGACTTCATGGCTCTGATTTCGCCTGCCGCCGCTCCTTATCTCGAGACTATGGCGGCACGCAGCAGGGCGTTGACACAGAAGCGATTCGGCAAGACGATAAGTATGTATATCCCGATGTACATAACCAACTCTTGCACAAATTCATGCGTGTACTGCGGATTCAACCGTCACAATAAATTCGCCCGCGTGATACTCACGCCCGAGCAGATTAAGGATGAGTGCGAGGCGATACGCGCTCTCGGCCCCTTTGAAAACCTTCTGCTCGTGACGGGAGAAAATCCGCGCGCGGCAGGCACCGACTATCTCGAGGAGGCTCTCAAGGTATGCCGCCCCTATTTCAGCAATCTCACCATGGAGGTGATGCCGCTGCCGGCTGAGGACTACGAGCGTCTGACGCACTCGGGGCTTAACGGCGTGGTATGCTTCCAGGAGACTTACCACCGCGAGAACTACAAAAAATATCATCCGGCAGGCATGAAGTCGAACTTCGAGTGGCGCGTCAACGGCTTTGACCGCATGGGGCAGGCGGGCGTGCACAAAATCGGCATGGGCGTGCTTATAGGCCTCGAAGACTGGCGCACCGACGTGACGATGATGGCCCGGCATCTGCTATATCTGCGCCGAAAATACTGGAAGACAAGGTATAGCGTCAACTTCCCGCGTATGCGTCCGTCGGAGGGCGGATATCAGCCCAATGTGGTGATGAGCGACCGCGAGCTGGCTCAACTTACCTTTGCGTTCCGCATCTTCGACAACGATGTGGATATATCTGTATCGACCCGCGAGCGCCCCGATTTCCGCAATCATATCGCCACCCTGGGAGCGACTTCAATGAGTGCGGGCTCAAAGACCGAACCCGGAGGATACCACACTTATCCGCAGGCTCTCGAGCAGTTTGCCGTAAGCGATGAGCGTACTCCGGCCGAAGTTGCTGCGGCGATACGGAGCGTTGGCTACGAACCCGTATGGAAAGACTGGGACCGTGTATTCGATTGATTGACAGGGCTTATGAAAGAAACTACAAAAACAAAGTGGAGCACCGAGGCTCTTGAGGCAGCGCTGCCCGTACGCGAAGCTATCAAAAAGCTTCCGTTTGTAACTGAACTTGCCGCCGGAATTCTGCCGCGCGAGAAGTTTATATTTTATCTGCGCCAGGATGCGCTCTATCTGGCCAATTACAGTCGGGTGCTTGCCTCGATAGCCTCGCGCCTCGACAATCAAAGTGCGGCGGCCGCTTTCCTCGGCTTCGCCACCCACGGCATGGAGGTCGAAAAAGCATTGCATGGCAGCTATCTGGCCGAGGCCGGTGCTGACGGTGCTGCAGAAGCTACGCCGTCGTGCCTGAGCTATATGACTTTGTTGGCGGCGCAGGCAAATGCGCCCGTCGAGGTGCAGGCGGCGGCCATACTCCCCTGCTTCCTCGTGTACTACGAGACCGGCTGCCATATAGCGGCGACGGCGGCTAAAGAAAACCCGTACAGCAGGTGGATAGAAACTTACGCCGATACTTCGTTCGAGGATTCGTGCCGTGTAGCGACAGAAATCTGCGATTCCCTCGCCGAGGCGGCGTCGGAGGATATCCGCAAGGCCATGACCGATATTTTCGTTCTGGCCACAAAAATGGAATGGCTCTTCTGGGAAAGCGCCTACAATCTTGAAAAATGGAAAATATGAAGCAATATACCCGCGCCCTGACAATCGCAGGCAGCGACCCCAGCGGAGGCGCCGGCCTCCAGGCCGATCTCAAGACATTCTCGGCCCTCGGTGTGTACGGCATGAGTGCCATAGTGGCCGTTGTGGATGAAAATACGGTGGGTGTAACCGGAGTTCACCCTATCCCCGTGCCTTTTGTAGAGGGGCAGATAAGGAGTTGTATCGACGATATTGGCGCCGATGCAGTGAAGATAGGCATGCTTCATTCGTCGGAACTTATCCTTGCCGTGCGCGATACTCTCGCACCTTACGGGTTGAAGAACATCGTCCTTGACCCTGTAATGGTGGCGACGTCGGGCGATGCACTGCTTGAGGACGATGCAACCGCCACGCTGCGCGATGAATTAATACCGGCAGTGAGCGTCATCACTCCGAATATTCCCGAAGCGGAAATACTTCTCGGGCAGAAAATAAGCAGTCAGGATGAATTGCCCGACCTCGCACGCGAACTTGGCCGGTTGGGCAAAGGTCTTTCGGTACTCCTCAAAGCCGGACACCTTGACGGAGAGAACCTTACCGACATCTTCTACAACGGAGTCACGGGCGAGTGTCTGCATCTCAGTTCGCCTCGCGTAGCTACGTGCAACACCCACGGAACGGGCTGCACGCTTTCGTCGGCCTTCGCGGCATGGCTCGCCCGAGGAGCAAGTCTCGACGAGGCCGCTCGCAAGGCAAAGGAATATATCGCAGGAGCAATAGCCGCGGGCGCGGAGTATAAAATCGGTCACGGCCACGGCCCGGTGAAACACTTCTTCAACCAGTGGGAGTGAAATAATTTTAAGGGCACTGTGTAACTATGAACACAGATGCCCTTTTTCATGTTTTTATTTGCATAATTCAAATAAAATCACTAACTTTGTAAAACAAAGTAAAATACGCCATGATACGTTCAATTCCAAATCCACCAATGGACCACGATGATGTAGCTCGGTTCAGAAATAATCTGGACAAACATCTTCGTGACGATTATACTGCGGAAGAGAGGGCCAGGATTGAAGCGCGTCAGGCACGGGCTAAGGCCAATGCTCAACGCATAATTGCCAATTGTGAAGGGAAAAATCCTATACTTGGCAGGGCAACCGCATCAAAATTTGGCCGGTTAGTAATTGAATCGGTTTGCCCTCTGACTATAATGCATCAATAATATTTACATTTAAAGTCATAAAAATTCAGTAATTTTACTGCACTAAAATGATAGTAATATCTTGATTTTTAGTGCTTTATTTTTGGATAATTCAGCGTTTTTTAGTATCTTTATAGTTGGAAATCAATAATATAGACACTAAAATTATGCTTAACGAAATCTTTATGACAGTTCCCGATCACCGTGTTACAGGGCGTTGTACATACGCTCTCTCAGACTTATTGACAATCGCTCTGCTGACGTACATTTGCGGAGGCGAGGATTATGTCGACATGAGCGAGTTCGCCTACTATCGTGCACGTGACTTCGGGCTTCTTGCCGATTGCCCCGAATGCAGTCCATCCCCTGATACTTTCGAACGGCTGATGAGTGCCGTGGAACCCGATGAGATAGAGCGGTGTCTGATTGAACATGGCCGTAAATTCCTTGATACACTTGCCGAAAAACAGGTTGTCATTGACGGTAAGAAACTAAGGGGAACTTCCCCTAAGCAACGAGGGACAAAGGGGGATTACATCATGAACGCCTATGTCAGTGAAAATCACATAGTGGTAGGCCAGGAACGGCTTCAGGATAAGGAAAATGAGATTGTCGCAATACCGCAACTTCTTGACAAACTGGATATAGAGGGGGCGATAATCTCAATCGATGCCATCGGCACACAGGTAAGTATCGCACAGCATATCCTTGACAAAGATGCCCATTACTTTCTTGCGGTTAAAGATAATCAGGGAGCCCTGAACGAGCAACTCATCGATGCTTTCCGTTATAATAAACCCGTTGATACCGCAACCCAAATGGATGCCGATCACGGTCGCATCGAAACCCGTGACTGCCGCATACTCAATGCCGACTCAATCGAGGACAAAGAGGTAATGAGCCGCTGGCCCGGTCTGAAGACTTTGGTTGAGGTCTCATCTACCGTCGATTACGGCAACCATGTAGCCACAACCGTCAGGCGTTATATAAGTGACGAAGATTATCCTAAAGCGGCATACTTCAATATGTTGGCTCGGGGACACTGGTCTATCGAAAACCAGTTACACTGGAATCTTGACGTCAATTTCCTTGAGGACGCTTGCCGCGCCAGAAAAGGCTTTGCCGCGGTCAATCTATCGACAATCAGAAAGTTAGCAATGCAAATAATCAAAGAGCATGTCGACAAGAGCAGTTTGAAGAAAAGGCGCTTCAAGGCCAGTCTGTCAAACGACTATCTAAAGTATATGCTTCTTAACGCCAAATTTTGATGCGGTTGCCCTGCTATACTTGGCTATTGATAACTTATCTTCAAATATTATGCGTAAATTTGCTGCATGATAGCATTTGACCTTGACGATACGCTGTTCAAAGAGATGAGTTTTGTGGCCTCGGGGTACCGGGCTGTCGCCAATGCCGTGGCGGTGGCTACGGGCGCTGATGCCGATACTCTCTTTGATATCATCTGCCGCAACCGTCCGCGCGGATATGAGGCGGTGATTGAGTATATCGAGGGGCGACCGGGTGCGGAGAGTATCAGCGTGGGTGCACTGGTGGAGATTTACAATTCGCACACTCCCGATATCAGGCTCGGCAGGGATGCGGAGGAGACGCTTGAGGCGCTTAAAGCGGCGGGGCATGCTCTTGTGCTTATCACTGACGGTACAAGCGGCAGGCAGCGGTCGAAGATAAGGGCGCTCGGGCTTGAACGTTTTTTCGCACCCGAGGCAATTCTTATAAGCGGGGAGACCGGAGGCGACAAGACTTCCGAAGTGCCGTGGACGGCAGCGGAGAAACTCGACGACGGGCGCGGGCGCATTTATGTAGGCGATAATCCCGCCAAGGATTTCCGATTGCCGAATCGTCGCGGGTGGGTCACGGTGATGCTCCGCGACCGCTCAGGGGAAAATGTCCACGCGCAAAATCCGCTCGATTTTCCGCCCGAGAATCGTCCGAGGCTTACTATCGACCGTCTCTCCGATCTGGCTACTGCTTTATCATAGACTGCAGCGGTTTGAGGCGCGAAGCCACGGCCGCGAGTATCAGGGCTATAATGGCTATTGCTCCGAAGGTTATGCCCGTGGAGTGCAGCATGTTGCCGAGGCCGACGAGAGGTGCGGCTACAGCGGCAAATACATATTTGACAACGTTGAGGATTGCGGAGGCTGTGCCTGCATCGGCGCGTCCTACTTCCATGCCCAGACTGTTTGCGGCGGCGAATACCATACCGCTACCGAGGAGCATGGGCACTGCCATGAGTTCGAAGAGTACTATACCGTGGCCTGTGTAAACTACAGCGCCAAGTCCGATTGCAAAAAGGCTCATTATGCAGGTGCCGGTAATCAGTCCCGTCTTAAGCACCTTGAAGCGCATTACTAGTGTTGAGCCGAGCGCAATAGCTATAGCGTTGGCTCCCAATATCATACCGAATGCCGACGCACTGAAGTGCAGGCGATCCTGAATGATAAACGGCGCCGACGATATGTAGGCATAGAGGAGGCCGATTCCGATAGCTTTGATGAGTACGTAAAGCATGAAGCGCCCGTTGGCAAAGAGAGCACCGTAGGCCTTGGCGTAGGCACGGAGACCTTTGCCCGAGATGCGTTCGCCCGGGGGCAGGGATTCGGGTCGGCGGGTAGTCCACAGCAGCATAAATACGCCTAATACAAAGAGTACTACAAATATGCCGCGCCAGCCTGTGACATCTGCCATAAAACCACCGGCAAGAGGTGCTACGGCAGGGGCGAAACCGTTGATAGCTCCCACGAGAGCCATGACTTTGGCGAGCTGTCGGCCGCTGTACCTGTCGGCAGGAATGGAATACGAGAGCACCATTGCGCCCCCGGCTCCGAAGCCCTGGAAAAGGCGCATGACTACAAAGAACAGAATTGTCTTTGAGAACACGAGTACGGCTGTTGAGAGCCCGAAGATAGCGAGCGACCAGAGGAGTATGGGTTTACGCCCGTATCTGTCGCTGAGTGAGCCCCATATCGCCGAACCGATGCCGAGACCGAGCATGGTCATGGAGAGACCGAGCTGAGTCATCGACGGCGAGGTGTGGAACTCGCGCATCATCGACGGAATCGTGGGCAGGTACATGTCGTTTACCAGCGAACTGAACGCCCCCAGTATGGCAATATATATGAGAAAAAACAGGAATGTATGGCGCCCTTGCGCCGGCTGAGTTGTGGTCATATTGAAACGTATTTTATTAGTAATACTAACAACCCAATCGTTTATACGGATAATAACTTTAAGGAAATTTAGTGTATCAGAACTGCTATGGAGGTTCAATATGTTAAATTTCCGCAGAAATTTTGCGGTAACAAAAAAAGTTTCATAACTTTGCCGTGCAGTCCGTAAGCAGAAGCCCGTTCGGGGCTTGAGTGGCGGGATGCAGACATTTTGAAAAGCGTTTACTTTGCGCTCTTTCTTGACTATCTGAAACCTGGAAAATTTCAATCACTGTCAAGAATGTAGCAAACAGTAGATGCCATGTGGAGATGTATTTTTTCCAATGGCTGATACGTGAGTATCTGCCATTAGATAATATACCATTATTCTGCGTGAGGCTTCTGCAAGTTTGCTCGTTCCTACAGTGATGGGCAATTCCAGGGCCTCAGATAGTGGGAACGAGCGACAGTCCGGCTCTCACGCTTTTCTTTTTTCACACTACCGAAAAAGAAAATATCTGTCAATAGAGAGCCTTGGCAGAGGTTGGAGTACTGTCTATGCCCGACTCTCGTCTGAATATCAATAGACTTTTGAACCGAGGT
>JAAVFI010000019.1 GCA_014800815.1 Bacteroidales bacterium | reverse complement strand
GCTTCTTCTCTCCCGAGCGTCACCACTCGAAACTTGCAAGTCGCTTTAGGGTTCGTCGGCAACTACGTCCCGTGTGGACTTTCACCACAGATGTATGACATGCCCGTCATACCAAAAATCGCTGAAACTGTCTTAGTTTCAGCGATCTGCGGCATTCTGCCGTTTTGTTAAGTGACCCCGGAGAGGCTCGAACTCTCGACCCACTGATTAAGAGTCAGTTGCTCTACCAACTGAGCTACGGAGTCTTGCTTGCTGAGGTGTTTCCCTCATTTGCGCTGCAAAGTTACGACGATATTTTGAATCCTCCAAATTTTTTGGCAACTTTTTTACATCTTTTTTTGAAGTTTTTTTGTGCCGTTTGCGTTAGTGTTTGATATACACACGCTTAACGCGAGGGGCCACAGAGGTCAAAATTTCGTAGGTAATGGTGCCGAGAGTGTCGGCGAGGACGCTCACCGGCATAGAGGGACCAAAAATTTCTACGGTGTCGCCTACAGAAACTTCGGGAACTGCCGTCACGTCGACCATGCAGAGGTCCATACAGATCACTCCGATGGTAGGACATTCCACTCCGCGCACCACAAATTTTGCCGCTCCGTTGCCAAGTCGGCGGTCGATGCCGTCGGCGTAGCCTACCGGGACTGTGGCGATGATAGAATCCTTGCCCACGGTGTGACCCTTGCAACCATAGCCGATAGGTGTGCCCTCGGGCCAGTGCTTGAGCGAGATGATGTGCGAGCGAAAGGCGCCTACGGGTTTGAGGGCGTCGCCGTCGTGACCCGGGTAGGGAGGGAGGCCGTAGAGGCCGATGCCGAGGCGTGCCATTTCGTAGTCGGTACCGCCGGGGAAACGCATCATGCCCGCCGTGTTGAGAATGTGACGGGGCACGCGTTCCCCGAGTCCTTCGCGGAGCGCCGTGGCCATTGCGTTGAAGTTGTCGAGCTGGCCGCGGGTATAGTCGTCCTTATCGAGGCAGTCGGCGGTGGCGAGGTGCGAGAATATCGAGGCCGCCTTCACCGCTTTTGTAGATTTAAGCATCTCCACCACCTCGGCAATCTGCGTGGGTATAAGGCCTACGCGGTGCATGCCGGTGTCGAGCTTGATGTGCACGGGATAGTTTTCGGTGCCGAAGGCTTCGGCCTCGGCGATGAGGCGGCGCAACTCGTCGGGAGAGAAAACCGCCGGCTCGAGACGGTGGGCAAAGAGTGCGGGATAGCGGTTCGTCACGGGATTGAGTACCATTACCGGCATCGTGATACCGGCTTCACGGAGTGCTATACCCTCCTCTATCACAGCCACGGCGAGCGAGGCTGCGCCTGCCGTCTGCATGGTCTTGCCAATCTCGACAGCACCCATGCCGTAGGCCGAAGCCTTGACCATGGCGATGATGCCGGTGCCGGGAGGAACGAGTTTGCGATAGTGGTTGAAGTTGTGTTCAACGGCATCGAGGTCGACCTGCAGCGTGGTGTCGTGGCCGGCGCTTTCGAGAGCATCGGCTGTTGACGACAGAAGCGGCGTGTCCATGCCGAAGAGCATCACCTGCGAATGATTTACAGCCGAGCCCTGGTGAATGCCTGCGAGCAGAGCGTCGGATACGCGCTCAACTCTGTCGATACCCATTTTCAATGCGAGGTCGCGGGCGTCGTCAAAAGTCCCTTCGAGGAGTTCGCCAAGCAGCAACACTTTTTCGCGTGCGGGCGTGGTATGGCGACGCATGAAGTCGAGGGCGTTGCGAAGGGAGCGTATATCGGGTGTGAAGAAATCGCGATACACCGTATTATTAAAGCTACCTTCGGCAATACTACGCAATTTATTAAGGAGAGGAATCTCGGAGATTGTATCGAGCACGCTCTGCGGCGCCTGCACATTGAGTGCAACGGCGTGGGCGAGAGCATGGAATATCGAGGGGAACGAACCCTGCACCACGGGTATGAGGCGAGCTTCGGGCATGCGTTCTTTGAGCAGCTTTGCAAAGGCGGGGTCGGTATCGGCATAAATCACAGTAGAGCAATTGCTTATTATGCTGATTTTCTCGAGCAACTTTTCTTCATGAGAGTCGAAGGCCTCGTCGTGCTCGGAGTCGAGGGGGGTTACTACGGCTGTGTCGTGAGACGTATCGAGCATCTCTCTGATAGCGTCCGCCTGGCCCGGGCCGTCGATACCCGCCTCAGTGATTAGAAGCGAAGAAGAGTCGCCGTCGGATGTCATATCCCATACAGCAAGAGGAATACCGATACTCGAGTTCCAGCTTCCCGGGCTGCGGCGCACCTTGCGGATACTGCCGAGCGCGCAGTAGAGAAGTTCCTTCATGGTAGTCTTGCCTCGGCTGCCGGTCACGATTATTCCTCCGCTATAGTTCTGCAGACGTGCGCGGGCAATGCGTCCGAGAGTCTCAGGCACATTTTCCACCACTATAAATTTAGCATCGGGAGCTTCGATACCCTCGGGAATATATTCCACAAGGAATTCGCGCACGCCGCTCTCATAGAGCGGAGCGATGAAGCGGTGGCCGTCGCCTACCGAAGTGCGAATTGCAGCAAAAGTTGTTTCTGCCGGGTCTACTATCGAACGGCTGTCGGAAGTAAGATATCGTTTTGAAGGAAATTCAGACTCTTTCATAAGATTTGACGATGATTGGCGGAGCGTGAGGCGCGCCTGTTGTCGAGAGCTTTCTTCAAAGTTTCTTTCGTGAAGAAAGCCTCTGCAAATTTCTCATAAATATAATCGACCGCTGTATCCGACGGGTGCTTCATATCCTGAGCATAGAAGCGGTAGTCGCGCAGGTCGTCGAGCATTATTTCGTAAGAAGGAAAATAGAATACGCCCTCCCCTACTCTTTCTACAGCGGCGTCGACAGCCAAGAGCAGCGAAGCCTTGCTGAGTTCGTTGCCGTGCAGGCCGTCGGCGAGGTGACGGATAGGGCTAACGGTGAAGATGATATTTTCAACGCCCGCGGCGCGGAGGGTATCTACAATCTTGAGGAGAATATTTTCTATCTCGTCCACTGTCAGACGCTCGCGTTCGAAGCAGGAGGCGTCGAACTTGTGGCAATTGCCGACGATGCGGTTGGTGCCGGCGAGACGGAATACGAAAGCCGAACCGAGGGTGATAATCACCACCGGCTTACGGCCCAGGAAGTCGGCGAGACTGCTGCGCACGGCATTGATATCGGCAAGGAGAATATCGGCATCGGCACCGCTGAAACGGGTGGCATAGTCGAGGCAATGCATTCCACGCGGGCCTTCGTTCAAGTCACCGACGGTGTAGGGAGCGTCTGCCGCAGCCCGTGATATGCAATTGGCTATCGAGGCGGGATTATAGAGGGCGCCGAAGGGATTGCGCATCACATCGAAGCCGTCGTTCTCGAGCCTCGCGCCGATTTCGTCGGTGAAGCACGAGCCCAGCAGGAGCACCGGGCGGTCGAACCCGAGGTTAAAGCCCGGTCGGATACTTTCTATTTCCGTACGGAAGCGCATTGTCAGAACATCTGATAGTCAATAGAAAGCACCTGGAACTCAGTGCGGCGGTTTATTTGGTCGGCCGCCTCCTGATCTTCGGGCGAGAGCGTCTCTATATACTCCTCGTTGAGCACCGTGCCCTCGGGGAATTGCGGGAACTCTCTTGCCAGTTTCTTGGTGATAGTTTTGGGACGCGACTTTCCGTAGCCCTGGCTCTGCAGACGGTCGGGAGCTATGCCCACCGATATCAGATAGTCGATTACAGAACGGGCGCGACGCGAGGAGAGGTCGATATTGTATGCCTCCGAACCCTTGCGGTCGGTGTGCGAGGCCATTTCTATGGTCACGTTAGGATTATCGCGGAGTATCTGAGCGAGCTCGTCGAGAGCCTCCTTGGATTCGGGACGGAGAGTTGCGCGGTCGAAGTCGTAGAAGATATTGTCGACTACCACAGGCTTTGTGATAGACGCGAGTATGAAATCGACGCCATACTCGGCATCTTCCTCGGCAGTATCGCTCGTAAACTCCTGCTTGGCATTGAGATACCCCTTGGCACCTGCGAGCATCACGTAGCTCACGCCGCGGTCGAGCGGGAAGGAGAATGAGCCGTCGGCGCGCGCCAACTGCTTTTGATTCGAACCGTCGTTGCCCACGATGCGGATTACGGCATTAGGCACGGGCTCCTCATCCTTGTCGAGCACCCAGCCGGATATTTGGATTTTCAGTTCGGGGAGTTCGAAAGAATATATGTGGTCGTAGCCACGACCGTCGCCGCGGTTGGAGCTGAAGAAACCATACTCGCCGTTGCCGAAAGTGATGCCGAAATCGTCGGACGAAGAATTGACGGGCGTACCCATATTGGTCACTCGCCAACCTCCCGACTTGGTAAGTTCGGCGCGGAATATATCGAGGCCTCCATAGCCCGGATGACCGTTTGAAGCGAAATAGAGCACGGAGTCGGTGCGCACGTAGGGGAACATTTCATCGCCGGGAGTATTGATCCACTCTCCGAGATTTTCAAGCGAGCCCGCACGTTCTTTAAGATTGATGCGCCACAGGTCGCGTCCTCCCTCACCGCCGGGCATATCGGAGGTGAAATACAGCCAGTTGCCGTCGGGCGAAACCGCCGGATGCGCATAGCTCGAAATCGTATCGTGAGTAATCTCAAACTTCACGGGCGCACTCCAGCTTGCATCGGAGCGCTGCGAAGTGTATATCTCCACGCTCGTGTTAGAGTTAGGCTCGCGGCGGGCGCGGCTCAGATACATGGTAGAGCCGTCGGGAGAGAACGATATCGCGCCCTCGTCGGCGTCGCTGTTGAGCTCACCCTGAGCCGGTTCGGGGCGTTTCCACTCCCCTCGCTCATTCTTGGTGGCATACCATATATCGCCCTTCTTCATACCGGTGATTTCGCTTTTGTGGTCGCCGGTCACCTTCTCGTTGGTCGAAGTGAAATATATCTGGTCTTCCGACTTATCGAGGTACATGGGCGAGAAATCGGAGCGACGCGAGTTGAAGAGCTTGTCCTGCTTCACCACATATCGCGTGCCCCCCTTCTTTTCGGCTGCCATAAGAGCGCCCGAAAGACCGGTTTCGGCCAGAGGGTCGCCGGGTTTGAAGTCGAGATACTGCTGAAAAGCCTTTGCCGCAGCCGCATATTTTCCTTCGGCGGCAAGCGAGCGGCCCAGCTTTAGGTATAGAGTGGAGTCAGTCACGCCATATCGCGACGCATTCTGATATGCCGCCGATGCTCGCGCAAACTGGTTGAGTTTGAAATGACACTCAGCCATTTTATAGGCCACCTGCCCTCGCTGAGCACGTTCTTCCTTTTTAGTGAGCTTATTATATATCTTGCGGTAAGTACGCGACGCATCGTAGTACTCTCCACGTGCCATCTGTTCGTCGGCCACAGAGAGTTTCGGACCACGGCACGAGAAGAGTGTCATCACCGCGAGTCCGCCAAGTAAACAAAGAGTTAGATTACGGAGTTTCATATTCAGAATAACGCCTCCGAGGCGTATGATATTGCAAAATTAGCGATAATTTCTGTAACTTTGCATACTAATTATGAATACAGCATTCAGGATTTATGAATACAGCATTCAGGATATCGCGTCGACTCCGTCTCGGAAGTGGAGGAGGAAGCCCCGCAGCGGTGGTAATAGCCGTTGTGGGAGTGGCTCTGTCGGTGATGATTATGGAGTTTACGCTCGCCATAGTGGTAGGCTTCAAGAGCGGTATTGTGGCAAAACTTGCAGGCTTCGACGCCCAGATTTCGGTGGGCGCACCCTACTCTGCCAACGAAGCACTCTCGCTCCCCTTCGTAAC
This sequence comes from Bacteroidales bacterium, assembly GCA_014800815.1. Lineage (GTDB taxonomy): Bacteria > Bacteroidota > Bacteroidia > Bacteroidales > Muribaculaceae > CAG-873. Next base: position 1,370 of record JAAVFI010000019.1, on the reverse strand, counting down.
ACGTAGCGAGACTCTCGACTCCATACTCCGCCTGAATCTTCCCGCCGATGCCGACGTCCGTCTCGCTATCCGTCAACCCGGCATGCTCAAGACCACCGACGATTTCGAGGGCGTAGTGTTCATAGGTCAGAGCGCCGACGCACCTTTCACTTTCGAGAAGGCCAATATCGTTGAGGGCGAGTGGCCCGTCTACTCATCGGATTCATGCGACAATCAGATAGTTATATCGCGCCAGTTGGCAAACGCTCTCAAGCTCGGCGTGGGCGACAAAGTTTACTCCACCTTTATTATAGACGAAGATATCAAGCTCCGCCGCCACACCGTAGCCGGGCTCTATGAGTCGGACTTCGGCGACTACGACCGCAGTGTGGTGTATGCCTCACTGCGCGGCCTGCAGCGTGTGGTCGGAGCAGATTCGCTGCAGGGTAACGCCATAGACATACGCGGACTGAACGAAGAGGATATAGACCCGCTCACCCAATCTCTGCAGCACACGCTGGTAGATGCCGTGGCAACACGCCGCCTCTCGGAGTTCTGTCACGTCGGCAATATCCACAACAGCGGCGCCTTATATTACAACTGGCTCGCGCTTCTCGACACCAATGTAAGCGTAATCTTCATACTCATGCTCGCCGTATCGGGTTTCACGCTCATTTCGAGCCTGTTCGTACTTATATTGGAGCGCATCAGCACTATAGGAATACTCCGAGCCATGGGTGCGCCCCGCTCAATGATACGCGAAATATTTACCGACATGGGTCTCAGGCTTGTAGGTCGCGGCCTGCTCATAGGCAATGTCTTAGGCATAGGTCTTCTGCTTGTGCAGAAATACACCTCAGCAATTCCTCTGGACCCCGACATGTACTACCTGAGCGCCGTGCCCGTAGAGATACGCCCATGGTGGTTCGTAATACTCAACGTAGGCATCATAGCCGTATCATGGCTCATCCTCTACATTCCTGCCCGCTCCGCCTCGAAAGTCTCTCCCTCTGAAGCGATAGATTACGATTGATTTGTGTGGGTGGAATTTTTTCAATACGTCAATTTCCTCTTCGCTGCGGAGTGTGAGCCGTGAGGCTCATCGGGTGCGGGGCAGCTGCCGCTAAGGTGTAGAAGTCCAGGCCCTCCATAGTGGGGCCCGAACCTCGTTCCTTAGGTGGCGGCTTCTGAGGCGAAGATACGGGGATGAGGAAATAGGTGGTCATGGGAGCGGCCTTCGCAGGCAGGTCTTCCATGGCCTTTCGACGATATGCGCGGTATGCGCTAATAGAGATATCACGCTCTACACAGGGCGGGAAGTCGGGATTGCGAGTGCCCGCGCAACTGTGGTAGATGATGATGTAGCACGGCAGGTCGAGAAAGACAGGATG
>JAAVFI010000018.1 GCA_014800815.1 Bacteroidales bacterium | reverse complement strand
GATTAAGCCTAACTCCTTGCGTGGGGTTCGGTTCATTGACGTTTCGCCTACACCCACTCGTCGGCTATTCTTTCGGAACATACATTCTTGATTAACGTTACAAATTATTCGGCCCTTCGCCTTGACCGTCCCGCGGTCGGCTACTTCGGCCTCTGCTGACTCCTCGGCATTAGTTGTTACTATCCTTGCGGACTGCCGAGGCCTCACGGGATAAGCCATACATCTTTCCTCGTTTACCTGCCTAATTTACGCATCAAGGTTACGGTTGCCTTTGGGAACTTCGCTGTCTAAGGCCAGCTTGTCCGCTTGATACGCCTTGGTATTAGGTTTCTGTCCGTCAGGCCACGATTTTGCTATTGCTTCTTCTCTCCCGAGCGTCACCACTCGAAACTTGCAAGTCGCTTTAGGGTTCGTCGGCAACTACGTCCCGTGTGGACTTTCACCACAGATGTATGACATGCCCGTCATACAAAAAAAGAGGGAACGCCCTGCGCGGACGCTCCCTCTCGGAAAAATTGTGTAAGAATTATTTCAGGGCGAAGTCGGCTGAAAGCACTCTTTCGCTGTCGGGACCTGCCATTACGGAGAAGTCGCCGGGCTCGGCTACGAACTCAAGGTTGGAGTTGTAGAATGAGAGGGCTTCGGGGGTAATGGTGAATGTCACGTCGGCGCTTTCGCCGGGTTCGAGTGTGATGCGCTCGAAGTGCTTGAGCTCTTTGACAGGTCGGGAGATAGACGCGAAGTGGTCGCGGATGTAGAACTGCACTGTCTCGGTGCCTTTGCGCGAACCGGTGTTGCGGACTGTCACTGTGGCGTCGATAGAGCCGTCGGCGTTGAGCGAGGGTGCGCTCAGGCGCAGGTTGCTGTAGTCGAAGTCGGTGTAGCTCAGACCGTAGCCGAAAGGATATAGCGGCTCGTTGGGCGAGTCGATATAGTTCGAGCGGTAGCGCTGGAAGTTGGGGTTGGCGGGGTCTTCGGGGCGACCGGTGTTGAGGTGGTTGTAGTAGATAGGTATCTGACCCATGTTTGCGGGGAGGGTGGCTGTGAGGCGACCCGAGGGGTTGACGTCGCCGAAGAGTACGTCGGCGATAGCGTCGGCACCTTCCGACCCGGGCGACCATACATTCATGAGTGCGGGTACCTTGGCAGCCTCGGCGGTGAGCACGGTAGGACGGCCCGAGAAGTTGAGCATTACCACAGGCTTGCCCGTAGCGAGCATGGCGTCGAGGAGGGCCTGCTGGTTGGCGGGGAGTGTGAGGTCGGTACGGCTCGATGATTCACCGCTCGACTCGGCAGCTTCGCCGAGTGCGGCAACAATCACGTCGGCACCTGCAGCTACTCGGCGTGCTTCGGCGAGGAGTTCGGCATCGGAGCGCGGGTCGCGAGTCGAGCCGCCGGGCGATACTCCTGCTTCGAGAGCGGGGTCGGAGTAGAAGTTGGCGCCCTTGGCATAGAGTACGGTACCGTTGCTTCCGAGAGCGTCTTCGAGACCCTGACGGAGCGATTTATACTTGGTGTGGTCGGCAGTCACGGCCCATGTACCCTGCATGTTGAGGGCATTGTCGGCCATAGGACCTACAAGTGCTATGCGGCCTTTGCGCTCGAGGGGGAGGGTATTGTTGTCGTTCTTGAGGAGGACAAAAGTCTCGGCGGCGATGCGGCGTGCTTCGGCACGGTTCTCGGGAGTGTAGATGTTGGTCTTCTCGAGAGATGTGTCGGAGTATTTGTAAGGATCGTCGAAGAGGCCGAGACGATACTTGGCCTCGAGTACACGACGGACTGCTTCGTCGATAGCTTTCTGAGTCACCTTACCCTCTTCGAGGCTCTGCTTGAGGGTGTTGATGAAGCCGAAAGAGCACATATCCATGTCGGTGCCGGCGTTGAGAGCCATAGCCGAAGCGTCGGCGAGTTTGGCTACTCCGTGAGGTTCCATTTCGGCTATCGAGCCGTAGTCGGTGACTACGAGGCCGTCGAAGCCCCACCGGTCGCGGAGTACGTCGGTGACGAGCCACTTGTTGGCAGTTGCGGGAATGCCGTCTACGGTGTTGAACGATGTCATCACCGTGGCAGCACCTGCATCGACAGCGGCCTTATAGGGAGCGAAATATTCGTTGTACATCCTGTTGCGGCTCATGTCTACGGTATTGTAGTCGCGGCCGCCGTCGGGAGCACCGTAGAAAGCGAAGTGCTTGACGCATGCGAGGATATTTTCGGGCGATGTGAGGTCGCCCTGATAGCCGCGCACCATTGCACCTGCTATCTGCGAGCCCAGATAGGGGTCTTCGCCCGAGCCTTCTGCCATACGGCCCCAGCGGGGTTCGCGGCTGATGTCGACCATGGGGCTGAAGGTCCAGTTGATACCGGCAGCCGAAGCCTCTTTGGCTGCGATGCGTGCCGAGGTCTCGATAGCGTCCATATCCCATGAGCAGGAGAGTGCGAGGGGTATGGGGAATATTGTCTCGTAGCCGTGGATTACGTCCATGCCTATGAGCAGAGGTATGCCCAGGCGCGTGCTGTCGACGGCGAGCTGCTGGAGCTCACGGATTTTTTCGGCGCCTTTGATGTTGAATGTGCCACCGAGGCTGCCGTTGGCTACGGCTGCTCCTATAGGGCTGTTGAGGGCATCGCCGGTGGTGATGTCGCCTCCGGCAACGAGATTGAGCTGCCCCAGCTTTTCCTCAAGAGTCATTTTGCTCATGAGTTCGGAGATGAAAGCGTCCATTTCGGCATCGCCCGAACCTGAGTTTTTCTGGCAAGCCGTCGCTGTGATACACAGCGCGGCTGCCATGATTATACTTTTCTTCATGGGGAATTATTTAAGATTGAAGTTTACTGTCGACTTGATGTCGTCGGAAGCGGCACCTACCGAAGCAACGAATTTGCCCTTTTCGGCTACCCATTCGTGCTTTGCAGGGTCGAAGAACGAGAGGTCGTCGGCTGTAATGGTAAATACTGCGTTTGCGGTCTCGCCGGGCTTGAGGCTGAGTTTCTTGAAGCCTTTGAGTTCTTTGGCGGGGCGGGGGAGCGATGATTTGGGGTCGGAGATGTAGAGCTGTACTACTTCTTCGCCTGCAACCTTGCCTGTGTTGGTCACGGGTACGGTGATAGTGATAGTGCCGTCGGCTGTCATGTCGGTAGCGTCGGCGGTAGCTTTGCCGTAAGCGAAGTCGGTGTAGCTGAGGCCGTGGCCGAAGGCGAAGAGGGGCTTAATCTTCTTGGTGTCGTGCCAGCGGTAGCCTACGAGGATACCTTCTTTGTATTCGAGGTCCCAGATATCGCTGTTGTCGCGTTTTACGCCGGGATAGCTGCCGGTGGCGTGAGCGCCGTTGTCGTTAAGAGCTACGGGGAATGTCATGGGGAGCTTGCCCGAAGGATTTACCTTGCCGAGGAGGATGTCGGCAATGGAGTTGCCGGCTTCCGAGCCGAGGAACCATGCCTGTACGATAGCGGGAACTTCTTTAACCCAGGGCATTGCCACGGCGTTGCCGGAGATATTTACAACGGCGAAGTTGGGGTTGGCCTTTGCGAGAGCGGAGATTACGCGGTCCTGATCGTAGGGGAGTTCGAGGCCTGCGCGGTCGGAATCTTCACAGTCCTGGTGGTCGCTCTTGTTGAGACCGCCGAAGAAAATCACGTAGTCGGCGTCTTTTGCCTTGGCAACGGCTTCGGCAATGAGTTCGTCGGCGCTGCGGTCGTCCTTAAGGTCCTGGCCGGTAGTCACACCGTTGTATTCGCCGGTAACGTCGCCTACGTATCCGCGGACGTATTCTACCTCAACACCTGCGGGTACTGCGGCACGGAGACCGTCGAGGGGCGAAATCTCGTGCTGAGCCTTGAGCGACGAAGAGCCACCGCCTACGGTCATCATCTTCACGGCGTTTTCGCCTACTACGAGTATTTTCTTGGTGCCGTCGAGCTTGAGGGGGAGAGTGGCATTGTCGTTCTTGAGGAGGACGATACCTTCGTCGCCGATGCGGCGGGCGGCATCATAGTGCTCGTCGGCGCAGAGCGCACCATATCCGGGACGCGAGTCCATGGCAGTGCGGAAGATAAGACGGAGCACGCGGCGTGCCTTGTCGTCGAGTTCTTCAGTGCCTACCTCACCGCTCTTGATAAGGTCGAGATAGGGCTTGGCAAGATAGTAGTTGTCGTAAGCGTTGCGTGTGCCGGCAGAAAGACCGTTGGTCCATGAACCGAATTCGAGGTCGAGGCCGTTGGTGATAGCCTGGCGGGTATCGTGTGTACCGCCCCAGTCGCTGATTACGACACCGTCGAAGCCCCATTCGCCTTTGAGGATGTCGTTGAGCATACGCCGGTTGTGGCAGAGGTGCTCGTCGTTGTAGAGGTTGTAAGCACCCATTATCGACCATGCACCGCCGTCCTGTACAGCCGCTTTGAAAGCCGGCAGATATATTTCGTAGAGGGCGCGGTCGTCGAGAATTACGTTGGTAGTGTGGCGGTTCACCTCATTGTTGTTGAGGGCGTAGTGCTTTACGCAGGCTGCCACGCCATTGTCCTGCAGACCCTGTACGTAGGGTACTACCATTTTAGCGGCCAGGTAGGGGTCTTCGCCCATGTACTCGAAGTTTCGGCCGTTGAGGGGGGTGCGGTAGATGTTGACGCCCGGGCCGAGGAGCACGTCCTTGCCTCTGTAGCGGGCTTCTTCGCCTATTGTACGGCCATAGAGATCGGCCATATCAGGGTTCCAGGTAGCTGCAAGGCAGGTGAGGGCGGGGAATGCCACGCAGGAGTCGTTGGTCCAGCCTGCCTGGTCCCACTCGTCCCAGAGTACTTCCGGACGGATTCCGTGAGGGCCGTCGGTGGTCCATAGTTCGGGGATGCCGAGGCGGGGAACACCGGCCGATGAGAATTTCGACTGAGCGTGCAGGATGCGCACTTTCTCTTCGAGAGTCATGCGGGAGAGGGCATCTTCTACGCGCTGCTCGATAGGAGCTTCGGGGTCGAGGTATACGGGACGCTTTTTGGGTACAGCAGACATCGGCAGTGCAATGGCTGCGGCAAGCGCAAGAATTGTGAGTTTTTTCATCGGGTTCTTAATCGATATTGAGTTTGATTGATTTAATGTAGCCTTTCTGAGGGGTGCACTTCTCAACTCGTGAGTTGGCTATGAACTGACGGAGTGCCTCGCGTGCGGCTGCAGTGTCGGGACGATGCTCGCGGATAGCGCCGTAGCTCGAGCGGTCGCTTTCGGAGAAGTCGACTACGGCCTGCCAGCCTTCAGGACGCTCGATAGCCATCATACATGAGCCGTCGAGCTTCTTGTAGGGCCAGAATGTGTAGCCGATATTGTTTTCTTCAAGCACGTTGCAGAATGCTTCCTGCCATTCGTCGGTGTTGTGGCCGATTTCACCCATATACATAGGCAGCCCGGTGGAGTCGCGGAAGGCTATGAAACTCGATATAGCTTTGGCAGTAGGGTCGCCTCCGTAGCGGTGGCAGGTGTACATCAGTTTGTCGTCGTAAGTCCAGTCGTTGAAGCAGCTGAAGTCGGAGTTCCATACCGCGCCGCCGAGGAGCACGATGTGATTTTTGTCGTGCTCGCGGATAGCGGCCACGGCTTTCTTGTGCACGGGTTCGAGGGCTGCCTTGAGGCTGTCGGTGCGCTCGCCGAAGTAGGGAGCTACGGGCTCGTTGATGAGTTCGTAGCCGAGGATTACGGGTTCGTCGGCATACTTGGCGGCGATTTCGCCCCATATGTCGCAGAACTGCTGCTGTGCGCGTTCGCTTTCGAGCAACCAGGGATATGCGTAGCTGTCGTCGATGTTGTCGCCGGTCTGACCGCCGGGAGCATCGTGCATGTCGAGGATGAGATAGAGGCCGTTGTTGCGGCACCATTCTACGAGGGTGTCGATGCGTGCGAAGCCGTCGTTGCCGGCCTTCATGCCCATGTAGTCTTCATCGGTGAAGAGTTTGTAGTGGAAGGGGAGGCGGATAGTGTTGGCGCCGGTAGAAGCTATGAACTCGATATCGCCGCGGGTGATGTAGTTGTCTTTGAACGCTTTCCAGAAATCTTCAGCGGAGTCTTCACCTACCATTTGGCAGAGCATTTCGTTGATCATGCGGGGCGAATTGGTCTTGCTGAACCCGAACATATATCCTTCGGGATTGAGCCAGTTGCCGAGGTTGGTACCCTTGATGAAGAGTTTGCTGCCGTCGGGCGCGATGAGGTCGTGTCCGTCGATAGTTACGAAAACGGGAGATTCGGTGCTTTCCTGAGTCTTCGGGGCGCACGAAGGCAGTGCCGAAGCGGCAAGCATCATTGATGCGATAATGGATAAATATTTCATCACTCGTGGATCTTAAATAGTTCTGTGTTGTTAGTTCTGTGTCTGTTGGAATACTCTCAGGTAGTCTACTTGCATGGTTGCGGGGAGGCAGGATTCGTCTACACCCTGAGCACCGCCCCAGTCGCCGCCCCAAGCGAGGTTGAGAATGGGATAGAAGGGCTTGTCGAACGGCCAGGACGATACCTTGCCCTTGCCGTCGTTGGCGAACGATAGGAGGAGTTTGTCGTCTAAATAAGTGCGGATATAGTCTTTTGTCCACTCGAGGCGGTAGATGTGGAAGTCGTCCTGAGCGCCTGCAGTGTAGCGTTCGGCTGTCTTCTGAGTGCCCATCACGTGGTTGTAGTCTTTGCAGTGAATGGAAGATGAAGTGTAGTTGGCATTGTAGCCCACTTCCTCCATGATATCAATCTCGCCGCAGAGGGGCCAGCCTTCGTTCACCCAGTCGACGGTCACGGGCATCATCCAGTAAGCGGGCCATGTGCCGCGGCCTTTGGGGAGGCGGATACGGGCTTCGAAGATTCCGTATTTCCAGCCCGAACCTACGTGGGCGTAGATGCGTGCGGAGTAGACTTTGCCTGATTCTTTGTAGCAGTTGATTGAGAGAATGCCGTCGGAGAGTTCGACTACGCGAGAGTTGCGGGTGTAGGTCTGGAGCTCATTGTTCACCCAGCCCGGGCCCTGAATCTCATAGGTCCAGTCGGCGGTATTCAGCGAGGCGCCGTCGAATTCGTCGTGCCATACGAGCTCATATCCTTCGGGTACTTTGATAGTGGGGTCGAAAGGCTCGGGCTCACGGCCGTCCTGCTGTATGCTTATGTTGGTGCGTGCAGTACCCGACTTGAGTGTAACGGTGCCTGTACGTTCGTTTTTGCTTGAGTTGGCGCCAACGGTCACTTCTACGGTGCCGTTCTGCGAAGTTGTGCCGGATTTGGTGAGTTTAATCCAGTCATCAGATGTCACGGCGTCCCATTCAGACGAGGCCGTAACGGTGAATGATTTGCTGTCTCCTGAGGCATCAAAAGAAAGAGACTCCACGCTTGCAGATACAGCGTAGAGTGATTCGGAGGGAGAAGTATTGTCGCTGCCGCATGATGTAGCTGCAAATGCTATAGCTACCGCAGCGAAAGATGAGAGTAAGTGAGTGCGCATCTGAGTGATAATGAGTTAAGGTTTGTGGAGAGGATGTGAAAAGCACGCGGTCCGTCAATGCGATAACCGGACCGCGTGCCAGAGGGGCTCATCAATCGTGGTGAACCTGTAATATTATGTTGCTGATTGTCAGCTCGACACCTGCGGGGTTGCCGCCGAAGTCAAGGACAAGCGAAAGGGCGTGGGGAGCTGAGCCTTCTGCGGGGAGGCAGGTCGAGCGCCAGAACTTGCTGAGGCCGTCGGCTACGGGAGCTTCGTCGGCGAAGTAGAAGTTGCCGTCGTGCTTGGTTTCGCCTTCGTCTGTCTCAACGAGCTTGAACATCACAGCGCCGAGAGCGGTGTTGCTTTCGATAGTGCAGCAGAAGTCGTAGGCTACATTGGGGTCGGTAATTACGATGTCGGTGTTGAGGAGCACCTGGCACTGCCAGCGTTCGAATGTTGCTTCGGGGAGGGTGATAGTGTAGCTGTTGCCGTCCATATCGAAGCCGGGGTCGGCAATCTGGTTCCAGCCCGGAGCGTACCAGAACGAGGGAGTGATAGTAGCACCGTTCCAGAGGTTTTCGGGGCTTGTAACGCTTACCCAATCGGGCTCGGGAGTAGTGGAGATTTCGGGAAGGATTGTGCCGTCGTCGTAAGAGTGGTTCTTGAGCACGATGTTTTCAACCGAGATTTCGATGCCTTCGGGGTTGCCGCCGAAGTCGAATGTGAACACGAGGTTGTCCATGGGTACAACGGCGGTAAGGTCGCTGAACCAGTAGGTGATGGGTGTTCCGGCTTCGAGGTTGATTTTCTGGTTGCAGAAGAAAGAGTGACCGTCGTCGTCGTCACCGTCGGGGTGGAGCTTGAGGGTGATGTTCTTGATGTCTTTGTTTGCGGTGAAGATGAACGAGCCGTCGAACGATTCGCCTTCGGCAAGGCAGATGTCGGTCTTCACGTGAGCCTGAGCCTGCCACTGGTCGGTGGTTGCTTCGGGGAGCGTGAGAGAGAAGCTTTCCTCGTTTAAAGTGTATTCGGGGTCGGCAATCTGATTCCAGCCCGGTGCGTACCAGAATTCTACACGGCGTTCGGCTCCAAGCCAGAGGTTGTGCTCGGATTCGAATACGAAGCCGCCGAAACCGCTCATGGCAGTCTTGTTGATAGTGAAGCTCTTGGTAAGAGTGCCATCGCTGATACCGTTGGCATTACCGATTTTCACTTCCACAGTGTAGTCGCCGGCCTTGCGGTAGTAGCGGGAGAACGACTGAGAGGTGGTGTACGACTTGCCATCGATGATCCACACGGGATATACACCGGGGCTGTTGAAAGTGAAGTAAGCGGTGTTTGTCGACTGATCGACTGTAATCTCAATGGCGTCTTCATAGTCTGATGCCATAGGCACGCCGTTGATGTCTACTTCGTAGATTTTATCTTCGGAGCAGGCGGTCATTGCCACCGCGCCTGTGAAGGCGAGGGTGGCAGCCGCTAATGCTTTGATATATTTTTTCATAGCCTTGGATTAGTAGGGGTTTTGAGTAAGAGTGCCCATTGACTTGTCAATTTCGCTCTGGGGGATGGGGAGGTGTTTCTTGTTGGGAGTCCAGCTGTTGGTTCTGTAGCCGTAAGAGTCGGGCACGAGTACGGTCGAAGCCTTGTCGGTACGGATAAGGTCCCAGTAGCGCTTGCCTTCGCCTACGAATTCGAGGTGACGCTCTTCGATGATGTTGTTGAGAGTGGGCTCAAGCTGGATGCGGAGGCCGGCACGGTTGTGCACGAGGTTGAGGTATGTCTTGGCATCGGCTGTGCTGCCGCCTGTAGCGAGGAGAAGTTCTGCTGCATTGAGGAGAGCTTCGGAGTAGCGGTAGATGCGCCAGTTGTTATTGTAGTTGAGCTCGCCTGAAGCCTTCTGGCCTGCGTTGCCGCCGGTCTTGGCTGCATATTTCTCGAGGAAGAAGCCGTAGTCCTGATAGCGCTTGTTGTAAGTGCCGTCGAAGGCTCTTACGTCCCAGCAGGTGGCACCGCGGCGTGCGTCGTCGGCGCTGTACATTTCGAAGGTCTCGAGACGTACGGGAGCGAAGCCCCAGCCTGTTTCGTGACCGTCCTGACCGCTGGGCCAGTTGTTCGGGCTGATGAGGGTGGGAAGTACGGTACCGCCGGCATTGAGGGGTGCGCCCCAGTCGCGTACGGCATTTTCGGAGATGTAGTTGATTTCCCAGATAGATTCCTGGCTCCATTCGCCGGCTTCGGTGAAGATAGTAGTGTAGTCGGGTACGAGGTCGTAGAGCGGAGAATCGATGATTTCCTTCATGTAGCGGAGAGCGGTGGGGTAGCGTGCGGCGTCGCGCTGATACATTACAATTTCGGTGTAGAGCATGTAAGCCATTGCGGTGGTCACGCGGCCTGCCTCTTCGTCGGAAGCACGGAATTCGAGAGCATTGAGGGCGAGAGCGTCTTCAATGTCGGTAATCATGTGGCCGTAGAGCTCGTCGGCAGAAATCTGCTCGGCGATATAAGGCTCGGTGAGGTTGCGGCTGTAGTAGGGTATGTTGCCGTAGAATTTCCAGAGCCAGTTGGCGTAGAATGCACGGAGCACCTTTACCTGAGCTGTCCAGTAGTTGATGTCGGCCTGAGTAGCGCCTTCGATATCCTTTTCGATGTCTTCGAGCACGTCGTTGCAACGCTTGATACCCGAGAAGGCCTCAACCCAGATACTTGTCACAACCTTGAGAGGGGTAGCCTCGTAGTTGGCCATAAGGTGCCAGTTCTGGTTGTCGTTTTTGTCAGAACCGCCCACCCAGAAGTCGTCGGCCATGAGGTCGGCGAGGAGGTAGTAGGGAGCGTATTCACCGCAGCCCCAGTCGGTCCACTGCAGAGGGTCGTAAGCTGCAATCACAGCTTCTTCCACGTGTTCTTTCTCAGAGAAGTATTCTTCAGCCGAGGGTTGAGTAGGCGAAGTCACATTGAGGAAATCGTCGCCGCAGCTGCTCATGCCGAGGGTAAGAGCGGCGATTCCTGCAATTTTATATATTGATTTCATATATTACTTAAGGTATTAGCTTGAGGGAATTAGAATGCGAGATTGAAACCGACGGTCCATACGCGGGCCTGGGGATATACACCGTAGTCGATACCGAGAGATGTACCGCCCGAAGAGATTTCGGGGTCATAGCCGTGGTACTTGGTCCATGTGAAGAGGTTTTCGGCGGCTACGTAAACGCGGAACTTGGATACGAATACTCGCTTGGTGAGCTTTTCGGGGAGAGTATAGCCGAGCTGGATGTTCTTGAGGCGGAGGTAGCTGCCGTCGTATACGAGGAGGTCGGAAGACTGCCAGTTGTAGCCGTCGGCCTGTACGTAGCGGGGGAGCGAATTGGTCGTGCCTTCGCCTGTCCAGCGGTTGAGAATCCAAGAGGGGAGGTTCGAGGAGAGTGCGTCGGTACGGCGGGTTGCGTCGAAGATGTCGTTGCCGGCTGTGCCCTGGAAGAAGACGTTGAAGTCAAAGCCTTTCCACATAGCGGTGAGGCCGAAACCGAATGTCCAGTCGGGCATACCCTTACCGATCATTGTGCGGTCGTCTTCGGTGATTGCACCGTCGCCGTCAATATCGGTGAAACGAACGTCGCCGGGGACGAGCGATGTGCCGTACTTGGTGTTGTAGGCAGCTGCTTCGGCATTGTTCTGGATGATACCGTCGGTCTTGTAGCCGTAGAAGTAGGGGAAGGGAAGGCCGTTCTGAGCGCGGGTGATAGTACCTGTGCCCTGGAATGAGTCGTAGTTGGCCCAACCCTGCTCGTTGCCGTAGGCGATGAGCTTATTGTCGAGATAAGAAGCGTTGGCATTTACACGGAGAGTGAAGTCGCCGAAGTTCTGGCGGTAAGCGAAGTCCATTTCGACACCGCTGTTGCGCATCTTACCTACGTTACCTACGGGGATTGCTTCACCTACATACTGGGGAAGTGACATTGTCATAAGCATGCCGTCGGTGTCTTTGCGGAACCAGTCTACCGAGAAGGTGAACATGTTCTGGAGGAAGCCGAAGTCAATACCTACGTCGGTCTGGGTTGATTCTTCCCAACGGATGTCGGGGTTGGCGAGCTGGGTGGGTTTGGTACCGAGAGCGATGTGGCCATCTTTACCGAAGATGTAGTTGTTGCCGGCGGCAGCGAGAGCTACATACTGGAAGTCACCGATATTTTCGTTACCGTTCTTACCCCAAGATGCGCGGAGCTTGAGGTTGTTGAGCCATGTGCGGCTGTCTTCGAGGAAGTGCTCGTTGGTTACGTTCCAACCGCCCGATACAGAGGGGAAAGTAGCCCAGTGGTTGTTAGAACCGAAGCGGCTTGAACCGTCGCGGCGTACTGTAGCCTGAATCATGTAGCGCTCGTCGAAGTTATAGCTTGCACGTGCGAAGTAAGAGGCAAGTTTGGCTTTGACGTTGGGAGCACCGCCTGCGCTCTGGTCGCCGTCGGCTGCAAGACCGGTAGAAGCGTCGATGTAAGGACGGTCGTAGCTGGTGATATTGTTGCGCGAACCGCTCAGGTAGCTGCCGCTGCTTTCTTTGGCAGACTGGCCGAGCACGATATCGAAGCTGTGGTCGCCGAGGGTCTTGTTGTACAAGATCACATTTTCAATCTGCCATACGAGACCGTTTGAACGACCTGCGTAAGCAGAAGAGAAAGTCTGGCTGCCACCGTCGCGGAGGTAGTACTCGGGAGTGTAGCCGTCGTAGCCCCAGAACGAGAGGTCGGCACCGTAGCTGATGCGGTAGCGGAGGTTGTCCCAGATCTGGAGTTCGCCGATGAAGTTACCTACAAACTTGTGGCTCCAGTTCTTCTGGCCGGGGAGTGAGAGGTTGGCAATGGGGTTGCTCATTTCCTGATAGTTGCCGAATGCGGTGGGCACCATGATGAGGCGGCCGTCGGGGCCGTACATGGGCTTGTATGCGCTCTGGCCTGCGAGGTAAGCGAGCTGTGCTGCTTCTTCAGCGCTGCCCTTTTCGAGGTAGGGAGTGAGGATCGGCGACATAGAGAGTGCCGAGCCGAGGGGTGAACCCCATGTAGAGTTGGTCTCGATACCCTTGCTGTGGATGCGGGTATAAGCGAGGTTGGTGTTGATTGTGAACTTGTTGAGCCAAGTGCGGATTTTGCTTGCGTCGAAAGCTGTGATGCCTACGTTGCTGCGGAGGGTCATACGCTGGTAGTTCGAGCGGTCGAAGTTGCCGCCTACGATACCGTCCTGAGTATAGTAGCCGAGAGAGAGGAGGTAGTTGACGCGCTCCGACGAACCGTTAAGAGATACCTGATGGTTCATCACGGGAGCGTTGTTGTTGAATACCTCGTCCTGCCAGTCGGTACCCTTGCCGAAAGAAGCGGGGTCGGCGAATGCGGGAGCGCTGCCTGCGTTGAGAGCACCTTCGTTCATCATCATAGCATACTCCTGGGCATTGAGCACGTTGCGCTTCTTGGCAACGCTCTGCCAGCCGTAGCTGAAGTCGTAGGTGAGTTTTGTGGGGCCCTGACCCTGCTTGGTGGTGACAAGCACAACGCCGTTGGCTGCACGTGCACCGTACACAGCACCCGAAGCGGCATCCTTGAGGACTTCGATAGAAGCGATGTCGTTGGGGTTGAGGTAGTCAAGACCGCCTTCGATAGGCATACCGTCTACGATGTAGAGGGGGTCGGAGTTGTTGATAGTGCCGATACCGCGGATACGTACGCGGGCGGCGGCACCGGGCTGACCGGATGAAGATGTAACGGTCACACCGGAAGCAAGACCCTTGAGGGCGTTGTCCATACGTACGGGAGCTGTAGCGAGAAGTTCGTCGCTGCCTACTTTAGCGATAGAGGCAGTAACGACGCTCTTTTTCTGTGTGCCGTAGCCCACTGCTACTACTTCGTCGAGCATGGTGCTGTTTTCTTTCATAACGATAGACATGCCGGTAGCGGCCTTTGCCTCTACATTGTCGTAGCCCACGTATGAGAAAACTATAGTAGCGCCGTCTTGAACGCTGATACTGAAATTGCCGTCGATGTCGGTGGTGACGCCGTTGAGGGCTCCTTTTTCAACTACCGAAACACCGATGAGGGGTTCGCCCTCTGAATCAGTTACGGTACCTGTAGCTGTTATGTTCGCCCACGCACCTGTGGTACCGAGGAGCAACATCAGCAGGAAAACCGACAACGATTTTGCTGTGCAGATAAGTTTTTCCATTGATTGTTTAATTGGTTTGAGATAAGGTTTAATTTTGTTGACAAAGTTAGCACCTATATTATATCGGTGCTGCGGTGGTAAGGTTTGGTGGTAAGTTGCTGTAAATTGTAATTTGGTGAAAGATAGTGGAATGACGTTAATATATTTATTGCAATCGGTAAGTTTGTCAGAATCTATCGGGAAGTCAGAATTTGGGCTTTCCGAGCGATTTCACGGCATCGGCGAAGCCTTCTTTGGGTCCGGCGGCCTTATTCCGTGCTCTCAGTCGGGTGTTGTAGACTGTCTGCGGAGATACGTGGAGGAACCGTGCTATTTTCACACTGTCGTTGATGCCGAGCCGGACTACTGCATAGATGCGCAACTCGGTGGTGAGGCTGCCGTCAGGCTTTAGCTCCGTGCGCTCTTCCGGGCGGAGAAGGCTGTTGAAATCCTCTACGAAGTTGGGGTATATTTCGAGGAAAATCTTGTCGAACGTAGCATAGAGCTCCTTGATTTCGCTGTGCGAGAGTTCTGCCGATTTGGTGAGCTCACGCATATCGTCGTAGCGGTGTGCCACAATCATGCGGTAGATGTTCTTTCGGAAATCATCGAGCTTGTTGATATAGTTGGAGCAGATAGCGAAGATATTGGCTATGTACTCCTCTTTTTCGTAGTTGACGGCGGCGAGTCGCTCGGCGTCGGTGCGCACGCGGTCGTACATCTCGGAGAGTTTGCCATTGGCTTGCTTGAGCTCTTCGCGCGTGGCCTTCAGTTCTTCGATGTGGGCACTGAGCTCCTTGTTTTTAAGGTTGATTTCGGCTCGCGACCTGTTGAGCAGCTGCATCTGGCGCATGATGAAGAGCAGGGCAAGGACGAGTACTGTCAGTATTCCTATCAGCCCCCATAGGTAGTGGCGGGTCAGAGCATCTTGACGCTGAGAGCGTTGCTGTATGGCCGTCATTGTTTTTTCCTGCAGCGCGGCCAGAGAGCCTATTCGCACACGGCTGCGGTAGTCGTTGGCGCACGCTATCGAGTATGTCACATAGGCGTTTGCACGGTCGAGGTCGCCGAGCTCATAGAGTATTCCGGCGAGTTCCTGGAGCGACGCTATCTCTTTGTTGCTCGCTCTTATATCGGCCATAGCCGAGAGTATCAGGTATTTAAGTTTTGAAGTGTAGTCGCCGGTGTATTCGGAGAGCATGCTCAGCAACCATGCGTTCATGGCATCGCTGCGGTTGTTCATATTGCTCGAGTCCACTTTGGGCTTGATCAGAGGTATCACCTCCTGCGCCTGCGATTTGTCTTTAAGGTGGCCCCAGCCGATAAACCAGAAATAGTGTTCGTCGTCGGGCTTGAGGTCGGGCAACACCTGCTGCAGAAGGCTGTCGACCACGGCGGAATATGCTGTTTTTCGGTCGATTACTCCCATATATTGGTCGCGGTGCGTGTCGAGGAAAAGTGCGCGGTCGCAGTATTTCCAGAGCATGCTGTCCGAAAGGTCGTTGCGGTCGACGCTGTCGAGCTCTTTCGCCGCTTCAGCGAGCAGGCCTGTGGCCGAGTAGACGTAAGCGAGATTCAGCGACATATCGTCCACAAGGTCCTTGCGCTTGAGCGTATTGGCTATCCGCCGTGCTTCGGTGGCATAGTGTATGGCCGAGTCTGAAT
The DNA here is from genome assembly GCA_014800815.1 of Bacteroidales bacterium. Lineage (GTDB taxonomy): Bacteria > Bacteroidota > Bacteroidia > Bacteroidales > Muribaculaceae > CAG-873. The sequence continues at coordinate 18,362 of JAAVFI010000018.1, read as the reverse complement.
TGAAGGCGCTGTATTGTTCATACAGCTCATTTGCAAATTGGTAGCGCGTCTCCGGAGTTGAGGCCTGGACGTATGATTTTCTAAGAGCATCAATTGTCTTAGTCTTTTCATTGTTGATTTCGCTTGTTTGGGCGAGAAGGGCGTCGAGCTCGGAGAGAAGACTGTTTATTTCGGGAGTTATATGCAAGTCGTCGGGCACCTGTGCATGTGTTGTTGCAAAGGTGAAGAGGACCAGTGATAATATGGCGCATTTCTTGAGTAGATACATGGTATTATTTCATGCTGCTTGGCTGTAGGTGTATCGGCCTTGGCAGGAACGTGTTCTGCGTCGCTGTTAAGTATGCATTAAATATTAGGATTGCAAATTTACAAATTATTATCGTAATATACCTTAACACTCGCTGCAACTTGGTAATTTTTTTGTAATTTTGCAGCAAAGGCAAGGTTTCTATATATAATATATATGTATAAATCGGTAAGAATCATTCGCATTATCATATCGTTGCTCTGTATGGGAGTGCCTACATGGGCTCTCATTGCCGGCTACGACAGCGTGTTTGTGCGCATGCAGATTCTCACCGCGCTCCTCTCCGGCGTGGCGTTCGTCCTTATCTTCTGGGCGGTGGTGACGCTGGTCTACGGTCGCATCTATTGCTCTACGGTGTGCCCTATGGGCGCTTTTATGGATTGCGTTGGAGCCGCCTCGCGGCTCGGCCGCCGTGCAAGGAAAAATTACTCTTACGTGAGCCCGTCGACCCGCACCCGCAGTATCTTTCTGCTCATTACTCTCATTACGCTGCTGTCGGGTATGTCGCTCGTATCCACGCTGCTCGACCCCTACAGCGCTTATGCCCGAATGGTGGAAGAGCTCGTCATGCGTCCGCTCGGACTGCTCTCCACACCATTGCGTTTTGCCCTCGCTTCGGTGAGTATAGCTGCAGCAACCGCCGCCATTGTCATTGGCGTATCGTGGAAGCACGGGCGCTTCCTCTGCAACACCGCATGTCCCATAGGCACCATTCTCGGCTACGGAGCGCGCCGCTCATATTTCCATATAGAGATTGACCCCGACAAATGTATCAATTGCGGTGAGTGCGAGCGTGTATGCAAATCGAGCTGCATCAAACTTGCCGATAAGACTGTCGACACCTCGCGGTGCGTGGTGTGCTTCAACTGCACCGCAGTGTGTCCCAACGCCTCTATCCAGTATAAGTCGGGTCGATACCGCCTCGGCATGCCCATGCTGCAGGGACTCGATGTCGCAGCTAAAAATATCAAACCTTCGGGCTCGGCGCATGCCACGGCCCAGACTAATTCCGGTCCGAAAAAATGAAACAGTATTTAGAACTTCTACAGCATATTCTCGACAACGGAACTGATAAGTCGGACCGTACGGGTACGGGTACGCGCAGTGTTTTCGGCTATCAGATGCGCTTCGACCTGTCCGATGGCTTCCCGCTGCTCACCACCAAAAAACTGCACCTCAAGTCCATTATCCACGAGTTGCTGTGGTTCCTCGAGGGCGATACCAATGTGAAATACCTGCAGGACAACGGTGTGCGCATCTGGAATGAATGGGCTGACGCAGACGGCGACCTCGGCCATATCTACGGCTATCAGTGGCGCTCATGGCCCGACTACAACGGTGGCTCTGTCGACCAGATTGCCGAGGTACAGAATACTATCCGCACCAATCCCGACTCCCGCCGAATAATCGTGAGCGCGTGGAATGTGGCCGATATCCCCAACATGAATCTTCCGCCCTGCCACGCCCTTTTCCAGTTCTACGTTGCCGGCGGCCGCCTCTCGCTGCAGCTCTATCAGCGCAGCGCAGACTGCTTCCTCGGCGTACCATTCAACATCGCCTCCTACGCACTTCTGCTGCAGATGATGGCTCAGGCTACGGGGCTCGAGGCGGGAGAATTCGTGCACACGCTCGGCGATGCGCACCTCTACCTCAACCACCTCGACCAGGCCCGCCTCCAGCTCGAGCGCGAGCCCCGCGAGCTCCCCAAGATGATTATCAATCCCGAGGTGAAAGATATCTTCGACTTCAAGTACTCCGACTTCTCCCTCGAAGACTACAATCCGCATCCTCATATCAAAGCCGAAGTATCGGTATAAGCACGTTCCCGATGTCAGTCAATATCATAGTCGCTATAGACCGCAAGGGCGGCATAGGCCGCGGAGGCGACCTCCTGTTTCACATCAGTGCCGACCTGCGTCGTTTCAAGGCACTCACGCTCGGCCATACCGTAGTCATGGGACGCAAGACTTTCGAGTCGCTCCCCAAAGGCGCGCTCCCCGGTCGCCGCAATATCGTGGTGACCCGAAATGCCGGCTATACTGCTCCCGGCGCCGACATCGCCCACTCTCTCGAAGAAGCTATCGCAATGGCCTCCGGCGAAATATTTATAATCGGCGGCGCCGAAATCTACCGTCAGGCTCTCCCCCTTGCCGACAAGCTCTTCCTCACCGTTATCTACGCCGAGGCCGAAGACGCCGACACCTACTTCCCCGTGATTCCGCTCGCTCAGTATCGCGTGAGCGCTGTTGAAAGCCCTGATACTCAACCGGCATGTAGATTTGTTGAGCTTAACAAATATTAACTTTAAAATTCTTGACAATAGAAAATATTCGTGCTAATTTTGCAGCACAATAAAAGCGTGACCAAAGTTTAGTATTGAGCTCCCGCACAGGTTGAGCTTATCGCAGATTCTTTGTGTCACCCACCTTGCGCCTCCCATAAAAGGCATGCAAAGTGGTTTTTTATTTGTCAGAACGAAAAACATCATGGACATTAAATAGTTGTTTTATAGATAATTGTGTATTAGGATCGGGGCGTCGTGAGACTGCTCCGTTCTGTTTTTTATAAGCCCTGCCTCTTTCAGTTGAAATCCGTAACGTGAACTTGTTTGTTCCCGTTTTTTTTTGTACCTTTGCAGTAGATACAGGCCTTATGGCCGCCTCGATTCCGGGAGAAAACGCTTTCTTCCGGGTTAACTACTTGAAACTAAACGATTAAACCGTATATGAGCACTCACGAACTTAGCGAACAGGAGCAGATTCGCCGCAACAGCATGGCGCAGCTCCGCCAGATGGGTATCGAACCCTATCCCGCTCCCGAATTTGTTGTAACAGGCCACAGCGATGAAATAAAAGAAAATTTCTCAGACGACGCTCCTCAACGCGAAGTTGCGGTGGCCGGACGTATCATGAGCCGCCGTATAATGGGTAAGGCCGCTTTCGTAGAACTTCAGGACTCCTGCGGCCGTATTCAGCTCTACATCTCGCGCGACGAAATCTGTCCCGGCGAAGACAAGGAGCTCTACAACACCGTATTCAAGAAACTCCTCGATATCGGCGACTTCATCGGCGTGCGCGGCTACGTGTTCCGCACTAAGACCGGCGAAATCTCCGTTCACGCTCAGGAACTCATCGTGCTCAGCAAGAGCCTCCGCCCCCTGCCTATCGTCAAGATGAAGGACGGCGTGAAGTACGACGCTTTCGACGACCCCGAACTCCGCTACCGCCGCCGCTACGTCGACCTCATTGTCAACGACGGCGTCAAAGATATATTCCTCAAGCGCACAAAGGTCTACACCTCGATGCGTGAATACTTCAACAACGCGGGCTACATCGAAGTAGAGACCCCGATTCTCCAGTCAATCCCCGGCGGTGCATCGGCGCGTCCCTTCATCACCCACCACAACGCCCTCGACATCCCCCTCTACCTCCGTATCGCCGACGAACTTTACCTCAAGCGTCTCATCGTAGGCGGTTTCGAAGGCGTGTACGAATTCTCGAAGAACTTCCGCAACGAGGGTATGGACCGCACCCACAACCCCGAGTTCACCTGCATGGAGATCTACGTAGCCTACAAGGACTACAACTGGATGATGACCTTCACAGAGCACATGCTCGAGAAGATCTGCCTCGATGTGAACGGCACTACCGAAGTTAAGGTAGGCGACAACGTGATCAGCTTCAAGGCTCCTTTCCCCCGCGTGACCATGGCACAGGCAATCAAAGAGCACACCGGCGTAGACATCACCGGCATGAACGAAGATCAGCTCCGCGACACCGCCCGCAGCCTCGGCATCGAAGTAGACGCCACAATGGGTAAGGGCAAGCTCATCGACGAGATTTTCGGCGAGAAGTGCGAAGGCAAGTACATCCAGCCCACCTTCATCACCGACTATCCTATCGAGATGTCGCCCCTCACAAAGCGTCATCGCGACAACCCCGAGCTCACCGAACGCTTCGAGCTCATGGTCAACGGCAAAGAGCTTGCCAACGCTTACAGCGAGCTCAACGACCCGATCGACCAGTACGAACGTTTCGTAGAACAGATGCGTCTCGGCGAGAAGGGCGACGACGAAGCTATGATTATCGATGCCGACTTCATCCGCGCTCTCGAGTACGGCATGCCTCCCACATCAGGCATGGGTATCGGTATGGACCGCCTCGTGATGCTTATGACAGGCCAGACCGCAATTCAGGAAGTACTCCTCTTCCCCCAGATGCGCCCCGAAAAGCGTGCCGCAGCTGCCAAGGAAGAAGGCGACGAAGAATAATTCCGACTCCTCGATATGGAACACAATCTCTTTCCGGGACATATAGCCGTTATGGGCGGAGGAAGCTGGGCCACAGCGCTGGCCAAGCTCCTCCTCCAGAACAGCGACACCATTACGTGGTACATGCGCCGCGACGACCGTATTGAAGACTTCAAGCGTCTCCAGCACAATCCCGCATATCTTACCGACGTAGTTTTCGACATCAACCGCATCAACTTCTCGAGCGATATCAACGATGTCTGCACCGTGGCCGATACCCTGCTGCTGGCCATGCCGTCGCCCTACTTCAAAGACCATGCCGATAAGATAAGCGTAGATATTTCCGGCAAAGCAATCGTATCGGCTATCAAAGGCATAGTCCCCGGTTCCAACGAGCTCGTCACCGACTATATGAACAATCGCTTCGGCGTCTCCCCCGATAAGACTCTCGTCATTTCGGGTCCGTGCCATGCCGAAGAAGTTGCCCTCGACCGTCCCTCTTACCTCACCGTAGGATGCCCCGATGTGGAGCGCGCCGAGCAGTTTGCCGCACTTCTCGCAGGCAAGCACAGCCACGCCATCACCTCGAGCGACGTTGACGGCATAGAGTACGCCGCCGTGCTCAAAAACGTCTACGCCATTGCCGCAGGTATGATTCACGGCATGAAGGTGGGCGACAACATGACGGCTATCCTCATATCCAACGCCATTCGTGAAATGGAGCGCTTCCTCGACGCCGTTTCGCCGCGTCCCCGACAGATCTGCGACTCCGTTTACCTCGGCGACCTCCTTGTCACTGCATATTCACGCTTCTCACGCAACCACAATTTCGGCTCGATGATAGGCCGCGGCTACTCCGTCAAGGCAGCCCGCATGGAAATGGAGCAGACCGCCGAAGGCTACTACGGCGCAAAGTGCATCCACGAAATCAACGCCTCCCTCGAAGTGAATATGCCCATTTTCGAAGCAGTTTACAGTATCCTCTATAGCGGGGTGTCCGCCCCTCGTGCCTTCGCGGCAATAGCGCGGTCTCTCAACTGATGCGCAAACTCTTAGGACTCAATCTCGAAGAACTTGGTGCCGTCGCCGCAAGCGTCGGCCTCCGTCCTTTCGCTGCCAAGCAGATGGCCGCATGGCTCTACCGTCGCCGCGCCCTCTCTATCGACGAAATGACCGACCTCCCCAAAAACGCCCGCGCCGCCCTCGCGGAAGCAGGCTGGACCGTAGGTCGTGAAGCCCCGATAGCCGAGGCCCGAAGCACCGACGGCACTGCCAAATACCTCTTCAAAGGAGTCGCCGGCCGCGACATCGAGTCCGTTTACATCCCCGACCGCGACCGTGCCACCCTCTGCGTATCCTCGCAGGCCGGTTGCCGCATGGGCTGTCGCTTCTGCATGACAGGCCAGGGCGGCTGGCAGGGCAACCTCGACGCCGGAGCGATTATCAATCAGGTACTTTCCGTCCCCGAGAGCGAATCGCTCACAAACATAGTATTTATGGGCATGGGCGAACCCGCCGACAACATCGACGCCGTGCTCCGCGCCGTAGAGATACTCACCGCCCCTTGGGGCCTCGCATGGAGCCCGCGACGCATCACCGTGTCGACTATCGGCAAACTCGACGGCCTCCGCCGCCTCCTCGAAGAGACACAGGTGCACATCGCCCTCAGTCTCCACTCGCCCTTCGCCACCGAGCGCAGCAGCCTCATGCCGGTAGAGAAAGCCTTCGCCACCCGCGACGTCCTCGCCGCACTCCGCGGCCACGACTTCGCGCACCAGCGCCGCCTCTCAATGGAGTACACCATGTTTGCCGGCATTAACGACGACCTCCGCCACGCCGACGCCCTCGCGCGCCTCCTCAAAGGCACCGACGCCCGCGTCAACCTCATACGCTTCCACAAGACACCCGGCTTCGAAGGGGCTCCCTCCGACCGTGCCACCATGGAGCGCTTCCGCGACAGACTCAACGAACTCGGCTTGACAGCCACAATCCGTGCCTCGCGCGGAGAAGATATAATGGCGGCCTGCGGTATGCTTGCGGGAAAGGCCAAAACAAATAAAAACGAATGTGATGAGTAACAAAAAAATACATATAGGTATCACTCACGGCGATACCAACGGAATAGGCTACGAAGTGATTCTCAAGCTCCTTGAGGACCAGCGCCTCGCCGACCTCTGCACAATCACCGTCTATGGCTCGGCCAAGGCCGCGTCATTCTACCGCAAAGGTATGGAGCTGCCGCAGGTACAGTTCAACAAAGTGGACAGTGCGGCGCAGTCGCGCGACGGTGTGTTCAACATCGTCAACGTCGTGGGCGAAGACCTCAAGATCGACCCCGGTATGGCCACAGAAGCCGCCGGAGCCGCCGCTCTCGCCGCCCTCGATGCCGCGTGTGCCGACCTCAAGGAAGGCGTCATCGACGTACTCGTCACAGCGCCTATCAACAAGCACTCAATCCAGTCCTCCTCCTTCTCATTCCCCGGCCACACAGAGTATCTCGAAGCCTCCTTCAATACTCCCGAGCACCCCTGTAAGGCCCTAATGATACTTTGTGCCGACACTCTCCGTGTAGCCCTCGTAACGGCTCACCTCCCTATTGCCAAAGTTCCCGAAGCGATTACCAAAGAACTCGTCCTCGAGCGCATCGAGCAGTTCAACTCATCACTCAAGCGCGATTTCGGCGTAGGTTCACCACGCATCGCCGTTCTCTCGCTTAACCCCCACGCAGGCGAAAACGGCCTCCTCGGCACCGAAGAGAACGACATCATCGCACCCGCTATCGCCGAAGCACGCGCAGCCAAGATTATGGCCTTCGGACCCTATCCCGCCGACGGATTCTTCGGCAGCGGCCACTTCGCAGCCTTCGACGGCGTCCTCGCCATGTACCACGACCAGGGCCTCGCACCCTTCAAGACCATTGCAATGGACTCGGGTGTAAACTTCACCGCCGGCCTTCCCTACGTGCGCACATCGCCCGACCACGGTACCGGCTACGACATTGCAGGCAAGGGAGTTGCCTCGCCCGACTCGCTGCGCAGCGCACTCTACACAGCTATCGACATCTTCCGCAACCGCCGCCGCCACGACGATGCCTATAGCTCACCTCTCACTCCTCAACAGAATCTGAAATAATACAACACCCCTATAATGAGCGATAACCACGAAGAACTACCCGTAAACGACGACGACCTTTTCGACCTTGCTGAAGACAGGGTAGAGGGCACTGCCGAATATACCGAAGACGACGTACAGACTCTCGACTGGAAAGAACACATCCAGGTGCGCCCCGGTATGTATATCGGTGGCACCGGCGACGGCACCAAAGCCGAAGACGGCCTCTACGTACTCCTCAAGGAAGTGCTCGACAACTCTATCGATGAGTATATGATGGGCTTCGGCAAGCAGATTATTGTCGATGTCGATGCCAAGTCGGCGTCCGTACGCGATTTCGGTCGAGGAATCCCCCTGGGAGCCCTCGTCGACGTGGTATCTAAAATCAATACCGGTGCGAAATACGGTACCGGCGCGTTCAAAAAAGTGGGCGGCCTCAATGGCGTGGGTGTAAAAGCAGTCAATGCTCTATCTACCTTTTTCGAAGTAGTAGCGTACCGCGACGGCAAGATGAAGCGAGCCGTATTCTCAATGGGTAATCTCGTGGAGCAGAGCGAAATAAGCGACACCGACGAACCCAACGGAACACTCGTGCGCTTCACGCCTTCCGAAGCTATTTTCCGCAACTACGAGTATCGCCCCGAATTTATCGAGCCACTCGTTCGCAACTACACCTACCTCAATACCGGCCTTTCGATAATATACAACGGCAAGAGATATTTCTCGCGCCACGGCCTGCTCGACCTCCTCGAAGCCAACATGACGCAGGAAAAGCCGCTCTATCCTATAATCCACCTCAAAGGGCAGGATATCGAAGTGGCCCTCACGCACGTCAACCAGTACGGCGACGAATACTATTCATTCGTCAACAGCCAGCACACTTCGCAGGGCGGTACACATCTCGCAGCCTTCAAAGAAGCCGTTTCCAAGACTCTCAAGGAGTATTTCGGCAAGAATCTCGACCCCGCCGACATACGCAACGGTATGGTGGCGGCGATAGCTATCAAGGTCGAAGATCCCGAATTCCAGTCGCAGACCAAGACACGCCTCGACTCCCGCGATATGGGTGCCGACGGCCCCAGCGTTGCCAAATTCGTGGGCGACTTCATACGCAAGGAGCTCGACAACTACCTCCACCGTCATCTCGAGGATGCCGAAGTCATGCTCAAGAAGATTCAGGACAGCGAGCGCGACCGCAAGGCAATGTCGGGCGTACAGAAGAAGGCCCGCGAGACAGCCAAGAAAGTAAGCCTTTACAACCGCAAGCTCAACGATTGCCGAGTGCACCTCAGCGACGCCCGCGGCAGCCAGGAGAAGAAAGATGCCTCCTCGATTTTCATCACCGAGGGCGACTCGGCAGGCGGCTCTATCGAAAAGGTGCGCGACGTCGAGACTCAGGCCGTGTTCAAGCTCCGAGGCAAGCCCCTCAACACCTACGGAGCCACCAAGAAAGAACTCTACACCAACGAGGAATTCGCACTCCTCCAGGCCGCCCTCAACATCGAAGACGGCATTGAGAGCCTGCGATACAACAAGGTGATTATCGCCACCGATGCCGACGTCGACGGTATGCACATCCGTCTGCTCATGCTCACCTTCTTCCTCCAGTACTTCCCCGACCTCATCAAAAAAGGTCACGTGTATGTGCTCCAGACACCCCTCTTCCGTGTGCGAAACAAAAAGACTGCCAAGCGAAACGCCCGTGCACGCAAGAGCGAAAACACCGACGACACCGTCTACTGCTACACCGACCAGGAGCGTATAGCCGCCATAGAGCGCTTCGGCGATAATGCCGAGATTACGCGATTCAAAGGTCTCGGTGAGATATCTCCCGACGAGTTCCGCGGCTTCATTGGTCCCGAGATGCGCCTCGACCGCGTATCGCTCCGCAAGGAAGACGGTTATGCCGAAGTCCTCGAATTCTACATGGGCAAGAACACCATGGAGCGCCAGAATTTCATCATCGACAACCTCGTAATAGAAGATGACTCAAACATCGACCACTGACGGCTCGGCCTCTCTTCGCATAGCCCTCTTTCCGGGCTCGTTCCGTCCTTTCACCGCCGGCCATGCCGATATCCTCGCACGGGGGCTCGAGCTCTTCGACCGTATTATAATAGGTGTGGGCGTCAATGCCGCCAAATCGCCCGCCGATACCGACGCCATTCTCGAACCGATACGCCGCCTCTACGCCGACCAACCGCGTGTCGAGGTCAGGGCATACTCCTGCCTTACGGTCGACTTCGCCGCTCAGTGTGGCGCCCGCTTCCTGCTCCGCGGAGTGCGAAATGTCAAGGACTTCGAGTACGAGCGCGATCTTGCCGATATCAACCGTCAACTTTCCGGCATCGAATCCGTTATATTATTCAGTAGTCCGGCTCTCTCTGCCGTTTCATCGTCGGTGGTTAGAGAGCTGCAGAGCTACGGTCACGATGTCACACCTTTCCTACCTTAGGAGAAAACACGATTCAACAATGAAAAAAATATTCCGGTTTATTCCACTGCTGCTTATTTTGCTGTCGTTCAAGGCTGCTGCCGACGAGCGTCCCGCTATAAGTCCTGCCATGAAACTCGAGGCCGCGCGCCACGTGATAGAAAACTTCTACGTTGAGGATGTCGACGGCGACACTATCGTCACCGAGGCTATCAAGGCCATGCTCAAGACCCTCGACCCCCACTCGGCCTATACCACTCCCGACGAGACCAAAGAATTTACCGAACCGCTGCAGGGCAAGTTCAGCGGAATAGGCATACAGTTCAACATGCTCCGCGACACCGTCTACGTCATCCAGACTATTGCCGGCGGCCCCTCCGAGCGTGTCGGAATCATTGCCGGCGACCGCATCATCGCCGCCGACGACTCTATCATCGCCGGTCGCAACATGAAGAATACCGATATCATGAAGTTTCTCCGCGGTCCGAAAGAGTCTGTTGTCAAGCTCAAAGTTAAGCGAGGCAACGACCTCATAGACTTCGCCGTGACACGCGACGACATCCCCCTCTATAGCGTCGACGAAACATTTATGGCCGACCCTACAACCGGCTACATCCGCATCACCCGCTTTGCCGAAGATACCGCGCAGGAAGTGGCTCAGGCTATCGCCAAGCTCAAGGCCAAAGGCATGAAGAACCTCATCCTCGACGTGAGCGACAATGGCGGAGGCTACCTCGGAGCCGCTTTCGACATCGCCGGACAGTTCCTCCCCGTGGGCACTCCTGTGGTAAGTACCGCCGGACGCGCCACACCTCCCTTCACCTACACTACCGAAGTCAACGGCTCATTCCCCGACGGCAGGGTAGTGGTGATTGCTAACCAGAACTCCGCCTCTGCCTCCGAAATTCTTTCGGGAGCGATTCAGGACAATGACCGCGGCCTCGTGGTAGGCCGTCGCACCTTCGGCAAAGGACTCGTTCAGCGTCCCTTCCCCTTCCCCGACGGCTCTATGATTCGACTCACCGTTTCGCGCTACTATACACCCTCGGGCCGTTGCATCCAGAAGCATTACGACAAGGGCCACTCCGAGGAGTACCAGCTCGAGCTTCTCAACCGCTATCAGGACGGAGAGCTATGGAGCGCCGACAGCATCGCACGCCCCGACTCGCTCAAATACTATACGCTCAAGAATCATCGTCCGGTCTACGGCGGCGGTGGCATCATCCCCGACGTATTCGTGCCTGCCGACACATCTTATTATAGCGTCTACTACCGCGACCTCGTGGCTAAAGGCATCGTCAACCGCACTGTGATAAACTATGTGGATGCCAATCGTGCCGCCCTCCGCAAGGCTTACCCCAATGCCGACTCTTTCTATACCGGCTTCACCCTCCCTCAGTCGCTCCTCGACAAACTCTTTGCCGCAGGCGAAGAAGAGAAGGTGCCTTTCAACGAAGAGCAGTGGCAGAGGTCACGCCCCCTCGTCGAAGCCATTATGACAGGACTTATCGGTCGCGACCTCTACGACGACGGTTCGTACTACCGTCCCTTGAGCAAGATTAACAAAGACTTCCAAGCGGCCCTCGAACTTATCAACGACCCCGAAAAATATAATTCCCTTCTCCGGGGAGAAGGGAATCAATAGGGAAAGCGGGGTCTAAACTTCCGAGATTTTACTTATTCTCGCCGTGAGCCACGGGCGGATAATCCAGAGTATAATGGAGACCGCGTGACTCGCGGCGTTCCTTTGCCTGGCGCATTATCAGGTAGCCCACATTTATCATATTGCGGAGCTCGCATATTTCGCGCGAAGCCTTCGAGCACTTGAAGAGTCGTTCGGTCTCCTCGTAGAGGATGTCGAGGCGGTTCCATGCGCGGTCGAGGCGCAGATTTGAGCGCACGATACCCACGTATGTTCCCATTATCTGGTTCACCTCGCGTATGCTCTGGGTGATGAGCACCATCTCCTCATTATGGCTTGTGCCTTCGTCGTTCCAGTCGGGCACGTCGTCGCGGAACGAGATGTGTGCTACCTCGTCGGTGGCGTGCTTGGCGGCAGCGTCGGCATATACCACAGCCTCGATGAGTGAATTCGAGGCCAGGCGGTTGCCGCCGTGCAGACCGGTGCACGAGCACTCGCCGAGTGCGTAGAGGTGGCTGATGCTCGACTCGCCGTTGAGGTCCACCGTTATGCCGCCGCAGAGATAGTGAGCGGCAGGAGCCACGGGTATATAATCTTTGGTTATGTCTATGCCGAGCTCGAGGCACTTGCGGTAAATGTTGGGGAAGTGCTTGCGCGTCTCTTCGGGGTCTTTGTGTGTTACGTCGAGATATACGTGGTCGTCGCCGTACAGCTTCATCTCCGAGTCGATAGCCCTCGCCACTATGTCGCGGGGAGCAAGCGAGAGACGCGGGTCATACTTGTGCATAAACTCCTCGCCCTTGAGGTTGCGGAGCACGGCACCGTAGCCGCGCATAGCCTCGGTTATGAGGAATGAGGGGCGGTCGCCGGGGTGGAAGAGGGCAGTGGGGTGAAACTGGATGAACTCCATATCCGCCACAGTACCCTTGGCGCGGTACACCATTGCTATGCCGTCGCCCGTAGCTACGAGCGGGTTTGTAGTGGTCTGGTACACGGCACCGACACCGCCCGTTGCCATTACCGTGATTTTGGCAAGGAAAGTATCCACATTGCCCGTTGCCTCGTCGAGCACGTATGCGCCATAGCATGTTATATCGCGGCTGCGGCGCGACACTATTTTGCCCAGGTGATGCTGCGTGATGATTTCGATAGCGAAGTGCTCCTCATATACATCTATATAAGGATTGGCCTTCACGGCGCGGATGAGACTCTCCTGAATCTCAAAGCCGGTATTGTCGGCATGGTGGAGAATGCGGAACTCGCTGTGGCCGCCCTCGCGGTGCAGGTCGAACTCACCGTCTTCGCGGCGGTCGAAGTCAACTCCCCATTTCAGGAGCTGGCGTATCTGCTCGGGGGCACCTTTCACCACCTTTTCGACGGCTTTGGGGTCGCTCAGCCAGTCGCCGGCAACCATAGTATCGTGTATATGTTTGTCGAAGTCGTCGACTTCGAGATTAGTCACCGAAGCTACACCTCCCTGCGCGAGAGCGGTGTTGGCCTCTTCGAGAGTAGACTTACAGATCAGGGCCACTTTGGCACCCTCTCCTGCTACCTTCAGGGCAAAGCTCATACCCGCTATGCCCGAACCTATCACAAGGTAATCGTAATGGTATCTCATTTCATGTTGTTTAACCTCGCAAATTTACTTAAAATTGCTTATACTTGGTGCTGTTTGGCATGAAAATTTACCCCTCTCGAGTAATGGCTTTTGAGTGTATTTGCTGTTACAAAAATATTACACATAGCCATATGTAACAACTATGTAACAAAATGTAATAAATTTAAAACATTGTAAATCAGTATAATAAAATGAACTTTTTAAGAAAATTATTTCATTAACATACGTTAACGTTTAAAAACTTGCAAATGGCAAAATCGGCAGTAACTTTGAGCATCGAAACAAAAAAACTACTACTTCAACCTCAAAAATTCAACCACTATGGCAAGCGTAAAATTCCAACAGAACCTCATGGATCTCCAGAGCAACATGCTTAACTTCGCATACATGCTTACTTCTAACCGCGACGACGCATACGACCTCCTCCAGGACACAACCCTCAAGGCACTCGACAACGAGGAAAAGTACGCCGAAGGAACAAACTTCAAAGGTTGGGTGTTCACTATCATGCGCAACATCTTCATCAACAACTACCGTCGTGTTGCTCGTGCTGCTACAGTTGTAGATACCACCGACAACCTCTATCACCTCAACCTCAGTCAGGATTCAGGCCTCGATACTCCCGAAGGTAGCTACACCGCCGCTGAAATCCACTCTGCTATCAACGAATTCTCCGACGAATACCGCATCCCCTTCTCGATGCACGTAGCCGGATATAAATACGACGAAATCGCCGACCACATCGGCCTCCCCCTCGGCACCGTGAAGAGCCGCATCTTCACTGCCCGCAAGCGCCTCCAGCAGCGTTTCAGCGACTACCGCTAATCCGCACCCTCCCTCTCCCCTTTTACGCTTCCAAGAAGCTCATAACCACTATTCAAGCTACAATCTACATAACCAAAATTCAGCCGATTAAGGCAATATTTTCATAACCACCATTCAAGTATGAAGCGGGCCCCGACCATTCGGGGCCCGCTTCATGCCTAAACTCGCCTGCGATTTGGCTGACGATATAATTGGTGATGACATAATGATGAAAAAATGAGCTTCTCAGCAAAGCTAATCTTGAAATTTTATATTAACTTTGTAGCGTAAATCTCTTGATATGGAAAGACTTGATGTTTTTGACTGCTCAAATGTTTTCATTGCGAGCTTTTTCACGGATGATCGCGGTTGCGCCCACTGCAACCGTGAGCACACTCTGATATATATCCTCTCCGGCGAATTGGAAATCACTGATGGTGGGAAAAAAACAATCCTGCGTACGGGAGATTGTGCTTTCATGCGCCGCGATAACAGAATGTGGCTTCAGAAACGGGCATCGGAAAACAAGCCTTACCGTTCTGTGGTCATGAAATTCTCACGAAACTTTTTAAAGGAATTTTATCAGACGATAAATCAGCGCGACATCCCGGCCGACTCCAAGAGAGAAAAAATAAGTCTGATGAAGTTTCCCTCCAATCGGCTTGATGTCAGAAGTCTTTTTGAATCATTGGTCCCTTATTTTGATGAAGGGGTACAGCCGGATGAAGACGTCCTGAAAATAAAGATGAACGAAGGTATGCTGGCTATCCTTAAGACCGATGTTAACCTATACGCTTCGCTTTTTGATTTCGTCGAACCTTGGAAGATAGATATTGTGGATTTCATGGAGAAGAACTACATGAGCGAACTATCTATGGAGGAAATTGCATATTACACAGGACGCAGCCTTGCGACTTTCAAAAGGGATTTCAAAAAGGTAAGTGAGCTCACACCTCAGAAATGGCTGATACGCCGGCGACTGGAAGCCGCCCGTGACCTAATCCTTAAAGGTGGCAGAAAAGTATCGGATATATGTTTCGAGGTGGGTTTCAAGAACCTTTCGCACTTCTCAAAACTCTATAAAGAGATGTATGGCATTGCTCCGACACTGTCTGCAATTTGATCTTCACGACAAAATAGTTTGAGCCTCGCAACAAAGCGAGGCTATTTTTTTGGATGTAATTTTGCATCATGAAAAAAATTCAAGATATGGAAAATATATTTGAAAGAGACCGTAACGGTGAAGTCATATCACCCAACGAGCCGGGATACGAACTACTGATTAATGACATTTTTTCGTGCATGGAAACTGCTCAGGAACTTTCCACTGTAAGTATCCGTGATCAGAAACGCGTACACGAACTTATGGGAGAGATACTTGGAAAGCCCCTCCCCGAAAGCACCACAGTGCTTCCCCCGTTCTATATTGACTACGGCAAACCCGTAACTATAGGCGAAGACTGTTTCATACAGCAGTGCTGCACCTTCTTCGGTCGCGGTCAGATTACTATCGGCAATGGTGTCTTCATCGGTCCGAAGTGCAACCTTATCACCATCAACCATGATGTAAATCCGGACAACCGCAGCGCGACTTACGGTCGTCCTATCGTGATAGAGGATAAGGTATGGATCGGCATCAACTCTACGATTCTACCCGGAGTCAGAATAGGTTACGGTGCTATTGTGGGAGCACAGAGTGTCGTCACACACGATGTTCCTCCGATGACAATAGTTGCCGGAAATCCTGCACGTATTATCAAGAAGATTGAGCTATGATGAGTGAAAATAAATTTAGCCGAAGAGGATTCCTTAAGACACTCGGATTGACAATGGGTGCGATAGCTTTGGATCCTGCCTGTAATAAAGTGATGGCGGCTACCAATATTGTTGAGCGTAAACCAAGCAATCCTATGTCAGGAAGTCTTCCTGTCCGCACTCTTGGTTCCGGTAAGGCTGCTTTCGATGTATCGGCTCTCGGATTCGGAGTGATGGGTATGACCTATAACCGTTCGCAACACCCGGATAAGAAACAATGCATCCGTCTTCTGCATGAGGCTGTTGACAGAGGCATCACGCTTTTTGACACAGCAATCATCTATGGCCCGTTGACGAATGAGATTCTTGCAGGGGAAGCCTTATCGGAGTTTCACGGAAGGATCAACGTCACCACAAAATTCGGACATGAGGTTGTAAATGGGAAAGGAACAGGACGTCAGGACAGTAGCCCTGCCACTGTGCGCCGATACTGTGAGGAGTCACTGCGTCGATTGAAGACTGATTGCATCCCCATATTCTATCAGCATAGGTTTGACCCTAATACTCCAATAGAGGATGTAGCAGGTACAATCAGTGATTTGATGAAGGAGGGGAAGGTGCTTCACTGGGGTTTGTGTGAGGTCAGTCCTGAAACAATCCGTAAGGCTCATGCGGTATGTCCGCTTACAGCTATCCAAAGCGAATACCACTTGATGCACAGACTTGTAGAGGATAATGGTGTACTTGATACCTGCAAAGAGCTGGGGATAGGATTCGTGCCTTACAGTCCTCTCAACCGTGGTTTCCTTGGCGGGTGTATAAACGAATACACAGTATTTGACCGCAATAACGACAACCGGCACACCCTTCCGCGGTTTCAATCTGAAGCTATGAGGGCCAATACACGAATCGTAAACGCTTTGCAGGATTTTGGGCGTGAGCGTGGGATGACCACCTCTCAGGTTGCACTTGGGTGGTTACTGCAAAAGGAACCGTTTATTGTTCCCATTCCCGGGACTACAAAGTTGTCGCACTTAGAAGAAAATCTCAGGACATTGGATTTCGATGTGACACCCGAAGAATGGAAAGAACTGGAACTCGCAGTAGCGCAAATCCCTGTAGTAGGCGATCGCTACAATGCAGAACAACAGAAACAAGTAGGATTTTGAAAGAAACAAGCGAACGTGAAAAAAATAGCATTTGTATTAGTTATGATGATTGGTTGTTTGTCAATCAATGCGAAAACGCTGATAGTCTATTACAGCTATACCAACAATGTCGAGAAGATAGTCAACGAACTTAGCCGGCAGATAGAGGCCGAAATAGTCGAAATAGAACCGACGGAGAAAGGTCTTGACTATGCAGCCAACAACTACGCAATAGGAAGTGCCCAGATCGGTGCCATAAAGAATAATCCCGACGACAGCTCCTCATATCCCGTAATCGACCCGGTAAATGTAAATCTCGACGAATACGATACCATAATCATTGCGGCTCCGTTGTGGTGGAGTCAGATGGCCGCTCCTCTCCAGACCTATCTTTTTCACAATGGCAAGGAAATGGCAGGAAAGAATATCGGGCTGATTGTATCGAGCGCAAGCAGTGGCATAAGTGGAGTCGAGGCGGATGCTAAACGTCTTATTCCCGACGGCCGTTTCTTGAATCCAAGTCTCTGGATTCGCAGTTCCCGGACTTCAAACGCCTCTTCCATGCTTGAAAGCTGGCTAAAGGAGATTGACTATGAGAAGTTGACGAGCGGAATTAACCCAATAGCTAAAGACCTTGTTACTGATTTCACAGTCTACTCTTTGTCCGGAAAACAGCTCATGTATAAATCAAAATCAATTGACACCCTACAAGACGGGATCTACATTATCAATGGAAATAAAACCTCCATATCACGATGAAACGAATAATAATTCCGCGGCCATACCTCCGCTCCGCTGCGGCATGTACCGCGGAGTTATGATTTAATCAATGCCTACGGGTGTAAATAGCTAATTTTCAAGAGAGTCTACGTGATGTCCGTCAGGACGCCGATTCATGGCAGATGCTACGGCTCACGCCTCCCACGCCTCCTACACGTCCTACACGTCCCACGCCTCCCACGCCTCCCACGCCTCCCATACCCTCCTACACCTATTTCCCCACCACCGACATCTACCCGCACACCTCCCGTCAGCCGCATACTATCTTCGCGGCATGTCTCGCCGCTTCCTCGACATAACCGCAGAATTCGCTCGGTGGTTTGGCCGTTCCCTCTGTTGGTGGGAGCGCAACATCATTTTCACCCTCGAGCGACAGCGACGTCGTCGGGGCGGCGTCAACGTGCAGGTAGTAGACTATCCCGACACCGACTCCACCGAGGTGCTCATCGGCTACATCAACTGGCTCATGACCCTCACGCCCGAGCTCGACTTAGTGCTCGTAGACAGAAGTATT
>JAAVFI010000017.1 GCA_014800815.1 Bacteroidales bacterium | reverse complement strand
GGAGGATCTGCCTGCGAAGGCCGCTCCCATGACCACCTATTTCCTCATCCCCGTCTCTTCGCCTCAGAAGCCGCCACCCAAGGAGCGAGGTTCGGGCCCAACTATGGAGGGCCTGGACTTCTACACTCTGGCGGCAGCTGCCCCGCACACGACTGACTATGCAGTCAGCACCTCGCAGCGAAGAGGAAATTGACGTATTGAGAAAAACCGTGGGACCCCCTTAGGGTACCGATTCACTTAGTAGCCCCTGCCATACCGTAGCGTAGCGGAGGGATGCCGGGGGAGAGCCGATTCATGACTGAGGCTACACCGCACACGATTCTCCTACCACGCCCCCAAAAAGAAAAAGCCGGGCACATGCCTAAGCATGTGCCCGGTGGTAAGGTATCCTGAAAGGGGATTATTTCTTCAGGCTTTGGGTTGTTGCGTTTACGTTCCAACCCGATATTTCTACGGTTGAGGCGTCGGAGAGATTTTTGGCGCGGGAAGTATCCACAGAGATTGTGCGGGTTTCGCCGGGCTGGAGAGATACGTAGTTATCTTCCCAAAGAACGGGGTTGACGAGTTCGCCGTTTTCGTTTTTGAGGGCGAGGCGGATGAAGAATGCAACGTTTGATGAAGCGTTCTCAAGAGTAACGTCGAGGTTTTTACCGTTCTTAGTCACCGACTTGATTTTGCAGTCGGCTACGGGGAGTGCGTTGAGGCCGCTGAAATCGCAGTGCTTTGCTACTTTGGTTCTAATCCATGTGCTGCTCTTCCAGTCGTGCTCGTCGTCGACAGATGAGAGGCTGTAGTCGTTGTGAGCTATCTGCTTGCCATTTTCATCGCTGAGGCTGAGGAAGAGGAATGCAGTGCCTTCGAATGCGGGACGGTCGAATACCTTTTCGACGGTGTAGGGGCGTACGGAGATGTTTTTGGTCTCGGTGGTCTTCTTGCCGTCGATGTCGTAGAGCGACATTGTAGCCACAGCTTTCACTTCTTCAAGACCTTCATTTACTGCGTAGACAGCGTGGTCGCCGTAGTTGTAGATGAGCTGTACGGTGGCGTTGCCGTTCTTTACAGAATAGTATGCGGCGGTGGGCTCGAGATAGAAATCGTAGAGCTGCCAGTACATCGAGGGCCATGCGGAGTTGAGCATCCACTGGATAATACCTGTCGATTTGGGGATATTTACTCTGAACGCCTCGAACATTGCGCGGGTGCCGTCGTAGTTGATGAGGTCGGCTTTACGGAGGAAGTCCTGAAGGTCTTTGGGTTCGCCGTAGCGCTTCGCAATCACGTCTTTAAGCACATCGAGCGAGTGCATGTCTTCTGCGGCGGTTGTGCAGTGGTAGTCCCATGTAGTGCCCACGGGCCAAATGCTGTCGGCGGGAATCATGCGGCGAATTGACTCTTCTACGGGGAGCTGGGCGCCGATACCTGTCTCGGTATTGAAGCCAATGGCACCGCCGGGTGCGATAGAGTCGAACCAGTAGTTGGGGGCAACGTAGTCGTAGGGGCCAGCCATCTTCATGCCGGTAGGACCGGTGAGTTCGCTTGTCACCTTCTTAGCAGCGCCGATATAGGGGCGGTCGTCAATAGCGGGGAGGATTTCGAGATAGCGCTTTTCGAGTTCGGGACGGGGGAGCATGTCGCTGCCTACGAACCAACCGATAATCGAGGGGTGATTACGGAGCCAGAGAATCTGGTCGCGGAGCGACTTGGCAGTGAGGTCCATGTTGCGCTCGGAGCTGATGCAGCCGTAGCGGTCGTTGGGGCATCCCATATAGCTTTCCCACTCCCAGAAGCAGCTCCAGCCTGCGAGGGCGAGGATACCGTAGCGGTCGCAAAGGTCGTAGATGTTCTGCGAAGTACCCCAGATGTTTTCAAATCTTATGGTGTTGAGATTCATGTCGCGTACGAGCTGAACTTCGGTCTCGTTGCTTTCGGGTGTATTGCGGAGGAAGATGTCGTCGGTCCAACCGGCACCGCGCACAAGCACGTTCTTGCCATTGAGGATGAATCCGCGGTGACCTTCGGGAGTGAAGTAGTCTTCGATCTGGCGGATACCGAAGTCGATATCCTCTTCATCGCTGACTTTGCCGTCGATGTAGAATCCGAGTTTCATGTCGTACATCTCGGGGTTGCCCATATTGTGGCACCACCAAAGGCGCGGATTTTTGACGTGCAGGAGGTCGGCGTCTTCGGCGGAGATTGTCACCACCTTGGTTTCACCGGGCTCGAGGGTTACGGGCTTGCCGAATGTCTCGCCCTCGAAAGTACCTACGAGTACACCTTCGGTGGGTTGGGCCGACTTGTTTACGAGCGTTGCCTCGACGGTGAGCCATGCCTCATCGAGAGTTTCGGTGTTTACTTTAGAGCGCACTGCGGGGTAGCGGAGGTCGACACTGCCGGTGGTAGATATCACTACGGGGCGGAAGATACCCATGCTTTCGTCGGCAGGACGGGGGTTCCAGTCCACGAAGCCGATGTTGGGGTCGCCGGGCTGTGCACGGAAGATGTCAATGTCGAGCTGAGCCTTCTTACCGGCGTAGGGGGTAATGTCGAGTTCGAACTGACGGTAGGGGCCGTAGAGGGTATCGCGCGAAGCAATTTTTTCGCCGTCGATCCACACGTCGGCACCCCAGCTGAGACCTTCGAAGCCGAGTACGGCATGACCGTCTTCGGGCACCGAGGGAACTTCGATAACGCGGCTGTAGCGCCAGGGATTGTCGAATATGGTTTTGTCGATATTCTTGTAGTTGTCGCCCTCGAGGATATCCTGATAAAGACCGTTTGCAGTGAGAACACCCATAACGGTAGAGGGCACTGTGGCCTCGTAGGTGCTGTCGCCCGAGCTGAGGGTCCAGCCGTCGGCGAGGACTGTCTTTTCAGGCTTGAAACCTGACGACGAACACGACACCGCCAGCAATGCAAGCAGGCCGGCTCCTATCGTGGAATTTGAAACTATTTTTATGGACATGTGATTGTATTTGGTTGTTTTCTTATTTCAATTGCGCATCTACAAGTGCGGCGGCTCCGAGTATTGCTATATCGCCGGCTGTAGAGGTTGTAAACTTGATTCGGCTCAGCGTGGCGGGGTAGAGATAGTTGCCGAGCTCGTGCTTCATGCTCTTTTCGAAGAGGGGGTAAGCGGCGGCGATGCTGCCTCCGAATACTATAGCTTCGGGAGCGTAGGCATAGAGAACCGCTGTGATGAATTTGCCCAGATGAGTGCCGAAAGCATCCCATATTTCGAGGGCTTCCTTATCGCCTTCATTGGCGCGGGTTGCAGCTTCTTTGCCTGTAATGTCGTAGCAACGGGTAAAGAAAGAGCTGCTGCAGTAGTGCTCGTAGTCGGAGTCGAGGTAGGGAATCGCACCCATTTCGCCGGCGCTTGCATTCACGCCGTTGTAGAGCTGTCCGTTTACGATGATACCCATGCCTACACCCGTTCCGAGGGTCACACCTACTACGTCGCTGAAATCGCGGCAGGCGCCGTAAGTTACCTCGCCGAGGGCGAAGCAGTTGGCGTCGTTGTTGAGGAATGCAGGTACACCGAATCGCTTCTCAAGATATTCCTTGAGGTGCACTTCCTTCCACGAGGGAATGTTGACAACGTTGTACACAATTCCTTTTTCTACATCAACGGCAGAAGGTACGCCGATACCGATACCTTTCACATCGCTGTTGATTATTTCGGCGATAAGATTGCCGATGCAGTCGAGAACTTCTTCGGCGGGCTGCTGTGCGGGGCAAGGTACTGACTTCTTGACAATAATGTCGTTTCCGTCAACCAATCCCACTCTGATATTTGTGCCGCCTAAGTCTACACCTATTTTCATTTGACAGTTTAGATTGGATTATATTATACGTGCAAATATACGCCAACAATCGGTAAAAAACGCACATATTTGCGCTAAAGTATCATCAATTTGCGCAAACGAAGGGAAATGCGTATCTTTGCGCAAAAGCCATCTGTGTATGATTAAGATTCTCCTTCTGATTGACTACTCGAGCGACTACGACCGCAAGCTCCTCCGCGGGCTGGTGAAGTACTCGCAGGAAAAAGGGCCGTGGATATTCTACCGCCTGCCTTTCTATTACATAGAGATGCACGGCATCGAGGGTGTATTGGACTGGACACGCAAATGGAAACCGGATGCCATAATAGGCAAACTCGAGACCAATACCATTGATTTTCAGAAGGAACTCAATATTCCCGTCGTGCTCCTGAACTATCACTGGCGCAGCACGAGGTACTCCAATCTCACGGGCGATTATCACAACGAAGGGCAGATAGCTGCACGGTTCTTCAAAGAAAAACTGTTCAGCGAATTCGCATTCTTCGGTTTAAAAGATGTTGTGTGGTCGGAGGAGCGTATGGAAGGTTTCGAGAAGGAGGTAAGGCGCGAAGGCGGCAAGTTCTACAGCTTCGTGACTCCCGCTGTCTCGGATGACATGCGCGGCGAACTTGCGCTGTGGCTCAAGCAGTTACCCAAGCCGACAGCCCTTTTCTGTTGCGACGACGAGCGCGCACTCTTTGTTTCGGAGACCTGCCGCATGTACGGCATTTCGATTCCCTCGGAAATCTCGGTATTGGGCGTCGACAACGACGAGCTCATGTGCTCTATCTCCGACCCTCCAATCTCGTCTATCCCCCTGCTGGTGGAGGAAAGCGGCTATACTATGGCACGCCTCATCGAGCAGCAGATTCTGCGTGACGACAAGCAGGCGTTCAATCTCAAGGTACTGCCGGGCAAAATCATTGAGCGGGCATCCACCAACCGCTACAACATCCCGGACGAGAACGTGCTGAATGTGGTAAAGTATATCAACGAAAACTATACGGCCGACCTCGACACGAAAAAGCTTCTACAGCTCGTGCCTCTCTCACGCCGTAACCTCGAGACCAAGTTTAAATCGGCCATGGGCATTTCCATATACCAGTATATCCTCAAATGCCGGTGCGAAAGGCTCGCCAATCTCCTTGATACCACCGACTTGAGTCTGGCCGAGGCAGCCTACGAATCGGGGTTCAACGGCTACGGCAACATCTCAAGGATATTCAAAAAACACAAGGGCCTCACTACTTCGGAATACCGCAGGAGGCATCTTGATTTTTAACGAGCTCACATATTATCCGTGTAAAGTCAGTTATATCTCCGTCGACACTGGCTTTCTCCAAAGCTTTCATATATTCATCTCTCCTATGTAATGGTACAATGGTCCACGCATATCCTCCTGAAGCAAGCATTGTATTAAGCAGGAAACGAGCCATTCGTCCATTTCCATCCATATATGGGTGTATGAAAACAAAGATAAAATGTCCGAGGACCGCCCTCACTCGGGCATCAGGTTCGGATTTCAGCAAATCGAAAAGGACTGCCATAGCATCTGATACAGCTTCAGGATTAAGAGGAATATGCTTTGAACCTCTTATATACACTTGGCTTCTACGATAACCAATTAAATCGGTTGGTCTTAAAATACCCACAGTAACAAATGGCATCCACATCTGCCTATACCACGAACCGTGTTCTTCCTCAACCACTTCTCCTGAATTTTTACCTTTAAGAATCTCAATAATCGATTCTTTTACAGCATTAAATGCTTGATAATACCCACGCGCTACAAGAGCTCTTTTATGGTCTTTATCTTCATCGTCCGGCTTCCATTTTCCTGAGCGCACGTTATCAATCAGCTGCTTTGTAACTTGATAACCCTCAATAGAAAGTGAATGGTAGGCATCTTCCAGATATTTTTCATCTACATTGGCAATATAAGAGTCAATATCTTCAGTATCAGACGGTAGGAGAGGAAAATTTTCTATAACTTGTTCACGCATATTACCCCACATCTGCCTGATTCTTGCGGCATAAGGGGAAATATCAGGCCGAAAAGAGACTTTAGAGATTGTGTCGAAAGGATCTGTTTCCACGACTTTATATCCAAAATCACGCATCATTTTAAGGACCTCATCAGCAATACTATTTTGGCCGTTATTTCTAAAGGCCCCGGCAATTCTGCCTGCTCTCGTAGTTGCTCCGGGTTCTACCAACAATCTTTGCAGTTCAGTAGAATCCTTTATCAACGACAAGCAAATTCTTGCTGAAATTTCTTCGCGCTTGAAATAAATCGGAGATGCAAAAATCAGAGCATTCTCCAAGGTGTACAGATTTAATCCGTATGCCGGTTCTATGTATTTGTCTTGTGGCAGATCTCCTCTTAAAGGCAGAATTGAGTGTCCGAAAGGGAGGTTGACTATTGTATTGCCAGCCTTTGGAGATTTTATAATCAACTGTTCGGGCACAGTTGTCTTACCCGAAATAATATCGAGAGACTGATCCGGCATTATAACCCAATTGTCGCCATAGCGCGATTGAAGATAGGCTTTAACAAAATGCCAATAAGAAGTGTACCAAACGGTAGTATCCCCCTCGCTCCCGGGTCGGGAAGGAATATACCAACCCTTCATCACCTCTGTCAACCACCCATTGACTAACAATCTATTTAAATGGACGCGAGGCAACTGCTCAGTCCCTTTAATAACAAGATTTGGATTCTGTTGCTGCAAACTGTGCAAACGTTCCAATGATTCAGCCAGTAGTTGCTCTATGGATGCCATAATACTATCTTTATAACTTAAATTATTGCTACTCGTCTTTATCGAGTCAGTGTTACTCGTTTATTTTGAGTCAGTGTTACTCGTTTATTTTGAGTCAGTGTTACTCGTTTATTTTGCAAAGATAGTGATTCTACGTGAATTACACAAACAAATACACTTCTTAAAAACAGGAAAAGAGCCCGGAGCAATCCGGACTCTTCCTATGGTTTGCCCGTCCAAGTAATCGGAGGGGCCTACGGTGATTGGCTGTTGATTATTCGCCTTCGCCGTCAGCTTCTTCTACGGTGTAGCCGAGAGCTTCGAGGTAGTAGTTCGAGAGGTAGGGTTTGCCTTCGAGAGAGTCGCGTTCTGCGATCTTGGCGCGGAAGTCGGCCATGCGGTCGGCGAAAGTATCGAGGCCAGCCTGACCGAGAGCTTTCTTCTCGGTGTCGCAGCTTTCGTGTTTGTTAGCAACAGAGTCGGCGGCAGCGTGGCGAGCTTCCATAGCGGCTACGGCAGCTTCGTCGATGCGGTTTTCGCGGAAGATACCCTTTACGGTGATGTGTTTGCCTTTGGTATCGGGAGCGAATGCACCACCCATTTCGGCGGTAGCCTCGCAGCGGAGGATGAGTGTGGTGTCTACGCCAAGGAGGAAGGCTTTGCGGCCACCGTGAGCGCAGAGGTGAGATACGATACCCTGCACTTCGAGGGTGTCGCCGATGATGCTGTCGGCGCAAGCGAATACTTCGTCAACATAAACTGCTTCGGGAGCGGGTTCGGCATCGGTTTTGGAAGAGTTGCAAGCTGCAAAGCCGAATGAGAGGGCTGTGATAGCGGCAATGAATAATGCTTTAAATTTCATAATTGATTTATTTTAAAGGATTTGAATTCGGGAATGTGATTGTACCGTCGTTGATTGATGTGTTGAAGAGGCTTTCGCGCAAGCGACGGTCGTAGTCGAGTCGACGGAGCGCGAGAAGTCGCTCACGGATGAGGGGTGCAGCGGCTTCGTAGGGCATCGTGGCGCCGGCAGGGAGCCAGTCGGAGACTGAGAGGAGGTAGGTGAAGCCGTCGACGGTGATGTCGATAGGGCGTGGAGTCTCGCGGGTGTTTATCATCGCCTCGAAGTTGTAGGGGATGCGTGTCTCAAGCTGCTGGAGGTCAATCCAGGTGTCGCGGAAGTAGTCATAGTGGACAGCTGAGGCCGCGGCGGCTTTTTCGAGACGGTCGAGATCGGCCTCTTTCTCCGATTTATACCAGCGGCGTATCTGCCTGAGGGCGGGAGCGTCGTCGGGAATTTTGAGGTAAACACCTTTAAGCATGGGGCGCTCGAGGCGAAATTCCGACTCATGTGAGTTGTAGAACGCCCTGATTGAGTCTTCGGCGAAGGGGCTGTCGGAGGCCTGTGTGGCCATTGCCCTGCGGTATGCACTCATGATGAGCTCCGAGCGATAGTCGGAGGTAAGGCGGTCGATTTCGTCCATATCTACCATTGCCGCGGCCTTCGACGCTATGAGGCGCGTCTCTATCCAAGCGCGTATGTAGCTGCGGGCAAAGGCGGCACTGTCGGCGTTGGAAAGGCCTGCAGGGACCACTCCGCGGAGGTCGGAGGCACGGAGATGCTCGGAGCCTACGGTAACGAGGACATCGGCAGGCACAGAAACATCGCCGCCACCGGAGCATCCTGAGAGCAGGATTCCGGTGGCGAAGAATAGTGCCGCAATAGTCTTGCGGCACTTATAGGGATGAAGGAGGTCAGTCGGCATATTGCTTTTTGAGTTCCTTGAACACACCCTTGTTGACCTTTACTTTATATTTCTTGCGGAGACCTGCCACCCAGTTCTCTTCGAGCTCGGTCTGGTAGTCGGTGACTGCGGCGCCACGCACGTCGGCGGGGTCTTCGGGAGCGTCGATTACTTTGCCGTTGAAGGCGCGGTAGAACTTCCATTTGTTATTGGCGGCGGGTTCGGGCTTTGCAGCGCCGAAGCCGAGGTAGTCGGTTATTTCGTTTTCTCCCTTTGCAGCGATTACGCGTTCAACCTTGATGTCGCGGCCGAAACGTGTGCGCATGTTCTGAGTGAAAGCGGCAGGGTCGTCGGTGCTGAGAGTCTGAGCATAGCTCATAGCCTCTTCGAGGATTGAATCGTTGGGAGCGAAGATGATGATGCTCTTGAACTTGGGAGCTTCCCACGCGTAGCGCTTCTTGTTGGCATCGAAGAACTTGCGGAGGCCTTCGGTATCTTTTGCGGCACGATCCCATACGTTGCGGTTGGCAATTTCATAGAGGAGGATGCCGTCGCGGTATTCGTTGACGAGATTGCGATAGTCAGCGTTTGTAGCTTCGAGGTCGTTGCGAGCGAGGTCGAGAACTGCATCACGGAGCTTGTCGTCTACAGAAGCTTTGATTAATTCATGAGCCTGGAGGTCGGTTACCTTACCGTTTGCGGGAAGTGATTCGGCAACTTCGGCAAAAGTAACTACACCACCGTTGTAAGTGGCAGCAGGAGTGGCTATTCCGGCAATTGCAGCGATAGCTACAGAGTCGAGATTACCAACTACGAGAGCGCAGGCTTCGTTGACAGCGGCTTCGTTGACAGTAGCCGAATGAGCGGCGAGAAGTTTTTCGATAGCAACTGTTTCGGGGCGAGAAGCACGCTCGTCGCGCATCATGGCCTTTTCGATAGCAGGACGGAGCTCGTCGAACGAGGGCACGCCTTTGTGGCCGGTGCGCTTGATGATGTGATAGCCGAATGCGGTAGTGAATGGTTTGGAGAGTTCGTTGTCGTTAAGAGCAAATGCCACGCTGTCGAACTCCGCAACCATAGCGCCACGGGGGAAGAATCCGAGCGAACCGCCACGCTGAGCCGAACCGGGGTCCTGAGAGAGCTCTTTTGCGAGGGTTTCGAAATCGGCGCCGCCTACGAGAGCTGTGTAGATAGAGTCGATAGTAACTTTCTGGGCAGCAACTTCTTCGGGTGACTTGTCGCGGGTAACGCGGAGGATGTGCGATGCCTCTACTTCGCCGACAGCGGGAGTGCGGCTCTCGACACGGATGATGTGATAACCCATGCCTGAGTTAACTACGGGCGAGATTGCGCCTACTGCAGTGTTGTAGGCAGCTTCCTCGAACGCCCAGGGGAAACGGTCGGGAGTGACATAGCCCATGAGACCGCCTCGGGGTGCGCTGTAGCGGTCAATAGAATTTTCGCGGGCAGCGTCTTCAAAAGAAACGTTGCCGGCAAGAATCAGAGTGCGGATAGAGTCGAGTGTAGCTTCGCTGCCGGGAGCCGACGGAAGCATGATGTGGCTTACATATACATCGGTAAGGTGATGATTGTAAGACTCTTTGAGGAGTGCGTCGGCAACTTCTTCATCGCGGAAGTAGGGAGCGGAGAGGTCGCGGCGGAAATTTGCGTATTCGGTAGCAAACTCGGGAGTCTTGTCGAGGCCTGCAGCTTCGGCGTCGGCTACCTTGAGTTTGTAGTCGGTGAACATATGCAGGTATGTGTCGAGATTCTGCTTCTCTACCTGCTGAGTATTGTTTTTGTTATAGAGATATTCAAACTCGCTCTGATGCACGGGCTTACCGTTGACGGTCATAAGCACGGGGTCGGTATTCTGCGCTCCGGCAGAAGCCAGGGCCATAGCACATACGGCTGTCGCGAGAAATTTCTTTTTCATATATAGATAAGTCAGTTTATAAAGGTAAACACAATAATTATAACGAGAGCCGAATATAATTATTGTGTCGAGTATGTCAGTCCGCAAAATTTTGCGGACTGACTATATATTTTATTGACCTACCGAATAGTTAGGAGCCTCGGCAGTAATAGCAACGTCGTGGGGGTGACTTTCGGCCACACCGGCATTGGTGATGCGGGTGAACTGAGCCTTGTGGAGGCGTTCGATATCGGGAGCGCCACAATAGCCCATACCTGCGCGGAGGCCGCCAAGCATCTGGTAAACCACTTCGTAGAGATTACCCTTGAAGGGAACGCGTGCAGCGATGCCTTCGGGAACGAGTTTCTTGGAATCGGTCTCATTGCCCTGGAAGTAGCGGTCTTTCGAACCCTTCTCCATAGCTTCGAGCGAACCCATACCGCGGTATGATTTGTATTTACGGCCATTGAAGATAATGGTGTCGCCGGGCGATTCCTCTACACCGGCAAGCATGCCGCCGAGCATCACGGAGTGAGCACCTGCTGCGAGGGCCTTGACGATATCGCCGCTATAGCGGATACCGCCGTCGGCGATGAGGGGAACACCTGTGCCTTCGAGAGCCTTGGCGACGTCGTAAACGGCAGAAAGCTGGGGAACGCCTACACCTGCGATAACGCGGGTAGTACAGATCGAACCCGGGCCGATACCTACCTTAACGCCGTCGGCACCGTGCTCTACGAGGTAGCGTGCTGCGTCGCCGGTAGCGATATTGCCGACAACGACGTCGACCTGAGGATATTTTTTCTTAACGGCTTCGAGTACGCCTACAACGCCTTTGGAGTGGCCGTGTGCGGTGTCGATGACGATAGCGTCGACTCCGGCGGCAACGAGAGCGTCGACACGCTCCATTGAGTCGGGAGTAACGCCTACGCCTGCAGCAACGCGGAGGCGGCCGCGGCTATCCTTGCAAGCGTTGGGTTTGTCTTTAGCCTTGGTAATATCTTTATATGTAACGAGGCCTACGAGCTTGCCTTCCGAGTCTACCACGGGAAGTTTCTCGATTTTATGGCGCTGGAGAATCTCGGCAGCTTCTTCGAGATTTGTTGTAGAAGAAGTTGTGACGAGATTGTCTTTTGTCATCACCTCGTCGATAAGGCGCTTCTGGTCGCGCTCAAAGCGGAGGTCGCGGTTAGTAACGATACCTACGAGGAGACCTTCATCGTCGACAACGGGGATACCACCGATGTGATATTCGGCCATCATACGGAGTGCGTCGGCTACGGTAGAGCCGCGGCGGATAGTCACGGGGTCGTAAATCATACCGTTCTCAGCGCGCTTAACAGCGTGTACCTGACGAGCCTGCTCGGCAATCGACATATTCTTATGAATCACACCGATACCTCCCTCACGGGCGATAGCAATAGCGAGCTGGCTTTCGGTAACGGTGTCCATTGCGGCCGAAATCAGCGGAACGTTGAGTGTGATATTACGTGAAAAGCGGGTTTTGAGGTTAACCTCACGAGGCAGTACTTCGCTGTACGCCGGAATCAGGAGGACGTCGTCAAAAGTGAGACCGTCCATCTTAACTCTGTCTGCAATAAATGAGCTCATCGACAATGATAGTTTATTATTGCATGCAAAGGTAGGGCTTTTTCGCGAGCCGACAAAATTTTTTTTGAGGCATGTGGGTGAGTTGTGGCTATTTTTTTGTACTTTTGCGACTTGAAACAATAACTTAAGACCTAAGTAAGTCATGAAAATTAGTTTATATCACTCTTTGAGTAGTTATGGCAATCTTCGTGCTTACTCATCAGTCATTATGGAGCCCCATAACTCCTTCTTCGCAAGGACGAATCTTGCT
>JAAVFI010000016.1 GCA_014800815.1 Bacteroidales bacterium | reverse complement strand
TACGGCTAACGGACGACGGACGAACTTGCACTCCAAGGCATCAGCCTCTTTGATGCTGCGGTCTACCAGCACGAGGTCAAGTTCGGGCGTGAGGGTCATGAGCCAGTTGATGTAACCGATGAGTACCTCTGTGGAGTCGGTATCGGGATAGTCTACGACCTGAACGTTGATGCCGCCTCTGCGACGTCGCTGTCGCTCGAGGGTGAATATGATATTACGCTCCCACCAACGGAGGGAACGGCCAAACCACCGAGCGAATTCTGCGGTTATGTCGAGGAAGCGGCGTGACATGGTGCCGCGAAGATAGGATGTGGATTGTGGGATGTGTGCGGGTAAGTGTCGGCGGTGGGGAAATGGGCTTTAGCATAGTAGGGGTAGATATAGAAAAAAGAGAGACGTCGCCGCCTCTCCTTTCACAATCTGTCTTTAATTTAATCACGGAGCTACATAGCCCGGGTTCCCAATAAAGTTTTCGTGATATTTTTCCCAGAATTCCGTCCCAATTATACTATCGGGAATCTCAATATCATTATATTGAAGATTGGGGAATGGGATATCGTATTTAAACATATCAAACATCATTGTCCAGCAATCTTTATCTGCTGTAAACTTGTTATGACTTAAATTGGGGCCACACTTATCATGAAGATAATTTATTAAGACTACATCCAACTCATTGTTAGACAAATCTACAATTGCATCATCTTTTGACCAATATATAATTTCATTAGCATCAAGCCAATGAGCTACCAGCTTTGAGAAAAACCAACGGTTTTGAGTTATTATCTGCCACGTATCCCATCGACCCTTAGGTACCCTGATACGCCCGGGAACATTTGGATCAATTTTATCCACAAGAACAGAATCACATCCTATGGGAATATATTCAGGATTAAAGACTGCTCCCGGACAAGCGTAGACTTTAAAGTCTTTCACATGCTTTAAATGGAGCAAACTTCTATCCATAGGATTGTTCGGCTTATAAATATAGAGCGTCAAAGCACTCACTGCAAGAGCAGTTTCTCCTGTTTCCGGGTCGATTACTTTATCGAGTTTAACATTTCCATCCCATGTAGAGCGGTCTTCCACGCTCCACGGATGTGGATAGTTCTCGGATTCAGTGCCAAAACTGAGAGATACAAAGCGTAAAGCAATGGAGTCATTCTCAAGCCATTTCGGCTGAGGCACCGGTTCATTGTGGCATGCGGATACCGTCAGTAAAAGAAGCGGTAGGAGTAGGAGTGGGAGTGGGAACAATAAATTCTTCATGAGGTCCATCCGGATTTATTGAATTGTAGAATCCAGAGAAGCCGGATCCTTGATTAACTAAATATGTGTACGGAGGATTATTTACATAACCTAAACTCAAGCCCGATGTTGATACTTTATAATTTACATCAAATAAGCGTGAATCGGTATAGGTTTGTGTTTTACCATTAGATTCTACCGTCCAGGTGAGTATGATAGCTACAGCACGGTGACCATTTAGATTAGTACCCCAATCAAGATAAAGTTCAGTATCATTCGATACAGTTTTTCCGGGAGGCATGGAGTATACGAAACCACTAATCGGCGTTTGTGCATTATCGGTTATTCCATAAAAAGAAAGCATGGAATCACGTGTGCAAATATAATTCTGACGGAGAACGTATAGCTCTCTTGCATTTGGTATTTTGACAAGTTCTCTGTTGCCGCCTTCGACATCTAACATAGCAACTTGGTAAGTGTAGTTCTTGATGTATGGTTTAATAGCCGGATTAAAAACGACTTCAACATCTCTAATGTAGCAGTTAGGATAGTCAACAAATCCATTGACGTCAAAAAAGTCCGTTTCATATTCGGGGAATTCTACCATATTCGTAATTTTGGCATATCGATCGTAGTATATAGTAGGTTTCTTACTTAAATTCCATACGCCAAGTTCAACATTAGCATTCAGCTCATTTGCAAGTGTTGCAATAGTATTATCCGACGCAGAAACCGGCCGATTTTTAAGAATGGCATCAAAATCAATGACTATTGGTTCGACATTTGATACTTGGTCTATATATCCTTTTCCATCCATCTTAACGGTACCCTCCGATCGGAGAGATACTTCAGATACGGTTTGTTTAGGCACTATCAGAGATTTAAAGATGAAACCTAAGCCACTTGTTATTGCTCCGGATACACTACCAGCTTTTACCAAAGAAAGTGCAGTTGATAGAGCTATGCCTACAAAATTCTTATTAGGCAACTTCTGAGCAACTGATTGTGCTGCCTCTTCAGCTGCTTTTCCAGCAACATTGATAACAGCTTTATAGGGATTTTGATCTGCTTTATTGTAAGTCCCGTTTAAGGTTGTAATAGTACCATTAATTTGGGATTCTGTTACTCCAAAGAAGTTGAAATCAATGTAAGTATTTGTATATGCTCCTATTTGTATGGGATTGTATGCAATCTGTGGTTGATACTCACCCACATGGAATTGGAAACCATTCCAACCCGGTGTAATAGATGAATCACCACCAGTCTCGTTATCTACCGTAATTGACCAGACTGTATAATTTTTTTCATCATTTATCGTGGATGAAAAGTGTTCATTATCAGCAAAGAGAGGTTGAGGGGAGGCCTTGTCGTCAGCTCCAATATTCCACACTGAATGTTTACCATTATCTTCGGCAAATGAATAATAAAAGACTTTAACAAATCCAGAGAATTTGTTATAGAAGCACATGTAGGTCTGTCTGGGATCGCGATATTGGCTACAGAAAGTATGGAAGAGCATAGTCCATCCATCTTCACGCTTAATATCGCGAGCGAAGTCGCCATTAAGCCAAGTAGAGGTGCCGGATTTCCAAGGCACAGTTGCCTCAATCTTTGAACCAGAGGGATTGTACATAACGATGTACTCACAGTTTTCCCAATCGGTGAGGAGTGTGGGATTGGTTTCTGATTGGTTAGGAGGTGTAGTTGCTCGAGAAGCAGCAACGTCTTCGGGAAGCTGCGGTTCTATTTCCGCGCTATTGCATGCCGTCGTTACGACAACAAGCAACCCGATGAAGAATCTTAATAATGCTTTCATGTGTTTAAGGTTGTTATGTATTAATGGAAATGATTTAAGGTTTGCGGTAAGTATTTTACGCTTGATTATCTAATTAGATGCCGCAAATATAATGTTAGTTTTTGTGAAATGCAAATGACATTTTTAAAAACATTGTTAATTTCGTATTTACACCAATTTCTTCGACCTTTTGACCAATAATTGTGCGAATTATGAGGGAGTTAATTCCGTAGCATCAGCCATGAATCGGCGTCCTTGGCCGGACGCCAACGTGGTGGAGTGAGCCATCCGGGCACATCTCTCCGCCTTCGGCTCCGCTATGTGCCCGGTTATGAAATAATCGATGTCCTAAGTCGGACATCACGTAGACACCCTTGATAATTAGATATTTACCCCTGTAAGAATTGAAAAGAATGCCCGGAGGGCATTGATTAACTCGTAACCCCGGACATACCGTAGCCGCATGGCGGAGGGATGTCCGGGGATGGGTCTGATATATACGTTGGCGTCCGGCGGACGCCGATTCATGGCTGAGGCAACGGCGCACCACCTCAAGAGTATTTCCACGTCCTGCGACATTCGCTAAAAAGCACCGATAAAATTTGGAATATCAGAGATTTTCCTATAATTGTACCGAATTCGGTACAATTAGAAATGCTGTCGGAAGATGTGCAGAGGATTTATGAGCATTACTCTTAAAGAGTAACCCAGCACATCTTCTCCGCCTACCACACCGGTTTGTACAGGGATAGTCATCACCTCCTATACGTTGGCGTAGGAGGACGCCGATTCATGGCTGAGGCTACAGCCCTCGAGCATCTCCTGTATAAAGGCAACAAGCCGGGGCGATGTCGGATGACAAGGCCTCGGCTTGTGTGTGGTTGGGGGCGATGATTATTTCTCGCGCATGTAGACGTTGATAGGGGTTCCGCAGAAGTTCCAGTGCTCGCGTATCTTGTTTTCGAGATAGCGGCGGTAGGGCTCTTTCACCCACTGGGGCAGGTTGCAGAAGAAGATAAATGTGGGCACCTGTGCTCCCTTGAGCATGGTGATGTATTTAATCTTGATGAACTTGCCTTTGTTGCTTGGTGGCGGATAGGCGTCGATGTCTTCTTTGAGGATGGTGTTGAGCTGCGATGTGGGCACGGTGCGCTGACGGTTCTTGTATACGTCGACGGCTGTTTCGATCACCTTGAAGATTCGCTGCTTGGTGAGGGCTGAGGCAAAGATTATGGGGAAGTCGGTGAAGGGGGCGAAACGCTCGCGGATTGCGGCTTCGTAGCGCTTGATAGCGGCGTTTGATTTGTCTTCTACGAGGTCCCACTTGTTGACTACTACCACGAGGCCTTTCTTGTTGCGCTGTACGAGCGAGAATATGTTCACGTCCTGGGCTTCGATGCCGCGTGTGGCATCAATCATAAGGATGCAGACGTCGGAGGCTTCGATTGCGCGGATAGAGCGGATTACGGAGTAGTATTCGATATCTTCGTTTACCTTGTTTTTCTTGCGGATACCGGCGGTGTCGACGAGGTAGAAGTCGAAGCCGAATTTATCGTAGCGGGTGTATATTGAGTCGCGGGTGGTGCCTGCGATATCCGTTACGATATGGCGGTTGTCGCCGATGAAGGCATTGATTATCGACGATTTGCCGGCGTTGGGTCGGCCTACGATAGCGAACTTGGGTATCTCTTCGAGGTGTGCGGCTTCTTCCTCGTCTTTCTCGGGGAGTTTTGCCACTACTTCGTCGAGGAGGTCGCCTGTACCGTAGCCGTTGATTGCGGATACGGGGTAGGGCTCGCCGAGGCCCAGTGAGTAGAACTCGGGTACGTTGTAGATCCACTCGTTGGAGTCGACTTTGTTTGCCACGAGAATCACGGGCTTGCGCGATTTGCGGAGTATCTCGGCGACGTGGTCGTCGAGGTCGGTGACACCGTTCATGGCGTCAACGACGAAAAGTATTTCGTCGGCCTGCTCGATTGCGAGCTCGACCTGTTTGTTTATTTCGGATTCGAAAACGTCTTCGGAGTTCACGACCCAGCCTCCGGTGTCGACAATAGAAAATTCTTTGCCGTTCCAGTCGACTTTTCCGTACTGACGGTCGCGAGTGGTGCCGGCCTCGGGGTCGGTGATTGCGGTGCGCGACTGTGTGAGTCGGTTGAAAAGGGTCGATTTGCCTACGTTAGGACGTCCGACTATTGCTACGAGTTGTCCCATGTTAGTCAGTTATGCTTTTGTATTGGGCAAAATTAAGTAAAATCCGTCAGAAATGCAATTTTGCCGGGGTGGTATTATTCGATATATCCGAACTGGCGGAGCTTATTTTCGCGATTACGCCAGTTTGGCTCGACTTTGACGAAGAGTTCGAGGTAGACGCTCTTGCCGAAGAATTTCTCGATGTCTTTGCGCGACTCGGTACCTACGCGTTTGAGCATTGCGCCCTGGCGGCCTATGAGGATGCCTTTCTGGCTGTCGCGCTCTACGTAGATTACGGCCATGATGTGGATTGAGTTCTCTTTTTCCTCGAAGCTTTCTACGATTACTTCTGTGGAGTAGGGAATCTCTTTGTCGTAGTTGAGAAGGATTTTCTCGCGGATGATTTCGGTGACGAAGAATCGGGCGGGCTTGTCGGTGAGGGCGTCTTTGCCGAAGTAGGGTTCGCCTGCGGGGAGGAGTTCGACGATTCGCTGCATGAGGGCCTGCACGTTGAAGTGCTCTTTTGCCGAGGTGGGGAAAATCTCTGCTTTGGGGAGGAGTTCTTTCCAGCGGTCGACGATTTTCTCGAGTTCGGTATTGTCTTTGAGGAGGTCGATTTTGTTGATGACCAGAAGCACGGGGATAGTCTCCTTGGCTACTTTGGCAAGGAAGTCGGCGTTCTTGGTGGGGTCTTCTACCACGTCGGTAACGTAGAGGAGGATGTCGGCGTCTGTCAGTGCACCTTCGCTGAATGCGAGCATGCCTTCCTGCATCTTATATTTGGGCTTGAGCACGCCGGGGGTGTCGGAGAATACTATCTGGTACTCGGGTGTGTTGACGATACCCATGATACGGTGACGCGTGGTCTGCGCTTTCTGGGTGATGATGCTTATGCGCTCGCCCACGAGGTCGTTCATCAGTGTGGATTTACCTACGTTAGGGTTTCCGACGATGTTGACGAAGCCTGATTTGTGGATTGCTACGGGGAGATTCTGTTCGTCGGCGGGGGTGAGCTGTCCGTCTTGATTTATGTCTTGTGTCATGTCAGTTATGTTTTTCTTTTGTAATACTTATATATAAACAAAGATAGCACCGCGAAAGTGCTATCTCCATTAAATTTTTTCTATAAGTGCGTGTTTAGGACGGTGAATCAGAGGTCCCAGACAAGATACATGGCACCCCAGGTGAAGCCTGCACCGAATGCGGTGAGGACGAGCTTGTCGCCCTTGTGGAGCTTGTTCTTGTATTCGTCGAGGCAGATAGGAATTGATGCCGCCGATGTATTGCCGGTGTGCTCGATGTTGACGAGTACTTTTTCCATGGGGAATTTGGCACGGTCGGCAACTGCTTCGATGATACGGAGGTTGGCCTGGTGGGGGATGAGGTAAGCAACGTCGTCGGGAGTGAGGTGGTTGCGCTCCATGATGTCGAGAGAAGATGTGAGCATGTTTGTCACGGCGTGTTTGTACACTGCGCGACCGTCCTGGAAGAGGAGGTGCTCACCTGCATCGAGGGTTTCCTGGCAAGCGGGGTAAGCGGAGCCGCCGGCTTTCATGAGGAGGTGCTCGCGGCCGATACCGTCGACGTGGAATACGCCGTCGATGATACCTACACCCTGTTCTTCGGTGGGCTCAACGAGGACAGCGGCAGCACCGTCGCCGAAGAGGGGGCAGGTGGAGCGGTCCTGATAGTTGACCATTGACGACATCTTCTCGGCGCAGACGATGAGGACTTTGCGGTAGATGCCCGAAGTGATATATGCTCTTGCTTCCTGAAGTGCTACGATGAAGCCTGCGCAAGCGGCTTCCATATCGTAGGAGTATGCGTTTTTAAGACCTGCACCTTCGCAGATAATCGAACCTGTGGAGGGGAAACGATAGTCGGGGTTTGAGGTAGCGCATATAAGGAGCTCGATTTCGTCGGGATTAACATTGTACTCTTTGAGGAGCTTCTCTACCGCCTTTATGCCGAGGTAGGAAGAGCCCTTGCCGGGCATGTGCAGTATGTGGCGTTCTTTGATGCCGACGCGTGTAGTGATCCATTCGTCGTTTGTGTCTACCATTTTCGAGAGCATCTCGTTGTCGAGGATGTCGTCGGGGAGGTAAGATGCTAATCCGGAGATACGGGCGCTGAGCATATAATGGGAGTATTAAAGTGCTGATTGATAAAAATAAAGAGTGTTAAGACCGAGCCTAAACGGTAATACGCAACAATTCCTCAAGCCGCCTCAGCCCGCTGATATTGCAGGGGCTTCGGTCGGCGCAAGGATATGTTTTCCGTAGCGGAGCCGGAGGTGGCACCGCAGGTCTCGCATTATCGACAATTAGAGAGCTGTGTCTTTTACGATAGCCTGTTTTCCACGATAGTAGCCGCATTCGCCGCATACTGTGTGGTAGATGTGCCAGGCACCGCAGTTGGGGCAAAGAGCCAGGGTGGGTGCCACAGCCTTGTCGTGAGTACGGCGCTTAGCTGTACGGGTCTTGGATTGTTTGCGTTTAGGATGTGCCATTGGTTTTTATTTTATCTGTTGTTATTCAATGTTATCATTATCGGCCGAGAGCTTTCGGAGAGCGTTCCAACGGGGGTCGGAAGGCGCGGCGGAGTCTTCAGCGGCGTCAATATTGTCAATTTCGTCGATGAGGTCGTTCTCGAGTTCGGCATCTTCGTCGCCGGCCTGTGCGCGGTGCTTCTTGAGCATTGCGCTCATCTGGCGGTTGCACTTGCCCAGGGGGTGAACGTGCTTGATAGGAATAGCGAGAACTACCGTATCATAAATCATGTATGCAACGTTGAGAGAAGAGTCGCTCTCGGGGATTTCGAGCACTTCGTCGCTATCGTCGTTGTAGCTGTCGCCGTACTTCACCACAATGTGGTAGCCGGCTTCAATGGGGAAGTGGAGGTCGTCGAGGCAGCGGTCGCACAGAAGGGTCACCTCACCTTCGATACAGAAGTCGAGGTCGTAGAAGTCGCCGTTGTACTGCACTGTCAATGTGACGTTGAGATCGGCATCACGCACGTCGGCGCTCTCCATGTTTACGAAGAACTGCTTATCGAGGTGATACTCGAAAGTATGCGTGCCTGCTCCGAGACTCTTGAGCGGCAATTTATATGCGCTGAACTTTCCCATACACGTTTATGATGAAAAACTCTGCAAAGTTACCCCTTTTTTGCCAATCTGCAAAGAATTAAGGTTTTTTTTTGGTTTTTTGGGGTATAATTCCTATGTTACGGGCGGGAATCAGTCGTCTCTGTCGAGAAAAAACATGGGAAAGTCGGCAATAAACACGTCGGGAGCGTCGAGCAGCGCACGGTTTGCGATGAGATCGGAGAGGAGTATATCGCCGATTACATAGTTGGCATTCTCGGATTTGAACGACTCCCTGATGCGCGTGAATGGGAGAAGCGAGGGGATGTCGGTGTCGAGATAGTGTGCGTAGATGCGCAGCGATACGTCGGTGGTATAGGCGGGAAGGCCGGAATAGCTCATCTTCTTGTACTCGTAGCGGTAGCCGTAGCGGCGCGCCATTACGTCGCTTAGAATTGAGGAAGCGGTAGGCATGCCTCCGGCACCCTTGCCGAACATAAACTGGCGGTCGTAGCACTCGCCGCGTATTACCACGCCGTTGTACTCGTTGTCGACGCTGTAGATGTATTTGCCGGGGGCGACAAACTCAGGCATGACGAACATGGTGAAGCGGTCGTCGGCAATCTTGACTACCTGCGCTACGAGTTTGATTTTCATGCCTTTCTCGCGGGCGTAGAGGATGTCGGCGTCGTGTATATTGGATATGCCGAAGGTGAATACGTCGGCAGGATTTACATACACTCCGAGGGCATGTACTGTGATAATGACGAGCTTGAAGAGGGAGTCCTGACCGCTTAGGTCGAAGGTGGGGTCGCTCTCGGCGAATCCGAGTCGACGGGCTTTGTCGAGTGCCTCGCCGTAAGGCTCGTTGTGGTCGAATACGCGCGAGAGGATGTAGTTCGACGAGCCGTTGAGGATGCCTTTGACTTCGAGGAGCAGGTCGTTGTCGTAGTACTCTTCGAGGTTGCGTATTACGGGGATTGAGCCGCAGGATGATGCGTCGTAGAGGAGCGCCGCGCCTGTCTGCTGCTGTAGTTCGATGAGCTCGGGCAGGTGGGCGGCAATCATCGTCTTGGAGCCGGAGACCACGGGGAGGCCTTTGCGGAGCGCGCGGGTGACGATGCGGTATGAGGCTGCAGCGTCGTCGACTACTTCTACTATAAGATTTATCGAGGGGTCGTCGAAGATGTCGTCGGCATTGTCGGTGAGGATACCGTCGGGGACCTCGGTTTCGCGCGGTTTGGCGAGATTACGCACGCAGATGCGGGCTATTGAGGCATGGGCGTTGCGTGCTCCCGATATTACTTTGTACACGCTCTGGCCTACGGTTCCGAAGCCAAAGAGTCCTATTCTGATTTCTTTCATTGGTGCATAAATGGTATGAGAAGACTGTTGAGGCAGCGATGCTCGACGAGGAAACCGTCGTGCCCGAAGGCGGATTGGATTTCGGCGTAGCGGCCCTGCGGGAGGGCTTGGGCGAGCGCACGCATCTCGGCAGGGGTGAATATTATGTCGGTGGATATGCCTACTACGAGGGCGGGAGCGGTGAGTGTGGCGAGTGCCGCCGCGAGGCCTCCGCGGTTGCGCCCTATATCGTGGGTGTCGAAGGAGTTGAGGATAGACATATATGAGTAGGCGTTGAAGCGGCGACAGAGCTTTTCGCCCTGATAGCGCTGATAGGTGCAGGCGCGGTGATTGCCGGGCTCGGGGTGGCCGCCGTCGAGCTCGTGCTGGGTGGCGTTGTAGCCTTCGGGGCCGCGGTATGTAAGGAGTCCGATAGCACGGGCTGCGGCCAGGCCGTCGCGTCCGGCGTCGGGCGAGGGCTTGCCGAAAGTGGAGTCGGAGCGTATGGCCATACGCTGTGTTTCGTTGACGGCGATGTTCCAGGGTGAGGCTTTGGCGTCGGTGGCGATGAGAACGATGCGACCGAAGCGCGAGGGTTCCTGCGCGGCCCACTCAAGGGCCTGGAAGCCGCCGACTGAGCTGCCGATGAGGGCGTAGATACTGTCGATGCCGAGGGCTGTGGCGAGCACTGAGTGCGCCCGCGCTATATCGCGCATGGTCACGGCGGGGAAGGTGCCGTAGTAAGGCTCTCCGGTGGCGGGGTCGGTGGAGAGGGGGCCTGTGGTGCCGTAGTTTGAGCCGATGATGTTGGCGCAGACTATGAAGTATTCTCCGGGGTTGAGGAATCCGTCAGGCTCTACGGTGCCGGGCCACCAGTCTTTGACGTCGCTGTTGGCGGTGAGGGCGTGGCACACCCATACTACGTTGGAGCGGTCGGCATTGAGCTCTCCGAAGGTATGATAGGCGATAGTGAATCCGTCGAGGGCTGCGCCGCTCTCGAGGACGAAGGGTTCGGGATGATGATAGTAGGATGTCATAATCCGTGGTATAATATCAAAAAAAACCGGCATCCGCGCTGGAGACCGGTTGTATGATTGATTCGTAAGATACGTAAAAAACTTACACCCGGTCTGCTCGGTTGCACATCATCATATCCATCATGTCCATAGGCACAGCCATCTCACTCCTGGCTACCGTTATTTCGAATCTGCTGAATATGCTCCGAATCATGCGGGTTTTGTCTTAATTCGCTGCAAAAGTAATAAAAACTTTTCAGATATCCTCGGCTGGAGGCCCTAAAAAAGTTGCGGGGCTGCGCCGACAGGCACAACCCCGCAATATCATGCGGTAATTCGCGGTAGTGAATTACTTGGAGAGCTTCTCTTTGAGAGCTGCGAGAGCCTCGAGGTCGCCGAGAGTGGTCTTTTCGAGGGGAGTTGTAGCAGCGGGAGCTTCTTCTTTCTTGGGAGCAGCAGCACGCTTGGGCTTACGCTCTGCAGCGGGCTTTTCGGAGCGAGTTTCCTCCTCGAAAGTGCGGCTGTGAGAAAGGATGATGCGCTTGCTGTCCTTGTTGAATTCGATAACCTTGAAGGGGAGCTTCTCGTCTACCTTGGCAGTAGTGCCGTCGGCCTTAACGAGGTGCTTGGGAGTAGCGAAGCCTTCAACGCCGTAGGGAAGAGCGACAACAGCAC
Organism: Bacteroidales bacterium; assembly: GCA_014800815.1. Classification (GTDB taxonomy): domain Bacteria; phylum Bacteroidota; class Bacteroidia; order Bacteroidales; family Muribaculaceae; genus CAG-873. The sequence continues at coordinate 9,265 of JAAVFI010000016.1, read as the reverse complement.
CCTTTTCGAGCATTTCTACGATAGTGCCTTCATGCTCAGAGCCAACGGTGAAGATAGTCTCGAATACATCCCAAGGATTTTCTTCGAGCTGCTTGTGGCCGAGGCTGAGACGACGGTTGTCTTTGTCGATCTGGAGAACTTCAACTTCGATGTCGGCACCAACCTGAGTGAATTCGCTGGGGTGCTTGATCTTCTTGGTCCAAGAGAGGTCGGAGATGTGGATGAGACCGTCAACGCCTTCTTCGATTTCAACGAATACGCCGAAGTTGGTGAAGTTGCGTACTTTTGCAGTGTGGCGGCTACCGATGGGGTATTTAACTTCGATATCTTCCCAGGGATCTTTCTTGAGCTGCTTGATACCGAGGCTCATCTTACGCTCGTTGCGATCGAGAGTGAGGATAACAGCTTCGATTTCGTCGCCGATCTTGAGGAATTCCTGAGCAGAACGGAGGTGCTGGCTCCAAGACATTTCGCTCACGTGGATGAGACCTTCTACGCCGGGAGCAACTTCGAGGAATGCACCATAGTCGGCCATAACGACAACTTTACCCTTAACTTTGTCGCCAACCTTGAGGTCTGCATCGAGAGCGTCCCAGGGATGGGGGTGGAGCTGCTTGAGACCGAGAGCGATACGTTTCTTCTCGTTGTCGAAGTCGAGGATAACGACGTTGAGCTTCTGGTCGAGAGCAACAACTTCGCTGGGGTGATTTACGCGGCCCCAAGAGAGGTCGGTGATGTGGATGAGGCCGTCTACGCCGCCGAGGTCGATGAATACGCCGTAAGAAGTGATGTTCTTGACGGTGCCTTCGAGTACCTGACCTTTTTCGAGCTTGGAGATGATCTCGCGCTTCTGCTGCTCAAGTTCAGCTTCGATGAGAGCCTTGTGAGAAACAACCACGTTGCGGAATTCTTCGTTGATTTTCACCACCTTGAATTCCATGGTCTTGCCTACGAATACGTCGTAGTCGCGGATGGGCTTAACGTCGATCTGCGAACCGGGGAGGAATGCCTCGATGCCGAATACGTCGACAATCATACCGCCCTTAGTGCGGCACTTGATGAAGCCCTTGATGATTTCGTCGTTAGCAAGAGCGGCGTTGATACGCTCCCACGAACGGCTTGCGCGTGCTTTCTTGTGTGAAAGGATGAGCTGGCCCTTGCGGTCTTCCTGGTTTTCGATGAATACCTCTACCTTGTCGCCGATTTTGATATCGGGGTTGTAGCGGAATTCGCTCATGGGGATAATACCGTCGGACTTGTAGTCGATGTTAACCACAGCTTCGCGCTTGTTGAGAGCGATAATGGTACCTTCGATTACTTCTTTGTCTTTAACCGAGTTGAGAGATTCTTCGTAAGCAGCAGTCAGTTCCTGACGAGACTTCTCACCTACTGTTTCGCCGTTTTCGTAAGCGGCCCAGTCGAAGTCTTCAATCGGCGAATTGTTTAATTCGTTCATTTAAAATAGTTAATAAATAAGTTAATTAAAAAGATATGCTCAGCGGCCTAAACCGCATAAGCGGGGCAAAGGTACAACATTTCTGTCGAATATGCAATAGATTAGGGCGTTTCAATCTATTTTTTATTTAAAATCTATGTGCAGGGCTTTTTCTTCCTGATATAATGGCTAAAAAACAGGCTGAAAAGCTTTGTTGTGAAAACTTTTTGTTACTTTTGCGATATCGAACTCAACAAACAATTCTGAATATGGCAAAAGTCTATGGAGCTGTCACGATAGACAGCAACCGGTGCAAGGGCTGCGACCTGTGCGTAGTAGCCTGCCCGTGCGATGTTCTCGGGCTCCAGCCCAAAGAGGTGAACGACCGCGGCTACCACTATGCCTACACCGTGAAGCCTGATGCTTGTATCGGATGTGCGGCCTGTGCTACAGTGTGCCCCGACGCCTGCATCGAAGTTTACAGGGTGCGCGAATAATGCGCCCGTTCTCACCTCATCTAAACCAACAACGCAAACTAAAAATTATGGAAGAAGAAATAAGACTGATGAAGGGCAACGAGGCAATAGCCCACGCCGCTATCCGCTACGGTGCCGACGGCTACTTCGGATATCCTATCACTCCCCAATCGGAAGTGCTGGAGACTCTTGCCGAACTTCGTCCGTGGGAAACTACCGGCATGGTGGTACTCCAGGCTGAAAGTGAAGTTGCCGCCATCAATATGGTATATGGCGGAGCAGCAACAGGTAAGGCCGTGATGACTTCGTCGTCGTCGCCCGGCGTGAGCCTCAAGCAGGAGGGTATCAGCTACCTTGCCGCTTCAGAGCTCCCCGCTCTTATAGTAAATGTGATGCGCGGAGGCCCCGGTCTCGGCACTATCCAGCCCTCGCAGGCCGACTATTTCCAGGCAACGAAGGGCGGCGGCCACGGCGACTATCATCTGATTGTACTCTCGCCCTCGTCGGTACAGGAGATGACCGATTTCGTTGCTCTCGGCTTCGACCTCGCATTCAAATACCGCACTCCCTCGATGATTCTTGCCGACGGTATCGTGGGCCAGATGATGGAGAAGGTGGTGCTTCCCCCTCAGCGCAAGCGCCGCACAGAAGCTGAAATCCGCGAGCAGTGCCCCTGGGCTGCCACCGGCCGCGGCGACCGCAAGCACAGCAATGTGGTGACATCGCTCGAACTCGACTCTGCCAAAATGGAGGAGAACAATCTCCGCTTCCAGCGCACATACAATGAAATCGAAGAAAACGAAGTACGCTTCCAGGAATATTTCACCGAGGATGCCGAATATCTCATCGTTGCCTTCGGTTCTGTAGCCCGCATCTGCCTCAAGGCTATCGAAGAAGCCCGCGCTGCCGGACACAAAATCGGACTCCTGCGTCCTATTACTCTCTGGCCTTTCCCGAAGGCTGCAATCCGCCGCCTCGCAGAGCAGGTCAAGGGTATTCTCACCGTAGAGCTCAACGCCGGCCAGATGATAGAGGATGTGCGCCTCGCTGCCGGAGAAGCAGCTCCCGTAGAGCACTTCGGGCGCATGGGCGGTATAGTGCCCAACCCCGGAGAAGTTCTCAATGCCCTCAGGGAAAAATTCAGTGTCGAACTTTAATCCCGCGCCAAAGCAATGAAACCCGAAGACATCATAAAGCCTGAAAACAAGGTATATGCCCGTCCGCGTCTGCTCAACGACGTGAACACCCACTATTGCCCCGGCTGCAGCCACGGCGTGGTACACAAACTCATAGCAGACCTCCTCGAAGAAATGGGCCTGCAGGATAAGTCGATAGGTATAGCTCCGGTAGGTTGTGCCGTATTCGCCTACAACTATATCGACATCGACTGGATCGAAGCCGCCCACGGGCGCGCTCCCGCTCTGGCTACCGCAGCAGCACGTCTCAACCCCGAGAATCTCGTATTCACCTATCAGGGCGACGGCGACCTCTCGGCTATAGGCACCGCCGAAACCATACACGCTGCCAACCGTGGCGAGAACATAACTATAATCTTCATCAACAACGGTATATACGGTATGACCGGCGGTCAGATGGCGCCCACTACCCTCCTCGGCATGAAGACGGCCACCACCCCCTATGGCCGTAACTCAGAGCTCAACGGCTATCCCCTGGCTATCACCGACCTCCTGGCCCGCCTCGACGGCACTTGCTACGTAACACGCCAGGCAGTGCACACTCCGGCGGCAGTACGCAAGACCCGCGCAGCTATAAAGAAGGCCTTCACCAACTCTATGGAGAAGCGCGGAACATCTATTGTCGAAATTGTATCGACCTGCAACTCGGGCTGGAAACTCAGCCCGGCACAGGCCAACCAGTGGATGGAAGAGCACATGTTTGCCAAGTATCCTCTCGGCGACCTCAAGAATGTAGAACACAAAGCGTAGACCACCATGAAAGAAGAAATATTAATAGCAGGATTCGGAGGACAGGGCGTCCTCTCCATGGGTAAAATACTGGCCTACGCCGGACTTATGGACAATCTTGAAGTGACATGGATGCCCTCCTACGGCCCCGAGCAGCGCGGCGGTACCGCCAACGTAACGGTGATTCTCTCCGACTCGCCTATCAGCTCGCCCGTGCTCGACACCTACGACACTGCCGTAGTGCTCAACCAGCAGAGCCTCGACAAATTCGAGAGCAAGGTGAAGCCCGGCGGAACTCTCATCTACGACCCCTCGGGCATTCATCACCTGCCCACCCGCACCGACATCAAAGTGGTGCCCGTAGATGCCACCGAAGCAGCTATCGAACTCAAGAACTCGAAGACTTACAATATGATTCTCCTCGGCGCGCTGCTTAAATGCCGCCCCGTGGTAGATATCGACGCCGTGCTACGCGGTCTCAAGAAGACCCTCCCCGAGCGCCATCACCACCTCCTGCCCCTCAACGAGCAGGCACTCCGCAAAGGTATGGAAATGGCATAAAGGCGCGGACTGCTTCCATACTGCAACCCCGAGGAATCATCAGATTCCCCGGGGTCTTTAGTTTTTAAGTAAGTCATGAAAATTAGTTTATATTACAAGACTTACTTATTGTCAACGTTTTTGTACATTAAAATGTTAATAGTATATATTCATCCCCTTTTAACGTTTTAACTATGAAAACATCAACGCTGATTCTTACTCTACTCTCGCTGGCAATGTCGGCACAGCTCTTTGCCGCCAACAAGATAAATCCCCAACGACGATATGTCAAGCCCGAGGAAGTGCACGTAACCGTGTCGGACGCCGCGCGCCAAAAGGCCAATGCACTCTACGAATCTGTGCACAAGGCATACACTCAGGGCAAACTCTCCACAGATGCCGTTGTCGACAAAGCTCTCTATCACGGAGCATGGAGCCCCGAACTCGAAGCCCGCTGCCTCCAACTGGTGGCAGACAAGAATGACCGCGCAAAGGCAGAACTCGGACATCTCTATACTTACTATAAAACCGCCTACCTTTTTCCGAATATGGAAAGCGAAGGTCTACGCCTTATGGAAACCGCGGCAGCCAACGGCTATAAGCCGGCAAATGACTATCTCGGCATATACTACAACCGCAAGAAAGACTATGCCAAGGCCCTGAAATACTTTCAGGCCGCAGGCTCTGATCATATCCCATACGCATACACTCTGATAGGTGAAATGTACGACAAAGGAGAAGGCGTGAAGAAAGACCGCAGCAAAGCGATTGAGCTATACCGCCGGGCAGCACTGCTCGGCGATGCAAAGGGCGCGGCTAAATATGGCTCAGCTCTTCAACGTCAGTGGTATGGAAAGGTAAATATGCCGGATGCCTTCGTCTGGACATACCTTGCCGGAGAGTTGGGCGACGACTTCTCGCGCTCCAATCTTCAGTTGCCACTGCGCGGGGAGCGTTTCGGCGACGACCGAAATACGGCCTCAATACGCAATTCACTCACCCTCGTCAGCGGGTTTAACGATGTGGCAGGTCATCCCCTGAAAGACGAACCCATATACAAACAAGGCTATGCCGCCGGCCTTGCAGCACGCACCGCAGCCGCCGAGAATGGCGATGACTGGTCTCTTTTCTATCTCGGCAGCATGAGCTACAACGACGAATTTCTCAATCACTCCGGCGACTTTATCCGCAAATGCTACGAGCCCATTATTGCAAGCGGAAAGCTGCCCAAACCCGCAATGGCTCTCGTCTACGAACGAATGGCCGAACTCTATCGAAAAGGAGATGGTGTAAAGGCCAATCCCGCAAAAGCTGCGGAATATGCACGCAAAGCGGCAGACTCAGGGAGCGCCGCAGCCTATAAGATAGTCGAACAAATCCCTGATTGAACGAGGTAGAGTTGGCTTTGTAATGTACAATCCCGAGGAGGTGCACCACGCAGCCTCCTCGGGATTTTCATGACTTACTTATATGTCGGAGAAGTAAATTACTTCCCGATAATGATTTTACGTACAGCCGGTGCGGCAGAGTCGGCAGACACCCTTACGATGTACATACCCGCGGGAATGCCGAGCGTGCTGAGAGCTACAGAGTCGCCCGCTGTGAGGGTAAGCGAGCGGCAGCACTTACCGTCTACACCGTAGACAGAGAGAGACGCTTCGCCCACGCCAAAGCCGATTTCCACCGTATTGCCGTAGAAACGGACATTGCTCGAATCCGTCACAGACGATACCCCCGCCGGGTCGCCGAGATACATCAAATTCTGATCTATCCACTCGACGTTGTCCTTCATTATGGCGTTGACATTCGCGCAATAGGCCTTGATTTCAGCTTTCTCAAACTGAGGCCAACGCTCATAGTTCACGGCGTCAGAGGCGGCACATAGCTCGCCTATGCGTGTCACATAGTCATATACGCGCTGCATATCCGATTTTACCGCAGGCCATACATCCGCCAGAGCGTCGGCAAACGCCTGCGTCTGCGCCAGAGCCTTTATCCAGTGTACGGCAGAGTATGAAGGGTGGTCTTCCATTATCCAGTCGCTCTTGCGCGAGTACAGCTGAAGGTCCCACATCGGGCCGAAGTTCCAGCGGCAATTATCGCCCAGGTCCTTATGCAGATAGAAGCTGCCGTTGTAGCCGTCGCCGTCGTGCAGAATTTCGCGCACTATGAAATATCGAGCCACAGAGGCGGGGTCGATATATCGGCTCCACGATTTTCCTGTAGCGTCGCCCGAATATATAGCCGCGTTAATCGCGGTAAATTCATTGATGAGCCATTTCTCCTGCGCAGCAGAGAGTTCCTCGGGAGTGTGATACGTTACGCGCAGATTGAGTCCCTCGGTCTCGGGAATAGTTATCTGGCAGGGGTCGTCGTAGTTGTCGATTTCCACAAGCCAGCCGCCGGGAATGAGCGACGGGTCTTCGTTGAGGTCTTCCTGCTCATAGATGTCAAGACGGTTAGAATCTATCTTTACAGATTCCACTATAAAATATCTGCCCAGATATTCACCGTTGAGTATAAACTCCACCGGCTCGCCGTAGGGAGCCCAGCTCTGGCCCGTTACCCTCGCAAGCTCCATACCGCCCACAGCCGATGGACCCGACTGCCAGCCCGTATAAGGAATTATGGCATAGTGCTTATGCTTGGGCATGCCCAATACAGAAGTCTTTTTCTCAAATTTAAGTTTGTAAGGCTTCTTGTCGAGCTTCCACGACGCATTGCCTCGACCTTTTATGGTCAGTGCGACATCTTTAAGGTCTTCAGACTCGAATTGGTTAAGAGTAGTATAAGCTTCAGGAATCGAAAGATTGAGTAACGCCGGAATTTTGGTTTCTTTATCGACAACGGGCACTCCGTTTTCCGTCGAAATATTTATAATCGGCAGAGTTCCTGTTGCCATGGTTGCAGGATAGTCTGCACGCGCCTCTTTTTGAGAGTTAATTACCGCATTTTCGGGGGGGGGGACGCGAGACCAATCCTCATTCCGGCACCTTCTGCAAACAAAGGTCCGGAAACACTTGCTAATAATAGCAGAGAGAGTATTCGGAAAGACATGTGATAAGTTTTTAATAAGTTAAGTCTGCAAATATAGTGATTATTACCTGATAATCCAAATATTTCAAAGATTTAATCTTTTGTGAAAGTGAATAATACCGATTCATGACTGAGACAACGGATAGTTAGAAGGGCGACAGGTCTTTTTGATTCATTCGATTAGTTTTCTCAAAGATAATCACTAACTTTGCAATCGCATCAAATACCATGTAAATGATTCTCAATTCATTCTCTTTCTTAATAGTGCTTCCCTTGGTTCTTGCTGTCTATGCGGTTATTATATACCTCTGCCGCAACAGCAGGTACAGCAATATTATTTCGGCGGCACTGCTCACCTCCATCTCCTACGGCTTCTTCATCACTTATCAGCCGCTTGGTGCTTTGGTGCTGTTCGGTATCACCGTGGCTACATATCTGTTCGCTCTCGCCTTAGGGCGGATTGACGGGAAAGAGCTTGGCAAGGGGCATCTAAAGCGGCGGAATACGCTGATTGCATGCGGAGTTGTGCTTGTGCTTATTCCTCTTGCCGTCATGAAATATGCGGGATTCATAATGCAATCCCTCAACGACCTGGAGTGTCGTATGGGAGTCGATTTCATAGCCGACAATACTGATACCCTCACCACGATTTTTGTTCCGCTCGGTATCTCATTCTTCACATTTCAGAGTCTTGGATATCTGTGGGATGTATACCGCGGCAAAATCTCTGCCGAGCATAACTTCCTGTATTATATGCTTTTTGTCGGATTCTTCCCACAGATAGCCTCCGGGCCTATAAGCAAAGCCGACGAGCTGCTGCCGCAGATAAAGGGTAAAAGGAATATCAAGGCAGAGGACTTCACCGAAGGTGTGCGGCTAATGCTCTGGGGCTATTTCCTGAAAGCCGTCGTCGCCGACCGTCTCGCAACCTTCGTCAATCCTGTTTATGCCAATTATGCCGACTTCTCGGGGGGCACATGCTTCGTTGCTTCGATATTCTATTCGCTGCAGATCTACGGCGATTTCGCCGGCTACTCGCTTATTGCAATCGGTGTAGGCCGACTCTTCGGATTCAGATTAATAAACAACTTCAACCGCCCGTATTTCAGCAGCAGCCTCACCGAGTTCTGGAAGCGCTGGCACATATCGCTCACACGTTGGCTCCGCGACTACGTCTACATCCCTCTCGGCGGCAACCGCAAAGGCAATACACGTACCTACGGCAATATCCTCACCACATTCCTTGTCAGCGGTATATGGCATGGGGCCAACTTCACATTCATTATCTGGGGCGCCATTCACGGCATCGTGCAGTGTCTCGAGCGCTTCTTCAACATCAGCAAAGCTCCGCGCAAATGGGTTGCGGTGATAAGAATTATCGTCACATTCCTGATAGTAAATTTTGCGTGGATATTCTTCCGTCTGCCTTCCGTGCACGACGCATGGCAGGTAGTAGTCAGGATATGCACCTGTGCTCCCGGAGCGCGCATGGCCCTCTCCAATACCGATATGTTGCTCCTGGGCTTCGCTCTCATTTCACTTGTCACAGTTGAAATCGTGCAGGAATACTTCCCCAACGTAAGCCTGCTCCGCCACCGCAATATAGTTGTACGCTGCGCCACTATCGTAGCATTGATTGTGTGTATCCTTACCGTGGGCGTCCTCGACTCCGGGCAATTTATCTACGTGAACTTCTAAGAGTGTGTTTACTTTTAAACCAAATTAATAAATGAGGAGTGTGTATTATAATTTTTGATTTCATCACAAAGGATCTTTTGGGCGCTTTTTCAAAGTTTCATCAGTCGCAATGCCCGCATTGCTCCTTCTTCAATTTTGAAAAATCACTCCAAAAT
>JAAVFI010000015.1 GCA_014800815.1 Bacteroidales bacterium | reverse complement strand
GGTAATACCCTGATGAGTGGCACAGTCAGATCTAACCTTCTCTTAGGCAATCCCGATGCTACCGACGAGGATATGCACCGCGCTCTCACAGATGCCTGCGCGGCGTTCGTCTATGATTTGCCTGACGGCATCGACACTCCCTGTGGAGAAGGTGGACATGGTTTCAGTGAGGGGCAGGCGCAACGGATAGCCATCGCTCGCGCATTGATGAGCCGACGCGGACTCGTCCTGCTCGACGAACCCACTTCGGCACTTGATGCCGAGACCGGCCACAACTTACTCAACAACCTGCAGAACTACTCATCGGGCTGCACGATCATAATTATAACTCACAGCGATATGGTGGCACAGAACTGCCGCAGTGTCGTGAATATTTCTACGATATGAGTATAAAAAGATTAATTATCATCCTCCTGTTTGTCATCACGACCGCCACGGCTGTCTATGCCGAGCGGCTCCCCGACATTGAGTTTGAAAAGACTACGATAGATCTCGGTACATTCAGCAGTAATAACCCTAAGCAAAGGGCGGTGTTCAAGTTCAAGAACACCGGGCGCCGTCCGTTGTTTATAATTAATGTACGCACCGGATGTGGTTGTACCGACGCCGAGTATCCGCGACAACCTATCCTGCCGGGGAAAACCGGCGAGATAGTCGTGAACTACGACGGAACAAACCGACTCTTAGGTCCGTTTAGCAAAATAGTGACCGTCAAGACCAATACACCGAAAGAAACGGTGCGACTGGTTATAAAAGGAAATATGGAAAATACTCAAATGTAGGCCAATTGGCGTGGATCCCCGGTGGTCCCGAAAGGGACGCCGGTAGTGTCCTCTGAAAGTTTTCGGACTTTCAGGGGGCACTTTTTTATTTTATGCAGCGCAGTATTTCGCGTTTGCCGCCGGGAGGGCCGGGGAGGCGCTCCGTCTTGAAGCCGATGTCGGCGAGCATACGGCGTATAGCACCTTTGGCACAGTAGGTGGTCAGCACTCCTCCGGGCTTCATGGCCTGATATATCTTGCGGAAGACGGCCTCGTGCCACATCTCGGGCTGCTTCTCGGGGGCGAAGGCGTCGAAGTACACCGCGTCAAGATCTGCGGGCAGTTCGAGTGTAAGTAGATTGCCCTCAATCTTCGTAAGAGAGAAGTGCGGATTTATACGGCTCGTCTGCTGCCACGCCGCAGTGTTTACGGCCTTGAATATAGGTTGAAGCTGTTCGGGCAAAGCTCCCGAGTAGAGTGCCGTGCTTTCGGGCGACAATGGATACAGCTCCACCGAGTAATACTCAGTGTCGACTCCTGCCTCGAGTGCCGCAAGAGCCGTAAGTGCTGCGTTCAGCCCCGTGCCGAATCCGACTTCAAACACTCTTACCGTGCCGCCCGACGCTGCTGCCTGCTGCCAACCGGCCTGAATATACACATGACTGCTCTCGGCCAGCGCACCCTTGACAGAGTGGTAGTGCTCGTCGATATCCTCGCGGTAGAAGGTAGGCGAGCCGTCGGCCGTTATTTCGATACTTACTCTCATTCTGCAAATTTAATCAAAAATTCTCGCTAAATTTGCATTGCTATGAATAATCCGTTTGACTATACGCCCGATGCCGAGTGCGCGGCAGCATTCGCCGGCTTGTGCGCCCGTATTGAGTCGCTGAAGTGTAGCGACAGACCCGAAGACGTCGGTTTCTGCCGCGAAATTGAGAGCGGAAAGATGCTCGGTGTGCTCATCGCTGCCGACGATTGCGGTGTGCATCATACCCTCTACGCCTTTTCAGGACAGATTGGCAGAGGCGGTTTCGAGCGCGAAGGATTTGTCGGGCCGGTGTTCGACTACTTGCAGCCCGACGGATATTTCAAGACTCACGAGGCCGCCATTTCGAGGCAGAACGCCGAAATTTCCCTCTTTGAGAAAACCGAATTGGCCGCTGCAAGGGAGGCCTGTGAGCAGGCCAAAGCCCGGTTGGAAGCCGAGCTCGCCGACTACAAAGAGCACTGCCGCCTGTCGAAACTCGAGCGCGCCGCCCTCCGTGCCTCGCGCACACTCTCCGAGGAAGAGGAGGCGGCAATGATACGTCAGAGCCAGTTCGAAAAGGCCGAACTTCATCGTCTCAAAAAGAAGGTTTCCGAGGCTCTATCGCCCTTCGCCTCCCGTCTTAAAGAGGCCGAAGCGCAGCGCGATGCACTGAAAAATAAACGTCGAGCCGACTCGGAAGCACTGCAGACGTGGCTGTTCTCGAACTTCAAGGTTCTCAATGCCCGTGGCGAGAGTAAGAGCCTGAGCGAGATTTTCGCCGCCACACCCATGCGGATTCCGCCGTCGGGAGCGGGCGAATGTTGCGCCCCCAAACTGCTGCAGGCGGCATATCTGCGCGGCCTCACACCTCTGTCGATTGCCGAATACTGGTATGGCAAGCCCAAGGGGGGCGAGGTGCGTCTGCATGGCGAGCACTACCCGGCATGTCGCGGAAAGTGCCTGCCCGTACTCACATGGATGCTGCAGGGGCTCGCGGTAGAGCCTCCGCTTGACAGTGCCTGCGGCATATCGGCCCACGCCGTCCCCGAGATTTTATACGAAAACAGTCTGTTCTGTGTGGTAAATAAACCGAGCGGCATGCTTTCCGTACCCGGCAAAGGTGCGGCGATATCGGTGCAGGAGTGGCTCAGCGAGCGATATGGCGCCGGCCGCGCGGTAAAAATGGCACACCGCCTCGACCAGGATACATCCGGCCTGCTGATAGCCACGTTCGGCGATGAAGCCTACAAAGTCATGCAGTCGCTCTTTGCTACTCGACAAGTCGAGAAGACCTACGAGGCGGTGCTGCAAGGCGACTATACAGCCTCGGGCCTGCCACAGACGGGACGCATCGAGCTGCCCCTGTCGCCCGACTATCTCGACCGTCCGCGCCAGCGCGTCGACATGGCCGAAGGTAAGGAAGCCGTCACCGATTACGAATTTTCGGGCGTGGAATCGGGCCGAAGCCGCGTACTCTTTCACCCCCGCACGGGACGCACGCACCAACTGCGGGTGCACTCAGCCGCTGCGTCGGGCCTCGGCATGCCTATAGTCGGCGACCGCCTCTACGGGCGCAATGCGGGAGCATGTACAGAGCGTCTGCACCTCCATGCCGCTAAAGTATCGTTCACTTTCCCGCTTGACGGGTGCCGCTATTCATTTGAGGCTCCGACACCGTTTTAGAATCGAGTTTGGTGGTCCACACAAACGAGCGGTGCTTCACCAGGCCGATTACGAAGATTATGCCAAGCAGTGCCGCATTCAGATAGTAGGGGAAGTCGGCGGTGTGATTGTTGAAAATGCGTTGGAAAAGCTCTACCACGGGCGGAATTATCGACAGCGCGATGTAGTTGCCCGCAAGCGTGTAGGAGAAATATTTGGTAGAGAGTGCTTTGGTAGGCGCAATCTCCGTCGTCTTATTGTAGATGATAGGCTGGAAAAGTCCGTAGCCGAGGCCGATGAGCAGAACTCCGACCACATATGCCGGCATAGTGTGGAATGTGCCGAGCATGAGCAGTCCGGCTGACATTATCACTATGCAGATATATAGGCCGATACGCCCTACAAGGCGTATAAAGGGTGTGAGCGAAAATCCGCCTATCATGGCCGTGACGTAGAACATTGCCGATGCCACACCTACCTGCGATGATGTGAGTCCGTAGTGTTTCATGGTGAACGGCAGATAGTAGGTAAATACCATCGACGTGGCTGTCAGGGCTATATACAGTCCGATTACACCGCATAGAGTCGCTATGGGGTGGGCGAATCTCTTTTTGGGAAGACCGGCAGCCGCAGAAGAGCCTTCTTCTTTCTGCATATTCAGATGCTTGTGTATGAAGGTGTTGGTCATGAAGGGCAGCAGGAGCAGCGGGATAACAGGCACGAGATACACGACAAAAGATGTGTGCCAGCTGATATCGGCCGCCCAACCCACAAATATCGTGGCGAGGATGACAATACCGTTCGATGTACCCGACTTGAACCCGAGCACGCGCTCTTTCTGCTCGCCGTAGAACCACTCGCCAAGTTGGCCGGCGGCTATGGGCACTATCAGTCCGCAGCCCACGCCAAGCAGCGCACCGAGTCCCACGAGCATGGGCATAGTGTCGGCAGTGAGGTAGAGCACGCCTGCCAATAGGAAGATACTCAGCCCCGTAGCGAGCACGGCGGTCTGATTCCTTACGCTGGTGATTTTGCCCGAAATAAGAATCATCGGGATAATCACGAGGTTGGGCAGGAGGGTGAGAAGCTGAATTTCCAGCTGGCTCGCATGCGGGAAGATATCGGCAAGTTTTCCAAGCATAGGAGACACCGCCAGACCGGGAAGATTGACGGTGAGCGACACCGCCAGCATGGCAATAAGAGTAATCAGGGGGATAGATCCACGCCCGTTTGATACATATTTCATCGCGGTATGAGTATAGAGTACGTTTTTATTATAACTCTATACGCCGCCTGTTGGTTTGCACGGTGACATTTTGTTAATAAAAGCCCTGCAAAATTGCTGTAAAATTGTTAACTTTGCACTCTGACAATTTAGCTAACACCAAGAAGAATAACAATAGAGCCGATGAGAAAATGGCGCATTGAAGACAGCGAGGAGCTGTACAATATTACCGGCTGGGGCCGTAATTATTTCTCTATCAACGACAAGGGGCACGTCGTGGTTACGCCGCGTCCCGGTTGTGCTGCTGTCGACCTCAAGGATGTAATGGATGAACTGCAGGTGCGCGATATCTCGGCTCCTGTCCTCCTCCGTTTCCCCGATATCCTCGACAACCGTATCGAGAAGATTTCAAACTGCTTCCAGCTTGCTTCGGAGCAGTACGACTACCAGGCGAAAAACTACATGATTTATCCTATCAAGGTAAATCAGATGCGCCCTGTGGTAGAAGAAATTGTGTCGTACGGCAAGAAGTTCAACATCGGTCTTGAAGCCGGCTCCAAGCCCGAGCTCCACGCCGTCCTTGCCACGAATATCGCCGAGAACGCGCTCATCATCTGCAACGGCTATAAGGATGAATCCTATATAGAGCTTGCGCTCCTTGCTCAGAAAATGGGCCGCCGCATCTACCTCGTGGTTGAGAAACTCAACGAGCTGCGCATGATAGCCGAAATAGCACGCCGCCTCAAGGTGCGCCCCAATATCGGTATTCGCATCAAGCTTTCGAGCACCGGCTCGGGCAAGTGGAGCGAGAGCGGCGGCGACCAGAGCAAATTCGGCCTCAACTCATCGGAACTCCTCGAAGCACTCGACATCCTCGAGCGCCGCGACATGCGCGACAGCCTCAAACTCATACACTTCCACATCGGAAGCCAGATCAATAAAATCCGCGTAGTGAAGAATGCCCTCCGCGAAGCTATGCAGTTCTATGTTCAGCTCTCGAAGCTCGGCTACGAGATTGATTTCGTGGATATCGGCGGCGGCCTCGGCGTAGACTACGACGGCACCCGCAGCAGTTCGAGCGAAAGTTCGATGAACTATTCAATCCAGGAGTACGCCAACGATGCCGTGTCGGCTATCGTGGATGCCTGCGTCAAAAATAATCTCCGTCAGCCCAACGTGATTACCGAGAGCGGTCGCTCGCTCACGGCTCACCACTCTGTGCTCATCTTCGAGGTGCTTGAGACAACCCAGCTCCCCGTCTGGAAAGAAAGTCAGGAAGTTGGCCCCGACGACCACGAGCTCGCCCGCGAACTCTATGACATTTGGGACCGCCTCGACACATCGCGCCTCTTTGAGAGCTGGCACGACGCCCTCCAGATACGCGAGGAAGCTCTCGACCTTTTCAGCCTCGGCATGCTCGACCTCAAGACCCGTGCGCAGATCGAGAAACTATTCTGGAGTATCGCCCGCGAGGTGGGTGAGATTGCCGGAACTATGAAGCACGTCCCCGAAGACCTCCGCAAGATAGCCAAGATGCTGCCCGACAAGTACTTCTGCAACTTCTCGCTCTTCCAGTCGCTTCCCGACTCCTGGGCTATCGACCAGATATTTCCTATCATACCTATCACCCGCCTCGACGAGAAACCCTCCCGCACCTGCACCATACAGGATATAACCTGCGACAGCGACGGCAAGATTGCCAACTTCATATCCGCGCAGGGCACCTCGGCTTCGCTGCCCGTGCATCCTCTACGACAGGGCGAGCCTTATTATATTGGCGTGTTCCTCGTAGGTGCTTATCAGGAAATTCTCGGTGACATGCACAACCTCTTCGGCGATACCAATGCCGTGCATATCAGCGTGTACCGCGACCGCTACGAAATCGACCAGATTATCGAGGGCGAGACCGTCGACGAAGTGCTCGACTACGTTCAGTACAATCCCAAGAAGCTCGTCCGCAATCTTGAGACATGGGTTACAGCCTCGATGAAGGCCGGTCGTATCACTCCCGAAGAAGGCCGCGACTTCATCAGCACCTACCGTGCAGGTCTTTTCGGCTATACCTATCTCGAAAAATAATATCCCCCGGGGCGGCACAGCTATGCGTTGGTTCATGACATTGGCCTACAGGGGAGCGCCGTTCCACGGCTGGCAGCGACAGCCGGGAGCAGTGTCGGTGCAGAGCACTATCGAAGATGCGCTTCAGGCTATTCTCCGGCAGTCGGTTCCTATTGTCGGCGCCGGACGCACCGACGCCGGTGTAAACGCCCGACGCATGGTGGCGCACCTCGACCTCCCCGACGGGTTCGACCCGTGCGACGGTCGTTTTCTCCGCTCCCTCAACAGCCTGTGCGGCCGCGATATAGCAATCTATGGTTTCGAACCGGTAGCGCCCGACGCTCATGCCCGCTTCGATGCCACGGGCCGTACGTACCGCTACTTCGCACACACCGTCAAGTCGCCTTTTACCGGCTCTCTCTCGTGGTATGTGCCTAATCCTCTTGATTTTGAAGCAATGAATCGCGCCGCCCGACTTATGCTCGGACGACGCGATTTCACGTCTTTTTCAAAACTTCACACCGATGTCAAGACCAATATCTGCGACCTCCGCACCGCTGAATGGCACTGTCAGGATGCCGCAGAAGGGCGCTGGTATTTCGAGATAAGCGCCGACCGCTTCCTCCGCAATATGGTTCGCGCCGTAGTGGGCACGCTTGTGGAGGTAGGCCGCGGCAAGATTGCCCCCGAGGGCGTGCTTGACATCCTTGAGCGTCGCGACCGTTGCGCCGCCGGCACATCCATGCCCGGAGAGGCACTGTTCCTCTGGGATGTCACTTACTGACTCACGCCGCCGGTTCGATGAGTCCCGGGCGGCCGCCGAGCCGCTGTTTAATCAACGATAATATTCCCCCGAGCCCGTCGGCGTAGAGTTCCGAGAGCTCCGACTTGTAGCCTGCCCATGCACCGGCGAGTATTGCCTGACTCAATGCGCACTCAAGAGCCTCACGCAGTGCGGGTATCTCCTCGGTGGTGTCAAAATCAATTGTGATAATATCGGGGTTGCTGTCGTTCAGAATACTCGTACCCGACGCCGCGGGGATGAGTTCGTAAACTATGCGGGCGCAGCAGTTGCGCGCCAGAGTGCGCAGCGCGGCTGAATTGGCTTTGCCGAGTACCGACGGAAATGCGTCGGGTTGCTGAAAGTGGTGGAGGGCAGTGTCGGCGTAGACGGCTTCGAGTACGCGGTCTACAGAAAGAGCTATTGTATATTTCATGGTCAGCATCTGTTGGCAGCCCCCTGTCGGAGGGCTATTGTGGGTATAAAGTGTTTGGTGAGAATGCGTCGCGCCGTGTCGCGTGAAATGTAGAATCGCGAGGGGCGACGGAAATTTAGGACAAACGACAGCGCTTTGTCGAACGACATACACCCTCGCGTAGCCATAGTCTGCTCTACGGCATCTATCATCTCCTGCCACATCTTCCGGGCCACTGCCGATGATACTACATTTTCCATGCCGTATTTCTTGATTTCGTAGATGCGTCCGGCCGCAGTATCGTAGGCGATGTAGTAGGCGTGCGGTTGCATCAATGTGACGCGGTCGATGAGATTGTCGATAGTCGGGACTGCTCCCTGACTGATATCGCGTTTGTAAAGTTCGATACACCGTCGGGTGAATTCACGGTTTCGGATTAAGGTTGAATCTTTCATATTGTAGTTTGTTTATTGTTTCTTCTGCGTGCAAAATTACAACACTAAATCCTATTTGTCAAGAAAAATTGAAAATAAAAATTGAAAAATTTCAATGCTGAATCAGAACTCCCACAGTTTCAGCGAGATGCCGACTCCGACATACGGTTGGGCTCCGGCAGGTGTCAGAGCGTATCCGGCAGAGAGCCCGAGAGCGAAGCGTTTAGGGCGCACGCGAGGCTGTACCATAACTGTGCTTACCGGCCTGTAAATGAAGATGCTGTCGAGCTGAGGACGGTAGCCGCTGACGTATGCCGTAAAAGTACTGTCGGAGTAAACGACTTGCTGTACAGGTATTTCCACTTTCGCCGAATCCTCGGAGTCCGCGCGTCGTAAATTCTCAACCACCATTCCCGTCTGCCTTACATATACCGTTTCGGGTTTGACAATACGGAACGTGTCCACGCGCGTCAGTACCCTTACATCGGGCGACAAACGTTCCACACTCGGAGGGCAACTGCACTTCCCCAAGATAAATCCGAGAGCAAATCCGACTATGAATATTGCCGCCGACTTCATTTCTTAATGTTGAAATATTTCAATAATGCGTTGACGTGGATTGCGGCTATCAGATTCTTCCCCTCCTCCGACGAAATCAGCTCTACATCAGACTTGCAATCCTGAAACATATTCTCCGTAAGCACTGCCGGGCAACGGGTGTCGCGGCAAATGGCAAGATTCGC
Organism: Bacteroidales bacterium; assembly: GCA_014800815.1. Lineage (GTDB taxonomy): Bacteria > Bacteroidota > Bacteroidia > Bacteroidales > Muribaculaceae > CAG-873. Next base: position 18,232 of record JAAVFI010000015.1, on the reverse strand, counting down.
GCTCCAATAGCCGCAAGGCGGAGTGGCGCGGTTACCTCCGAGATTTGCGTCGAGCGCTTCTGCCGTGAGCAGTGAGGCAAGCCGTCGAGAATTTTGCGACGCGTTGTGCGATACAAACGCGCTCCACCCGCTCGCCGAGAGCCAACGGCTGCCGTCGCCCGAAGCATTGTTGTGAATGGAGATGAGAATGGCATCAGCCCTTTCGCCCGCAATTTTATTGGCTCGGCGGCATCGTTCAGCAAGGGGGATATCCCGCTCCTCGGGCACGAACAAGCGACTCTCTATTCCGTACCCGCCTAGCATGCCTGCAATCCGCCGTGCCATTTCGCGGCTCCACTGCCATTCGCGATGCAACCCATCTGGGCTGCATTTGCCACGTGTTTCTTTACCGTGGCCATTGTCGATGATAACTAACATAAGATAAGTGATTTATGAATGTGCAAAGTTAGATATGTCCGATTGCGGAATAGTCGTATTTTTTGTTCTTTTCGGGAAAAAGTCTTTGGCTGACCGACCTTTTGTGCACTTTAAGTTGTTTTTTATACAACCACGTAATTCAAGTATTCATCATCTTAAAAGTCTTTCCGAAATGAAACCCGCTAAAAAATTATTCATATTTACCGCGCTCGCACTGGCAACAGTGATTGGAGTCCGCGCTAACGATATGGAGCTTGTCGGAACAATCTCCGAGATCCAACTCTACGATACAGATACCCCCGAAATCTCGGCACCTGATTCAATATTCATGGAGGATATCACCGTTGAAGAACTCTCTATGTCAAAACCCGCCAAGATTTCGATATACGAACTCCCCGCATCGCTCACCACGAAATCGAACGATTGGCCTCGCTTGTGGGTCAACACCGGCGTGCTCGCCACGGCTTACATCGGTACACTTGTCGTGCTCGAGTGTCTGCCTGAAGACGCTACTTCATGGAATCGTGCAGAGATTCAGAAAGATCCCTGGTATACCCGCTGGTACAACAACGTGATCAAGGAAGGTCCGGCATGGGATAAAGACAATCCAATATTCAACTATGTGCTTCACCCCTATGCCGGAGCCGTATATTTCATGGCTGCCCGCACCTGCGGCTTCAATTTCTACCAGTCGCTTCTCTACTCGGCCTGTATATCAACTATCGGTTGGGAATTCGGTATTGAGGCATGTATGGAGCGCCCTTCTATTCAGGATATTTTCGTAACCCCGCTCGTTGGCAGTTTAATCGGCGAAGGCTTCTATCGTCTGAAAAGATACATCGTTCACCACGACTACCACCTCTTCGGCTCTCCCGTAGTGGGCAATATAGTCGCTTTCCTCATCGACCCCGTCAACGAAGTGGTTGATCTCTTCCGCGGCAATCCCGAGCGCCGCCTGCACCTCGGCAAAAAGCAACCCGAAATTGTTTCCTCGCTCATGCCCACAGTTTCGCACGGTGGATTCGGATTTACCTTCAGCTGCGTATTTTGAGGAATTACAAACACGTTTCAAAACGGATAATATGCTGAAAAAATAGCAATGTGCTATTGACCGTAATAGAGCGGATGTGTAACTTTGCATCTGCTATGAGTAAATATAGTCCCTTTACCACGGTTATTATAGCCATACTTTCGCTTTCGTTACTTCTCGGGTCCACCGCATGCGGCGGCTCCCGCGATGAAGCATACAATATCGCTGCACCTCTCGACTCTCTGCTCGAACCGATTTTCCCCGAACACTCTCCCGGAGCTGTTGCCATGGTCGCTATCGGCGACTCGGTGATTTATTGCCGCTCTTTCGGAATGGCAAGGCTTGATACGGACGAGAAGATGACTCCTCAGACGATGCTCAATGTCGCCTCAACTACCAAGACTTTCGTGGCGGTGTCGATGTTGAAGCTTGCCGAGGAAGGCGTGCTGTCGCTTGACGATACCATTACGAGATATTTTCCCGAACTGCCCGCCGAAGTATTCGGCGCGGTGACTATCCGCCACATACTCGCTCACACTTCAGGCATTCCCGACAATCGTCCCGACAGTCCCGAGCAGTGGGAGCAATATGTCGAAGCGACCCCTTCGATGTTCGGCAACGAAGAAGACTACGTTACCTACGGTAAGGAGAAGGAGTTTACACGCTACCTCACCTCGGTAGACAGTCTCAAGTTCGAGCCGGGCACAGGCTACGACCCCAAGGACCCGCCTTATATGCTCCTTGCCGATATCATCGGTAAGGTTACGGGCATGTCGTTCGAGTCATATCTCAGGCAATATATCTTCGCTCCTGCGGGTATCACCTCCGGTTTCGGCTTTCCGCCGTCGTCGGATATAGGCCCGGGTGTGGCACATGGCTACCGCAGGGCGCGTCCCGACACCCCCTCGTCGGTCTATCGCAGTCCCGACGGCCGCTGGGAGGAATATGACTACGGTGAGGCGCCGTTCTTCCTCACGCAGGCCGACCGCGGTCTGTTTATCAGCCCCGAGGCTTTTGCGAAATGGTATGGAGCACTTGCCGAAGGCTCCATTATCGATCCCTCGATTCGCTCGTGGATGCGTGTGCCCGTAGTCAGTACCGGCAAGGTAGGTGAAGGCTACTCATTGGGAATCAGAGTGTCGGACGACGTAGACGGCCGCATCCGACTTTACCACCGTACTGAGCGTGGAGGTTTCGTTGCAGTAGAAGCTATTTACCCCGATACAAATACTATATATCTGATTTTCTCTAACCGCAACGACTGGCCTTACAACGAGGTTGCCGATGCACTGGAGGAAATCCTCGAAACACACGGAGTTGTCGACTGATTCTGCTGTAAACGCACTTAAACTTCAGGTTCTTATCTGCACTTGCGGAAATAGCTTGAACCGTATCGACCCCCAGGGACTGCCACAAATTCCCGGGGTTGAGTATCTCGTTTCGTGGCAGAACAGTCAGGGCGAAGTGCCCGGGCGCCTCGCGTCAAGACCCGACATACGCATTACGCATGCCCCCGGAACGGGCTTGAGCAACAACCGCAACTCTGCTTTCGACGCATCCTCGGCACCTTATCTGCTCATCGCCGACGACGACCTCTCGTTCCGCGCCGAGGGACTCATCGAAATAATAAGACTCTTTGATGCCGACCCCTCGACGGGTCTCCTCACATTCCGCTCCGTGAGAGATGAAGGTCAGGTGTATCCCCCCAACGGTCACGACCTGTCGCGCCCCTTCCGAGGCTACGAAGCCACCTCCTTCGAAATCGCCGTCCGCCGCAGCAGTCTCGTCGACTCCGGCGTGCGCTTTTCTCCTCTTGCCGGAATAGGTGCGCCCTACCTCTGCGCAGCCGAAGAAAATCTCTTTGTGTGGCACCTCCTCCGAGCCGGAGTCAAAGGGAGCTTCCGCGCATTCGACTGCGCCGTGCATCCTGCAGCCACCACATCGGTGCGCCGTGCTTCCGAAGCCCCCATGCTGCGCACCAAGGGTGCATACGCGGCGCGTATTCAGAATCCCCTCAAAGCCCTCGTGCGCCTTCCGCTGCTCGCCCTGCGTGCCCCCGTGGCATGGCCGCGGGCTATGTGCTGGCTGCTTCAGGGGTGGGCCTATGGCCTTAAAAACAGGAAATTGCTATGAAAGTCCTCCTCCTCGGCGATTATTCCAACTACCACGCATCCTTAGCGTCAGGGTTGCGGGGGCTCGGTCACGACGTTACGGTCGCATCCGACGGATGCTCGTGGCTCGAGGCCGGTTGCGATATCAAACTCTCGCGCCGACAGAATAAAATCGGCGGAGCATGGCTCTACGCCCGCGTTCAGTGGCTGCTCTCGGGGCGTCTGAAGGGCTTCGACGTGGTGCACCTCCGCGATCCGTATTTCATAGAACTCAAACCTCGTCTGCTCGAGGGCATCATGAAACGGCTCAAGCGCGACAATGGCAACATATTCCTCTCTTCACTCAGTACCGATAGCCTCTTTGTCCGCAATCTTTGTTCGCCCTCACCGGCCCTGGAGTACTCCGAGTGGCAAATCGACGGACACCCCACCGAATGGTCGCTTACAGAGAATTCCAAGCGGCACCTGTGGCTCGACCCCGCGCTCGTAGACTATACCGAAGCATTCTATGGCCGTCTTGACGGTGTGGTGTCGTCGCTCTATGAATATCATAAGGTCGTTGCCGCAAACTTTCCGTCCTTGCCCCTGCATTACGCAGGAATACCTATTGACACATCCACCCTCCCTGCGCCGCGTATCCGCTCGGGTAGGGGGCCCGTGCGCATATTGTGCTCTGCACACAGAGGGCGAGCAGGCGAGAAGGGCATAGACCTCCTTCTGCCTATGCTCAAACGACTTGAGGCAGAACTCCCCGGGAAAGTGGAGATTGTCACGCCTCCCAACGTGTCGCTCGATAAATTCAAGGAGATACTCTCGTCGGTAGACCTCGTTTGCGACCAGTTGTACTCCTATACCCCCGCCACTACGGCGCTCATGGGCATGGCTATGGGCGTGGTGCCTATATCGGGAGGCGAGGAGGATTTCTACCGCTTTATCGGAGAGGATGAGCTGCGCCCCGTGTTCAACCCCGACCCGCGCGACATGGAGGGAACATACCGCCGCCTTGCCGAACTTGTTCAGAATCCCGAACTCCTGCGCCGGATGAGTGCCGACGGCCCCGAATTTGTAAGACGACACAACTCTTCCGCCCTCATCGCCAAGCGTTTCAGCGATGCGTGGGACAAGATGTGCCGATAACCCGACTGCCGGTATCTATACCGATCAATCCGCCCTTTCGGCCCGTACCTTTGCGAATAAAAAAGGTATGGAAAATCGTCATTCAGAGCATCGTATCCAGCTTATCAGCGCCGTGTTCCTCGTTGTGGTCGGCGCCGGACTGCTCATTGCCGCCTTTGTGGTAGACCCCACGGGCGAGATTCACTCGTCGGTATTGGTCGCTTTCGGCGAAACCCTGACTTTCGCAGGCGCCGTTTTCGGCGTAGATTACGCCCGACGAAAGTAGATATTCTAAAAATAAGTTAAAAATTTGGTAGGTACAGAACTTTGCCGTAACTTTGCACCGCAAAAAGGCAGAAAGCCTACGGCTCCTTAGCTCAACTGAATAGAGCATCTGACTACGGATCAGAAGGTTACAGGTTTGAATCCTGTAGGAGTCACGAAATTTTGGTTTCATTTCATAATAAGTAGTAGTTTATTGACGGCTCCTTAGCTCAACTGAATAGAGCATCTGACTACGGATCAGAAGGTTACAGGTTTGAATCCTGTAGGAGTCACAAAAGGGCATCAGTCTTTCGGCTTGATGCTCTTTTTGTTATAAGAATAATTCTTTCCTCCCGTCGAGATATGAAATACATCCTCCTCTCCCTTTTGATGCTTTTCAGTATCGCTGCCGCAGCAGGCCGCGATGCTACTCCCGATGCTGTAGCGAGGGCAAAAGCCGAAGCCGAGAGCACGCCCTCGGTAAAGCGAAACAATCACCGCGGATACGCATGGCGAATGACTGAGGACGGCGATTCGATGTTCGTGATTCATCTTCGCGAACTCACCGTATATCCGCCCATGAAATTCCGGAATAAGAGCGACGAGGAATTCTACTGGCGCACTGTCCGCGATGTAAAACTCACCCTCCCGTACGCAAAACTCATAGCCGAAACCCTCATAGAGACATACGAGTACATAGAGACTTTCCCCACCAAGCAAGACCGCGAGAAGTATCTCAAAGAAATGGAAAGTGCTCTGTTCGAGCAGTATAAGCCCATACTCCGCCGATTCTCCAAGCGCCAGGCCAAAGTACTCATCAAACTCATACAGCGCGAGACTCACCAGTCGAGCTACGACATAGTCAAAGCCTTCTTAGGTTCGTTCAGAGCAACATTCTGGCAGGGCTTCGGCAAACTCTTCGGCGTGAGCCTCAAAAGCTCCTACAACCCGTCGAAAGACAAAAACGACGCCACTCTCGACCGTATAGCACGCTGCGTAGAGCAGGGTACAATATGAAGACCGACGCCACTCCCGCCTATCCCGAACTCCGTCCGCACTACGAAGCTTTCCTTATGCTCGAGCGCGGTCTGAGTCCCAACACCCGCGAGGGCTATCTCGCCGATGCCGACCGCCTTGCCGAATGGCTCGCGGAGAGCGGCACTGACCCCGTCTACGCTACCCCCGAGCAGCTCCACGCCTTCGTGGCCGCGATGCACGACATGGGCATAGCCACGCGCACACAGGCTCGTGTAGTATCGGGCATGCGTTCACTGTACCGCTGGTTTATAGTCGAAGGCATCATCGAGAGCAACCCCTCATCATTTATCGAAGGCCCGAAGATAGGCCAGCACCTTCCCGAAGTCCTTACTATCGACGAGGTTACGGCAATGCTCGATACATGCGACGTCTCCACGCTCCTCGGCCTGCGCAACCGCGCGATTCTCGAAGTACTCTACGGCTCCGGCCTCCGCGTGAGCGAACTCTGCACCCTCGAGCGGCGCCGCGTCTCGCTCGACGAGGCCTACCTTATGGTCACGGGTAAAGGTTCGAAAGAGCGCATGGTGCCCATGAGTGCGGCCTCCGTCGACAACATCCGTAAATGCGAGGATATGTGGTGGCGCACAGGGCCCGAAACCAAGAAAGGCGAAGAAGAATATCTCTTTCTCAACCGTCGCGGAGCACACCTCACGCGCCAAATGGTCTTCCTCATGGTGCGCGATGCCGCGTCTGCCGCCGGTATCCGCAAGACAATCTCACCTCACACCCTCCGCCACTCCTTCGCCACCCACCTGCTCGAGGGCGGCGCCAATCTCAGAGCCATTCAGGCCATGCTCGGCCACGAATCCATTTCCACCACCGAGATATATCTGCACCTCGACAACACACGCCTGCGCGAAGAAATCCTCCTGCATCATCCGCGCAACAAATTCTCCGTAAAGCCATGAAATACCGCCCGCTATCTCTCTTCACCCTCCTCCTTCTCCTCCTTGTGTCTATGCCACTGTCTGTCGATGCCCGCACAGCACTCGACGCATACTCCCGTCACACCTTGAAGCTCGCCTCCGCATCATCCCGCTCGGCTGAGAATCAGACCATTGGTGCGATAGTAAGCGGCTACCCCGATACCGACATCGAAGGACTCAACATCTCACCCCTCTCCAATGATATCTACATAGCACGCGGTTCCGCCGAATCTCTGGCCCGTCTGGCACAGTCGGCAGGCGTGCGCCGCGTATCTTTCTCGCGGCCGCTCCGCACTACCAACGACCTCCTCCGCATCGGCATGGAGGCCGACAAAGCAGCCTCGCTTCCCGAAGCCGGAGGATACACCTATACAGGCCATGGAGTTGTGGCAGGACTTTACGACAACGGCCTGGATATCAAGAACCCCGCTTTCCGCAACGCCGACGGCTCAAGAGTGTCGCGTCTTTGGCACTTCACGGATACCAACGGCGAATACACAGCCTACGACTATCCTCTGATGATAGAGAGCTTTATCACCGACAATTATGATGATTTCCACGGCACACACGTGCTTGGCACCATGGCAGGCGACTATCCCGGCAGTCCCTACAAAGGCATAGCTACAGGCGCGGAACTTGCTGTAGCCTGCGGCCTTCTCCACGACGCCAATATAGCCGAAGGTGTGGCACGCATAGCCTCCTACGCCCGCAGCGAAGGCAAGCCGTGCGTCATCAATCTCTCTATTGCCGACCTTGACGGACCGCGCGACGGCACCGATGCCTTTGCCGAAGCCCTTTACGAGGCCACTGCCGCCGCAGGCGACGCAATTCTCGTGGTGTCGGCCGGCAATTACCGCAATCTCAAGACCTCTCTCTCCCGTACACTCAGCGCCTCCGACCCGGCTCTCCGCACCTTCATGCTGCCCTCGATGACAGAACATAAATCGGAGGGCGTAATAACCGTCTGGGGTGCCGACAGCCGCACTTTCGACCTTACGTTAGTGGTGATGGACACCACCACAGGCACCGTCCTCTCAACTTTCGATGTACCCAAGGATGGTGACGGCCTGATACTCGGCACTCATAATCTTCAGGATTTTGATGACTATGATGTTGTACGCGACGACGCATTCTCTCAGGCATATACGGGCAGTTTCGCCGCAGCATACTACGATGCCAATACCGAAACCAACAAGCGTGCGAGCTTCCAGATCTTCTACGACGTGAAGGTAAACCTCGAACAGAACCGGTACAGCCGTACCGCCCTCGGACTCATTGCAAAAGGTGAGGCCGGGCAGCGCATCGACATACATATTTCCGACCTCGCCGCCGAACTGCGCTCGCTATGGGTCGACGGTTGGACCGAAGGTACGGGCGAACTCTCCATTTCTTCAATGGCCTGCACCCGCGGAGCTATCTCTGTCGGCGCGTGGGTCACACGAAATCAGTGGGACGAACTCAACGGTGATCACGACGACTTGTCCGACACCCACATCCTCGGCGATATAGCCCCCTGGTCGTCGAGCGGAATCCTCTGTGACGGCACACCGAAGCCTGACGTTGCAGCCCCCGGTGCCACCATAATCTCCACTCTCTCAACACCGTATTGCGAGGAACACCCCGAAAGTGTCCTCATAACCGGCACCTCCCGCAGCGAGGGGCGCACCGACTACTGGGGTTGGTCCTACGGCACATCAATGGCCTCTCCCGCCGTGGCAGGAGCAATTGCAATCTGGCTCGAAGCCGACCCGAACCTCGAGGCGACCGACATCCTCGATATCATTGCCAAAACGTCTGCCAAAGACACCTTTACCGAGGCAAGTCCGCTTGAATTCGGTGCCGGAAAACTCGACATCGCCGCCGGCCTGCGCGAAGTCCTCTCACGCAAAGCCTCGCTCATCGGCCCCTCTGCTGTCATCCCGGGGCGCCTCGTGCTCACGCGCGGCGACCACGACCGACTCACTGCGGAAATAGGTGGTGTAAGCGATTTCGAAGCCACTCTTTACGACCTCTCGGGACGCGCTCTCGCCACTGCTCTTACCACCGACGGAATAGCCGAATTCGACACCTCCGCCCTCGCGCGCGGGGTGTATATAGTTCGGGCCGGCTCCGATACTGCTAAAATAAAGCTGTAGTCGTTGATAGTTCGACCAAAAATTGCTACCTTTGCCAGAAAGAAAGTAAATTCCGAATGGCAACGATTCTTAATATAGAAACTTCAGGCACTACTTGTTCGGCAGCCCTCACATCAGAGGGTATGATACTGGCGCACCGCGAGAATTTCGACGGTCGAAATCATGCCGCACTCCTCAGCGACTTCGTGAAGTATTGTCTCGATCATGCCCGCGAGCACTCTATGAAGCTCGACGCAGTGGCCGTAAGTATGGGCCCGGGCAGCTATACAGGTTTGCGAATTGGTCTCAGCGAGGGCAAAGGTCTCGCCTACGCGCTCGATATACCCATGATAGGTATTGCAACCCTCGAGCTCCTCGCCACCCGCGTGATGTTCTCTGCCGACGACATCGACCCCGACACCATTTTCATCCCCATGGTCGACGCCCGTCGCATGGAGGTCTATACCGCCGCCTACGACTTCGGTCTGCAGCCCCTGCTTGAACCACAGCCCCTTATCCTCGACGAAAATTCATACGCCGAACTCCGCGCCACGGGCCGTCCGCTCCTTTTCTTCGGCAGCGGAGCAGCCAAAGCGCAGGAAATCTTCGCCAACGATCCGCAGGCACGTTTCGTCCCCGACGTCGAGCCGTTAGCAGTCGATATGGTAGCCCTTGCCGAAAGAGCTTACGCACAGCGCAGCTTTATCGACACTGCGTACTCCACGCCCCTCTATCTCAAAGATTTCCAGGCAACAACTCCCAAGAACAAGGTGTTATGACTCCCGAATACGCTTCCGACATTAAGCAGGCGGTCGACGTGCTCCGCCGCGGAGGGGTAATTCTCTATCCCACCGACACCGTATGGGGGCTGGGCTGCGATGCCACCGACAGCGAGGCCGTCAAAAAAATCTTCGCGATAAAGAAACGCGCCGACGCCAAGGCTCTAATCACCCTCGTAGGCTCCCTCGCTCAGCTCGAGCGCACCGTCGACTGCATTCCCGAGGTCGCTTATCAGCTCATAGAGTATGCCGAGCGACCCACAACCATCGTCTACGATCATCCCGACACCCGTGCCGGCATAGCTCCCGAACTTCTCCCCGAAGAAGGCACCATAGGCGTGCGCGTCACAGCCGAGGAGTTCTCCGCCGAGCTCTGCAAAGCTTTCCGCAAGCCCCTCGTATCCACTTCGGCCAACATCAGCGGACAGCCCACACCGCGCTGCTATACAGAAATTTCGCCTGAAATCCTCGAGGCTGTGGACTACGTATGCCTGTCGCGTCGCGACGAAAAGCCCGGAACCGACACGCGTCCCTCTGTCGTGATGCGCCTCTCTGAAAACGGTCTGTTCAAAATATTACGCTATTGAACGCCGGACGTGAAATAAACTACCGACGGGCTTTGTATGCCCTCGGCGACTTCCTTTCGGTAGCCGCCGGTTGGTTTGTGTTCAACATCCTGCGCTATACCGCCATACCCGAGGGCGTCGGATTCAGCAGTCTCGGCAGCTTTCTTGTAAGCCCCCAAGTGCTTTTGGGACAGTTGTTAATCCCCGTGGCCGTGATTGTCATCTACGCCATTTCGGGTGCATACAACCGCTCCCGCGCCTTCATCAAATCGCGCCTCGACGAGATCCTCAACGCTGCCCTCGTATCGTTGATAGGCATGCTCGGAGTATTCTTCACCGTGCTTATCGACGACAACATCCCCGAGCGCATGACCAACTACGAGCTGATGCTCACCCTCTGGCTGAGCATGTTTATCCCCACAGCCATTGTCAGGCTCTGCGGAGTCACCGTTATGGTGCGCCGCATACGGCACGGGCAGTACGGCATGCGCACCCTCGTGGTCGGTCTATCCAAAGCCAATGCCGCTCAGCTTCAGCGTATCAAGGTATCGTGCCGCGACGGCGGACTCTCCCTTATCGGCTGCGTGAACGTACCCGACGATACTCCCGAAAAATGCCTCGACGGCCTCCGCTCTTTCCATACCGACAACCTCGCACAACTCTGTAGGCGCCTTGATGTCCAGGCGATTGTAGTCCTGCCCGACAAGAGCGATTTCGCAGGCACCGTATCGATGCTCAACGGACTCTACGCCCTCGAAATACCCGTATTCGTCACTCAGGACCTTTTCAGCATGATAGCCGCACGACCAAGAGTATCGTGCGTGATAGGCGAACCGCTCATCGACATCACCGCTGCAAATATCCCCGCCTGGGCGGCAAATACCAAGCGCCTCGGCGACATCGTAGCATCTTCGCTTGCCCTCATAGTCCTCGCGCCGCTCCTGGCCGTCCTCGCCGTAGTGGTCAAACTCGACACTCCCGGCCCCGCAATATACCGCCAGCAGCGCATAGGATATCGCAAGAAACCATTCACCATATACAAATTCCGCACCATGCGCTCCGATGCCGAATCTTCAGGCCCGGAACTTGCATCGAAGCACGACCCCCGCGTAACCCGCTCGGGGCATATTCTCCGCAAGTATCGCCTCGACGAACTCCCCCAGTTCTGGAATGTCCTCAAAGGCGATATGTCGCTCGTCGGGCCGCGTCCTGAGCGCGAGTTCTACCTCCGTCAGTTGGTGGAGCGGCAACCTACCATTACACTGCTGCATCAGGTGCGTCCGGGTATAACTTCCTGGGGCATGGTGAAATACGGCTATGCCGCCGACATCGACCAGATGCTCGAGCGACTCCCCTACGATATGCTCTACATCGAAAACCTATCTCTCGGTGTCGACCTCAAAATTCTCTTCCATACTGTCAACACCGTGTTCCGCGGACGAGGACAGTGAATAGCTTTTCTGAAAAATGGACGATTCAACCTCTTCAAATACAGCTGTTTCAAAGCCGAAGGAATGGTTCTACTCATTCCTCCTCTGGCGAGAAAAGCACATCAAGGAAAAGAACTTCGTACTCTTCCTTGCACTGCTGGTGGGCATATGCAGCGGTCTTGCGGCTATAGTGCTCAAGCTCTTCATCCACTATATCTCCACCGTCCTCACCGCAGGAGTCAACCTCGAGTCCGGCAACTACCTCTACATTCTCCTCCCGGCCATTGGCGTGATTCTCACCGCCCTCTACGTCCGCTACATAGTCCGCGACGACATCAGCCACGGTGTAACGCGCGTGCTGTACGCTATCTCTCAGAACAAAAGCCGCCTCAAGAAGCACAATATGTACACCTCCGTCATCGCATCTTCCGTAACTATCGGTTTCGGTGGATCTGTCGGTGCCGAGGGCCCTATAGTCTACACCGGTGCAGCCATTGGCTCCAATCTCGGACAGGTCTTCCGCATGTCGCCTCGCATCCTCATGATTCTTGTGGGCTGCGGTGCCGCAGGCGGTATCGCGGGCATATTCAAGGCTCCTATCGCCGGCATGCTTTTTACGCTCGAAGTGCTCATGCTCGACCTCACCACCATGTCGGTCATGCCCCTGCTTATCTCTTCAATCACCAGCACCACACTGGCTTACGTGTACACGGGCTATGAATTTGAGTTTTTCTTTGCTCAGACCGAAGGTTTCTACACCTCCCGTATCCCCTACGTAATCGGACTCGGCATAGTCGGCGGATTCGTGTCGCTCTACTTCACACGAGCCATGAATATGATGGAAAACTTCTTCGGCCGATTCAAGAACCGTTGGCTCAAGACCCTCGTGGGCTGTAGCATCCTTTCGTGCCTCGTCTTCATCTTCCCCCCTCTCTACGGCGAAGGCTACGGCTCTATAGTAAGTCTCCTCGCGGGCGATACCTCGGCTATAGTCAACGGCTCAATCTTCTATAGCGACCGCGACTCGGTATGGTTCCTCTGCCTCTTCATCGGCCTCGTCATAGCCACAAAAGCCTTTGCAACCTCTGCAACAAACGGTGCCGGAGGCGTCGGCGGTACATTCGCCCCCTCGCTCTACGTAGGCTGCCTCACAGGCTTCCTCTACGCATTCATTATCAATAATTTGGGTTGGTGCGAACTCTCCACCAAGAACTTTGCCCTCATAGGCATGGCCGGAGTGATGAGCGGCGTAATGCACGCCCCGCTCATGGCAATCTTCCTCACGGCAGAGCTCACCGGCGGCTACGATCTCTTCCTTCCCCTCCTCATAGTCAGCACCATATCCTACGGCACTATCAAGATATTCGAGCCGTACTCTATCTACACTATGCGTCTTGCCAAGCGCGGCGAGCTCCTGACTCACCATAAGGACAAAGCCGTGCTGACCCTCCTCAAAATCAACAATGTAATTGAGACTGACTTCCTGCCGGTGTCGCCCGAAATGACTCTCAAAGACATGGTCGACACCATTGCAAAGAGCAAACGCAACCTCTTCCCCGTGCTCGACGAAAGCGGCCGCCTCCTCGGCGTGGTGCTCCTCGACGAAATCCGAAACATCATGTTCCGCCCCGACCTTTACCGCCGTATGCGGGTCAACACATTCATGTCGGTTCCTCCCGCAAAAATCGAGATAGGGCAGAGCATGGATACCGTTATGAAGACCTTCGACACCACCGGCGCATGGAACCTTCCCGTGGTCGAAGACGGACGCTACGTGGGATTCGTATCCAAGAGTAAGATTTTCAACTCATACCGCCGTGTGCTCAGGCACTACTGCGACGACTGATTTTCGAGCCTCCCCGGGGCAATTTTTAGGGTACACTCGCCGTTATATTCTCTGATGAAGCACAGAATATCAGCATTATTTATCATATTTACACTCGTGGCCACTCTCATGGCCGCAGCGAAAGGTCCCGTAAAAATCAGCGGTCTCGTCACCGATGAAAACAACGAGCCCCTCGAATTCGTATCCGTAAAGCTGCAGGGCAAAGCCATCGGTACCACTACAGGTCTCGACGGGCGCTACTCGTTCACAGCCCCCGAAGCGGATACTATACGCGTACTCTTCACATGTATAGGCTACGAAGAAGCCAAGCGCCGCCTCATCGACGCTTCAGGAGAAGTCACCGTCAACGTCAAGATGACTCCCGCCACCTATGCCCTCGGAGGCGTCGAAGTCACTGAATACCGCAAGCAACTCGGCACCATGCAGAGCATCGACAAGGCCGATTTCAAGCTTGCCCCCGACGTATCCGGCGGTTCGGTAGAGTCGCTCCTCACCACTATGGCCGGCGTCAACTCCACCAACGAGATGTCAAGCCAGTACAGCGTGCGTGGTGGTTCGTACGACGAAAACAGCGTGTATATCAACGGTATAGAAGTGTACCGTCCGCAGCTCATATCTTCCGGCCAGCAGGAAGGCCTCAGTATCGTCAACCCCGACATGGTAGGCGCAATCGGCTTCTCTACAGGCGGTTTCTCCGCTCAGTACGGCGACAAGATGAGCTCCGCTCTCGACATCACTTACCGCGAACCCGAAGCTTTCGAAGGCTCTCTCTCGGCCTCCCTGCAGGGCGTATCGGCCGCCGTTGGTACCAACAGCAAACACTTCTCGCAGCTCCATGGCATACGCTATAAACAGAACTCATCGCTCCTCGGCTCGCTCGACGAAAAAGGCGACTACGACCCCAAATTCTTCGACTATCAGACGAGCATGGTCTACACCGTCAACCCCAAATTCAAGGTGTCGGTGCTCGGCAACGTGGCGGTGAACAATTACCGCTTCATACCTCACAACCGTACCACTAAATTCGGTACTTCGACCGATGCCAAGGAGTTTACCGTATACTTCGACGGGCAGGAAAAAGACCGTTTCGAGACCTACTTCGGAGCCGGTACAATCACCTATAAACCCAACAAAGGCAACGAGTTTTCGCTCCTCGCGTCAGGCTACTTCACCAACGAACTCGTCGCCTACGACATCTCCGGCGAATATTGGCTCGATCAGGCCGGTACCGGCTCGGGAGCCGAAGGCGGTGCCGTCGGCGGCGAACTCGGCGTAGGTCGCTACCACGAGCATGCCCGCAACCGCTTCAAAGCCTCCGTATTCTCCCTCGGCCTGCGCGGTGCCACCGGGCTCAACAAGCACAACCTCAGCTACGGCCTCACTTACAATCACGAAGACATCTACGCACGCTCGCGCGAGTGGGAGCTGCGCGACTCCGCCGGCTACTCCCTACCCTTCGACCCCGACGCCGTCAACGTGATATACTCCCTTGCAGCCGCCAACGACATGAGCTCGAGCCGATTCTCGCTCTACGCTATGGACACTTACCGCCTCGATGCCCCTGCAGGCTACTTCAATTTCAACGGCGGCGTGCGCATGTCGTACTGGAGCTACAACCGCGAGTTCCTGTTCAGCCCACGTATCAGTGTAGGATTCGTGCCCGCCGGCAAGCCTCAGCTCTCACTCCGCTTCGCCACAGGCCTCTACTATCAGGCCCCCTTCTACCGCGAGCTCTGTCAACGCATAGCCACCGTGGGCAATGAACTCACCGAAGTTCTCAACAAAGACATCAAGAGCCAGCGCTCACTCCAGTTCATCCTCGGTGCCGACTACACCTTCAGGGCTATGGACCGACCCTTCAAACTCACCGCCGAGACATACTATAAGAATCTCGCCAACCTCATACCATACGAAATCGACAATCTCAAACTCGTATATTCCGGCCAGAACCTCGCCAACGGCTACGCCCTCGGCCTCGACATGAAGCTTTTCGGCCAGTTCGTGCCGGGCACCGACTCTTGGATCAGTTTCTCCCTGATGAAGACGCAGGAGACCCTCAACGGCGTCAAAGTGCCGCGTCCTACTGACCAGCGCTACAGCTTCGCACTCTTCTTCACCGACTATTTCCCCAAATTCCCGCGCCTCAAATTCACCCTGCGAGGCATATTCTCCGACGGCCTCCCGGTCACCGCTCCAAACAGTACGCGCGACAAAGGCTACTTCCGCGCCCCGGCCTACAAGCGCCTCGACGTCGGATTCGCCTACGCCCTCCTCAACGCCCCCAAAGAAGGTGAGACGCGTTCGGGTATAGCACGCACATTGAAAAGCGTTTGGCTCGGTCTCGACGTATTCAACCTCCTCGACATAAGCAACGTAAGCAGCTACTACTGGGTGTCGGACGTCAACAACCTCTACTACGCCGTGCCCAACTACCTCACACGCCGCCAGATCAACGTCCGACTCTCAGTCGAATTCTAAACAATCCCTAAAGCATATATTTGCAAGATATATTTATTGCCCTATAATTGTTAAATAACAATAAATGGGGCAATAACTATTTGTATATCCCTCGAAAAATGCTTACCTTTGTACTAATGGCACCAGAAAGTCATTTCCCGATTTACTAAATTTTTTATCCTCATAATCTAAAAAACGCATTTCGCCTATCGACAAAATCTCTACTTTAACTTATAAAGAATAGAAAATGCGAAATCAAGTAAAGCTTACCGACGAGCAGTTGGTAGCGGCTTACGCCGGAGGTGATAACAAAGCATTTGATATCCTCCTCGAAAGGCATAAGCAAAAATTGTTCAGCTATATATACCAGCTTGTACGAGACTCCGACCTGGCCGACGACATCTTCCAGGAAACTTTCGTCAAGGCTATCACCACCATTCGTCGTGGCGGATACAACGACCTCGGTAAATTCTCCGCTTGGCTCTATCGTATCGCCCGAAACCTCGCCGTCGACTCTTTCAGAGCCGGCAAGACCGAAGGTGCACTCTCTACCGACGACGAAAACTACGACGTACTCAACCGTCGCGACCTCGCCGAAGATACAGTAGAAGACCTCATGGTAGACCTCCAGATCGAAGAAGACCTCCGTAAACTCGTCGACAGCCTTCCCGACAACCAGCGTGAAGTTGTCAACATGCGATTCTACGGCGACCTCTCGTTCAAAGAAATTGCTGAACAGACCGGAGTGAGCATCAACACCGCTCTCGGACGCATGCGCTACGCTCTGCTCAACCTTCGCCGAATGGTAAAAGAAAAAGATGTGTCGCTCACTCGCTGACACAAGTAAATAACCTCTAACAGCTGCTTCGGCAGCTTTTTTTTTGCCATCTTTCATAGCATAAATTACCACGGAACGGTATTTCGCGTCCCGTGGTAATTATGGTTCAAGCCGAAATTCTTTATTCGGCGTTTTCAACCTCCTTAACGTCCTTTATGAGGCGGAGATTATGGAGACTATTAAGTCCGGCATACAATGGTTGTACCTGAATATAGCTCATCTGGAGTCTGTATATACTGGTAGTATTGATGGTTGTAGTGACATACGAGGCTTCTAAACTCGTGCCTGCTATATCATTGGAAGTGGAACTGAAATAGCCATAATATGGGCAGACATATTCAATATAGTCTTCTGCCCAAAAAGAGTGATTGTCCACGATATCATTTAATATCACATTATCATCTTTCAGAGCTTTTATGCGGATAGAGAGTGCGCGCATCTGGTTATCTTTGCCATAAGGAATATTTTGCCAGCGGTAAGCTGCCCGTTGGCTTGTGCCTAAAAAGCGAACTCCATATATAGGAGGATAGGTAATTAAATCTCCGTCATTGCTGTTATCACTTGTTATGGATTTATCGTTTATGTTGTAGTATATAAAATTGTCATTTCGATATCGGCCGGCAGCGATTTGCGAGGTGCCTTTGAATCCGTTTTGGGTCACTTCGTTTGTGAGAGGCTCAGACTTTTCCTGTTGGCCTTTCGAATTGTTTTTCAGGAATATTTCCTCATCAAATATGTTTGGGTTAATATATCTTGCGGCACGTCCTGTTGTGAGTTGAATATTATTGTACACTTTATAGCCGTTGATCACATCTCCGGTATCGGAAATGAGACGCAAATCACATGGATATAGCAGAGTGATTTCACCAAGAGTTGGCACGTGGTATGAATTCCCTTCGCTGTCAGATACACTTAAAGAGTTGCCATTCTCTATCAGCCCCATGTTCTTTAAGTTAGTATATGAGAAATAGTGCGAGGGTTCGAGTTCACTATAGTTAGAGAGTTGGTGATCGAAGAATTCAACATTATCTTTAGATATTGCCTTTACATTGTACTCCGAGAATCGGCTTACAAGTAGGGCATCATTCAGTTCTTTCTGTTCATCGGGGTCAAGATTGAGTTTGATGTCAGCGGCGACATACGGCTCTTCCTCTTCCCAGTCTGCAACCTTGATGTCGAAATTGAGTTTGGTAGCCTTTGTTATGATTATGCGGTAGAGATGATTTCGCTTCACCGCAAGAGCGGTTCCTGCAGTCGCAGCGGGGTCTGTCAGCTTCACTTCATGTGTTTTCTCCTGGTT
>JAAVFI010000014.1 GCA_014800815.1 Bacteroidales bacterium | reverse complement strand
AGCAAGATTCGTCCTTGCGAAGAAGGAGTTATGGGGCTCCATAATGACTGATGAGTAAGCACGAAGATTGCCATAACTACTCAAAGAGTGATATAAACTAATTTTCATGACTTACTTAGTTTTTGATTGCAAAGTAACGAATATAAACTCTGCGGAACAAGACCGATTCGAGGCGATACTTGGACTATTCAAGGTATCTCTGTCGGAAAGCCCTCGGGCTTATCCCCGTCTGCTTGCGGAAAAGGCGCGAGAAGTAGCTGTAGTCATCATAACCCAGAGTAAAAGCAATTTCCTGAGCGGGAAGGTCGGTAAACGCAAGTTTGCGCTTGGCGCACAGTATCACATATGAAATGATGTAGGCGCTGACACTCAGCCCTGTAACGGCTTTGACAGCCTCATTGAGATACACTCCCGAAACATTGAGCAAAGATGCGAATTCTGAAGGACTTTTGATTTTGGAAATATTATCTTTGAGCAACTTTCTGAAGTCAAGAACGAGACGGAGATAGCGTCCCGGACAAGTTTTCTCGCTTATGCCAATCTGCTGAAGTATAATGCCTTTAATTGCTGAAGCAATCGAAAATTCCACATCGGTGTCCTTGTCGCCTCTCGAAAGCAAAATCTCGTAGAGCGCATTTACCGAGCCGAAGTCCTCCGTGCCAAGTGACAGCGGATGAGGATTGAGCGAATACTCGTCGATAAGCGCTATATCGCTATCCGACAGCGACTCAGGCGCGAAAGCTATCCCAAACCCCTCGGTAGAAATCTTCCCGAGAGGGCGGTGCAACTGCCCCGGCGATATAATTATAGCCTGATGCTCTTTCACCGTGATATCGCGGAAGTCGACCGAGAGCTCCTGCTCTCCCGACAGCATTACCCCGAACAAGTAGTAGTCATCGCGGTGCCGTTGGTAACGCGCAGCGTCTCTCGGACCGGCGGCCCGAAACATAAATTTCCCCGCCGATAGCGCCGAAAGCGACAAAGTGGGTATCATAGATGCTTTGCTCATATCACGTTAAGCTCAGGATACTGACTCCTGATTTTCTTAGGCAGTTTACCAACCACTTCGCTATAACTATGACGAATCAGCGACTTTATAAATTCACTCGAAAGACTGCCGGCAAGACTTATCTGATTCCAATATTTCTTATTCCAATGCCACGCCGGCTGTATCTCGGAATATCTGTCGCGCAACTCCATCGCATACTCCGGATTGGCTTTCACCACAAAATAATCTTCGCGTACAAAACCGTAGCAGGCAAAGATTTTTCCGCACACTCTGAACAGCAGATAGTCCTCGCCCAATCCCATATCCTCAGTCGCCAGCGGCAACGACAAACAGTACTCACGGATTGCCTCTATCATTGATTTTCCGCTATTTAAATATTTTGGAGCAGAAAATCTTTAAGAGACTGCAATTCAGGTGAGTTAAGATCCCATAATTGTTCCTTATCGAACAGCCACTCACCTTTTCCGATATTGTCACGTTGCTTTTTATTAAGCCATGTCTGCGACGATACATAGGTATGCAGCTTCCCTTTAAGATTTGGAGCAATATATTGTTGCGCCACACAACTTTCAAAGTCGTTGAAACAATCGAAAAACAGTTTGTGTGAAGAGCGATTTGCTATTCTGTCAAGCATTGTTTCAAAGTCTCCGTCATCGTGGTTGTTCGGGAAAAGGAAAATCTCGGCATGCACATCTTTGGAAGCGAGAGTAGCGTTGATTTCCGAAAGGCGTTTTGAGAAGCCTCCTCCATTATTTGCAGAATCGGCATCAAATATTATGATATTCTTCCCGCCTTCCAATTCAATGTCACGCATTTTATTTGAAGCGTTGGGTAGATTATCTTTGCCGCCAACAGTGATAATTTGATATTTTTCCGATGCTATGCCAAGATGTCGCAGCAACGTCGATATAAAATTATATTCCGGCGTGGATTCCTTTCCTGTCTCTAACAATATGGCTATCATCTCATTTCGATATTTTGATTCACACTGTAGGAAAGTTCTCCAATTGTATATCTCACCGAAGCAATCTCATCGTTGGGCCTGCGAATGAGTTTATATGCAGCTATACTGTCGTGCTCACTGTCGTCCTTAAATGCAGCCACAAGTCCTTTGATTAAATCAAGACTGTGCGTTGACGCGAAAAGTTGAACATTCAGTCGTGTACATGCCTCATCAATAGCCTTCCAAAGCAGGGGCATAACGGAATAATGTATTCCATTGTCGAGTTCGTCGACAATAAGAATACCGTTTCTGCTGTAATGGATATCAAGAATCAAATTGAAAATTTTAAGGAAGCCGTCACCCATAACATTAATAGGCAAGCGTGTCTCTCCTCCTAAATTCACCAGGAATTCATTGCCGACAAGTTGAATATCAATCAGACGCGGCTCGATAATCCGCATAAGATCGAATATTTTTTCTTCATCCTTATTTTGAACGATTTGTCCGTAGTCTGAGGAGTCGATGTTCAAGCTAAGTCTTGAAGATAAAAAACGTGCCACGATGTGCTCTTTGTAGTCTGCAGCAATATTTTGAGACCCCTGGGTATCGTTTTCAGGATCTATGAGGATTTCCGAGGTGTATTCCCTATCATCACCCTTACTTCTGAAAGTTGTGGAAAAACCATAAGAATACGTTACAGACGAGGTCTCTCCAGGGACAATATCTTTAAGGTTGATATTAGGATTTTCACGCTTGACAAGCTGAATAGTCAATTCTCGGGCTTCACTGCCTTCAGACTGAATAAATATGCGGTTTCTAGGAGTGGGTTGGTGAAATTCCAACGCCATGGTCTGCTCTGTGTGTTTCGAAATACCACGAATTTGGTTCATCAAAATAGGCAAAGCCGGATTTGCAGGTCCGGTCAACAAAAATAATGCTTCGAGTATCGACGACTTGCCACAATTATTCTTGCCGAAGAAAAGATTGATGCGCCCGAATTGTAGCAATTCGGTTTTCGCTATTCCACGGTAGCCTTCTATTTTCAGATTGTCAAACATTTAGTGCAGAATTTCTGATTATAACGCAAAGTTACGAAAAAGGTATGACTAAACCTTGAATTATGCCGAAATGATACATTGAAAAATGATCCTTTTACCTTACTTATTATTTCTTAGGCAGAATGATTTTAGCCCATGCCGGCATATCGTCAGTATAAGATTTTACCACTTCGCCATTGCTCATACGGAATAAAATCCGTGCATCCGCATCTTCTATAGAGTTATCGTATACGTAGAGACGGTCGACGATTTGAGCGATAAGTTGACAATTGGCAATAGACTTGTCGTAGCGAGAAATAATCTTGGGGATTGGTACATCGTGACCGCCATTAAGCACCCGGTTTGCAACGCGCTTAGCATTTATCGTAGGAGATGTGGTTGAAACAAAAAACAATCGAATAAAGAATCCTGCCATTTTTGCCCGCATTATATAGTCCACTTTATCTCCTGCCGACATTACAGTCTCAAATATATGGCTTTTTCGCTCTCCAAGGCATTTTTCTCGCCAGTCGTTACAATAGTTGGCAGCTTTTAGGACTGCCTCACGATCGTTCCAGTCTCCGAAGACATCACGTGCCACATTGTCGGGATTGATATATTCCGAATCTTCGAGCCACTCGTGATGTAGAATTTTAGAGGTCACAGAAGTTTTCCCGGACCCGTTGGGCCCGGCAATCACAATCAGCACGGGGCGATGTTCAGAATTTGCCATGCTTTATTCTATTTATGGCATCCCCCCATTTCTCCTGTGCCGCTTGCGAGGCAGCCTCAATTCCGGCAGCCACACGTTCAGCAGCCCTGCGAGTGCTTTCACGGGCATCCTCAGCGACCTCGCGCATGATCTGTGCCATGCGTTCATCGCCTGGCTCCTCAAGCGAGGTAAGTCGATAATTGTTCATCTCTGCTTCTGACATAATATATAATCATTTAGAATCCAACGCCAAAGTTACGAAAAAGGTCTGACTAAACCTTGAGTCAGACCGAAATGTGACAATAAAAAATGGAGTGCAACCTTGCGGGCTGCACTCCATTTTTTATTGTTGAGACCGAAGTATTACTTCACTTCCTCGAAGTCTACATCAGTTACGTGGTCATCGGGGTTTGCACCGCCGTTGCCGGGGTTCTGATATCCTGCGCCTGCGCCTGCATTCTGCTGTGCCTGCTGCTGAGCGTTGAGGATATCCTGCTGAACTGCTCCGAAGAGAGTTTCGATTTCCTTGATAGTAGAGTCGATAGCGGCGATGTCGGCATTCTTGTGAGCCTCTTTCAGCTTAGCTACAGCGGCTTCGATTTCTGCACGCTTGTCGGCGGGAATCTTGTCGCCGAATTCGCTGAGCTGCTTTTCGGTCTGGAATGCTACGGCGTCGGCCTGGTTGAGCTTGTCGGCGCGTTCCTTTTCGCGAGCGTCTGCGTCGGCGTTAGCTGCTGCCTCGTCTTTCATACGCTTGATTTCAGCGTCGGTAAGACCGCTTGATGCTTCGATACGGATGCTCTGTTCCTTGCCGGTAGCCTTATCCTTGGCGGTAACGTTGAGAATACCATCGGCGTTGATTTCGAAGGTTACCTCAATCTGAGGAATACCGCGGGGAGCGGGAGCGATGCCGTCGAGGTGGAACTTGCCGAGGAGCTTATCGTCCTTAGCCATAGGACGTTCGCCCTGGAGTACATTGATTTCTACTGAAGGCTGGTTGTCGGCTGCGGTAGAGAATGTTTCGCTCTTGCGGGTAGGAATGGTAGTGTTGGCCTCGATAAGTTTGGTCATCACGCCACCGAGAGTTTCGATACCTACCGACAGAGGTACAACGTCGAGAAGGAGCACGTCCTTAACGTCACCTGAAAGTACGCCACCCTGGATTGCTGCACCAACGGCAACTACTTCGTCGGGGTTGACGCCCTTGGAGGGAGCTTTGCCGAAGAACTTCTCAACTTCCTGCTGGATAGCGGGGATACGGGTTGAACCACCCACGAGAATTACTTCGTCGATATCCTTGGCGGTAAGACCTGCATCGCGGAGAGCGGCCTCGCAAGGTTTGATAGTAGCCTTGATGAGGTGGTCGGCGAGCTGCTCGAACTTAGCACGTGTAAGTGTAGTTACGAGGTGCTTGGGCACACCGTTTACAGGCATGATGTAGGGGAGGTTGATTTCGGTAGAAGTAGCGCTCGAAAGTTCGATTTTTGCTTTCTCTGCTGCTTCCTTAAGACGCTGGAGGGCCATAGGATCCTTGCGGATATCAACGCCTTCCTGCTTCTGGAATTCGTCGGCAAGCCAGTCGATGATTACCTGGTCGAAGTCGTCACCGCCGAGGTGGGTATCACCGTTGGTAGATTTAACTTCGGTCACGCCGTCGCCGAGTTCGAGGATAGAGATATCGAATGTACCGCCACCGAGGTCGAATACGGCAATCTTCTGGTCTTTGTTAGCTTTGTCGAGACCGTAAGCAAGAGCGGCTGCAGTAGGCTCGTTGACGATACGGCGTACGGTGAGGCCGGCGATTTCGCCTGCTTCCTTGGTAGCCTTACGCTGAGAGTCGTCGAAGTATGCAGGTACGGTGATGACAGCTTCGGTCACTTCCTGTCCGAGGTAATCTTCGGCAGTCTTCTTCATCTTCTGGAGAATCATTGCGGAGATTTCCTGAGGAGTGTACTGGCGACCGTCGATATCGATACGGGGGGTATCGTTTTCGCCGCGTACCACCTTGTAAGGTACACGTTCTGCTTCGTGTTTTACTTTATCGTATGTTTCACCCATGAAACGCTTGATAGAGTAGATAGTGCGCTCAGGGTTCGTAATTGCCTGACGTTTTGCGGGGTCACCGACTTTACGCTCGCCGCCGTCGACAAATGCGACTACGGAAGGTGTAGTGTTGCGACCTTCGCTATTAGGGATTACGACGGGATTGTTGCCTTCGAGAACGGCAACGCAGGAATTGGTGGTTCCTAAGTCAATACCAATAATTTTTCCCATGACTGTATGTGTTTTTGTTTTTTATGTTGTTACTTATTTTTATTGTTCTGATACATATAAAACAAAACTTATGCCAAAAAGTTTTGTATGCCAAAGTGGCAGAAATACTGCCCTGACATATTCCCCGCCATGATTGTCACATCCCGTATATATAAACCCGTATATATAAATAAGGTGTATAATAAAAGTATCGGCGCGGCCCTGTGCGGGGTCGCGCCGATATGTCAGTTGTCAGACCGTAGGTCTATCAGAGTTTTTCGTTAGCCTTTTCGATAGGAGCTACTTCAGGATCTACGCCCCACTGCTGCTGAGCGAGACGGCGATAGTTGTTGTAGCGCCACTGAGCGTTCGACTTGGCAGCTGCGAAGAGTTCGGCTGCTTCTGCAGGGTACTGCTTGAGTACGGAAGCGTAGCGAACTTCGCCCTTGAGGAAGTCTTCGAAGAGATCCCAGTCGGGTTCTTTGCTGTCGAGTGTGAAGGGGTTGTTGCCTTCGAGCTCTGCTGCGGGGTTGTAGCGCCAGAGGTGCCAGTAACCGCACTTCACTGCGCGCTCTTCTTCAGCCTGTGCGTGACCCATACCGCTGCGGATACCGTGGTTGATACAGGGCGAGTAAGCGATGATGAGCGAAGGACCGTCGTAAGCTTCAGCCTCGCGGATAGCCTTGAGGGTCTGAGCCTGGTCGGCACCCATAGCAACCTGTGCTACATATACATAGCCATAGGTAGAAGCGATGAGACCGAGGTCTTTCTTACGGATGCGCTTGCCGGCAGATGCAAACTTGGCGATAGCACCCATAGGAGTAGACTTGGACGACTGGCCACCGGTGTTGGAGTAAACCTCGGTGTCGAGTACGATTACGTTTACGTTTTCGCCCGAAGCGAGCACGTGGTCAAGACCGCCGAAGCCGATATCGTATGCAGCACCGTCGCCGGCGATGATCCACTGCGAACGAGCTACGATATAGCCCTTGAGGTCGACAATAGCCTTGCAGATATCGCAACCGCAAGCTTCACAGAGGGGAAGGAGCTTGTCTGCCACTTCGCGTGTTACGGCAGCGTTTTCAGCGTTGTCGAGCCACTGCTGAGCGAGAGCCTTCATTTCTTCGGTGCACTTGCTGCAGCCGAGCATGTCGGTGAAGAGGCCGGCGAGACGCTGGCGGATCTTCTTGGTGGCAATCTTCATGCCGAGACCGAATTCTGCGAAGTCTTCGAAGAGTGAGTTAGCCCAAGCAGGACCGTGACCGGCAGCGTTGGTGGTGTAGGGTGTCGAGGGAACTGAGCCTGAGTAGATCGACGAGCAACCGGTTGCGTTGGCAATGAGTTCGTGGTCGCCGTAGAGCTGGCTGATGAGCTTCACGTAGGGTGTTTCACCGCAACCCGAGCAAGCGCCGGAGAATTCGAAGAGGGGAGTAGCGAACTGGCTGTTCTTGACGTTGGACTTAACGTCGAGGAGGTTCTGCTTGCTGGTCACCTTCTTAGTGCAGTAATCCCAGTCTTTCTGAACGTCGAGCTGAGTTTCGAGGGGCTTCATCTGGAGAGCCTTCACGCCCTTCTTGCCGGGACATACGTCAACGCAGTTGCCGCAGCCGAGACAGTCGAGAACGTCGACAGCCTGGATGAAGTGCATACCCTTGAATTGAGGACCGAGTGCGGGGATGGTGCCGGCTGCGCCGAAGGGAGCTGCTTCTGTCTCGGCGTCGGTGAGGACGAAGGGACGAATAGCTGCGTGAGGGCAGACAAATGCACATTTGTTACACTGGATACAGTTTTCTTCGAGCCATTCGGGAACGAAAGCTGCCACACCACGCTTTTCGTAAGCTGCGGTGCCCTGGTGCCATGTACCGTCGGCGATAGCTTCGAAGTCAGATACCTTGAGGAGGTCGCCGTTCTGAGCGTTGATAGGACGTACGATATCGTTGATGAAAGCGGGATCGTCGTTAGCTGCCTTAGCGTCGTCTTCGAGAGTAGCCCAAGCGGGGTCGATAGTGAGTTTGTGGTATTCACCGCCGCGATCTACAGCCTGGTTGTTCTTGTCAACTACGTCCTGACCCTTCTTGCCGTAGCTCTTCACGATGAATTTCTTCATCTGCTCGATAGCGAGGTCAACGGGGATAACCTCGGTGATACGGAAGAATGCGCTCTGGAGAATGGTGTTGGTACGGTTGCCGAGGCCGATTTCCTGAGCGATCTTGGTAGCGTTGATGTAGTAAACGGTGATGTTGTGCTCAGCGAAGTAGCGCTTGATGTGGTTGGGAAGATTCTTTGCGAGTTCTTCGCCGTCCCAGATAGTGTTGAGCAGGAATGTACCGCCGTCGCGCAGACCGCGTGTCACGTCATACATATTGAGATATGCCTGTACGTGGCAAGCTACGAAGTTGGGAGTATTTACCAGATAGGTAGAGCGGATGGGCTTGTCGCCGAAACGGAGGTGCGAGCAAGTGAAACCGCCTGATTTCTTCGAGTCGTATGCGAAGTAAGCCTGGCAATATTTGTTGGTGTTCTCACCGATAATCTTCACTGAGTTCTTGTTGGCACCTACAGTACCGTCAGCACCGAGACCGAAGAATTTCGCTTCGTAAGTGCTTGCGTCGCCGAGAGCAACCTCGG
The DNA here is from genome assembly GCA_014800815.1 of Bacteroidales bacterium. Classification (GTDB taxonomy): domain Bacteria; phylum Bacteroidota; class Bacteroidia; order Bacteroidales; family Muribaculaceae; genus CAG-873. The sequence continues at coordinate 30,949 of JAAVFI010000014.1, read as the reverse complement.
GTACGAGGGGAAGAGAAGTGAAGGTTACGTCGTCCACGATACCGAGGGTGAAGTGGTCCTTGGGTTCGGGGAGGGCGAGGTTGTCGAATACGCTGATGATCTGTGCGGGAGTGGTGTCCTTAGATGCAAGACCGTAGCGGCCGCCTACTACGAGAGGAGCATTTTCCTTGCCGTAGAAGCATTCCTTAACGTCGAGGTAGAGGGGTTCGCCGTTAGCACCGGGTTCTTTGGTGCGGTCGAGCACTGCAATGCGCTTTGCTGTAGCGGGAACTGCTGCGAGGAAGTGCTTTGCCGAGAAGGGACGGTAGAGGTGAACTGACACGAGACCTACCTTTTCGCCCTTGGCTACGAGGCTGTCGATAGCTTCCTGAGCGGCCTGAGTTACAGAACCCATAGCGATGATTACGCGCTCTGCGTCGGCTGCGCCGTAGTAGTTGAAAAGGTGGTATTCACGGCCTGTGATTTTGCTGATTTCGGCCATGTAGTTCTCTACGATTTCAGGAACTGCTTCGTAGTGCTTGTTGCAAGCTTCGCGGTGCTGGAAGAATACGTCGCCGTTCTCAGCCATACCGCGGGCTACGGGAGCCTCGGGAGTGAGCGCACGCGAGCGGAATGCTGCGAGTGCGTCGCGGTCGAGAAGCGGAGCAAGATCGTCCTGGTCGAGCATCTCGATTTTCTGAATCTCGTGTGAGGTACGGAAGCCGTCGAAGAAGTTTACGAAGGGAACGCTCGACTTGATAGTAGCGAGGTGTGCTACACCGGCGAGGTCCATTACTTCCTGTACCGATCCTTCTGCGAGCATGGCGAAGCCGGTCTGACGTACCGACATTACGTCCTGGTGGTCACCGAAGATCGAAAGTGCGTGTGATGCCAGTGTACGGGCCGAAACATGGAATACCGACGGAAGAAGTTCGCCGGCGATTTTGTACATGTTGGGGATCATCAGCAGGAGACCCTGCGATGCGGTATAGGTGGTGGTGAGAGCACCGGCCTGGAGCGAACCGTGAACGGCACCTGCGGCACCGCCTTCCGACTGCATTTCCTGTACCAGTACTGTTTCGCCGAATATGTTCTTGCGGCCTGCAGCAGACCATTCGTCAACGTATTCAGCCATCGTCGACGAGGGGGTAATAGGATAGATAGCAGCTACTTCCGAGAACATGTAGCTCACATGTGCTGCTGCCTGATTACCGTCGCAGGTCAAGAATTTTTTTTCTTTACTCATAATCGTGTAATCGATGTGGTTTATACAGAATTGTTTATTTTCAACTTTAGCGGAATTTTTCCGCATGCAAAATTACAAAAAATAACCGAAACCTCCCGCTCTTTACGGGAGGTTTTTGATAGTGAGGGTTATAATATTTAGTGCTCGTGGCCGTACTTTACAGCGCGGGCGCGTTCGTAGTAGCTTATAAATGCACGGTTCACCATGTTGTTGCCGCCCGGAGTGGGGTAGTCGCCGGAGAAATACCAGTCGCCGGGGCAGCCGGGTACGGCATCGTGCAGGCCTTCAAGAGTCTGGAAGAGCAGGTCGACGCTTGCATGTATGCCGCCGGGAGTGAGCATCTCGGCCATGCGCTCTGCAATATCGGTGTCGCTGAAAGGCGCATAGATGTTCTTTACGGCATTTATCTGCTCGGCAGCCGGAAGCGCCACATTGGCCACTGCCTCCTGATAGGTGCGGTCGATTATGTGCGAGCGTCCCGTGCTTTCGAGGAGCGAAATGGCGGCTCTGAAAGCGGCAAGTTCCTCAAGGTGAGGCATGTCGATACCGTAGTAGTCGGGATAGCGTACCTGAGGCGACGACGATACCACGATGATGCGCTTCGGATGAAGGCGGTCGAGTATGCGGAGTATAGACTGACGCAGAGTGGTGCCGCGTACAATACTGTCGTCAATCACCACAAGTGTGTCTTCGCCGGGGTGTATCGAGCCGTAAGTCACATCATAAACGTGCGTGGCAAGGTCGTTGCGCGAGCTGCCTTCGGCTATGAATGTGCGCAACTTGATGTCCTTGATAGCTATCTTCTCGACCCTTACCTTGCGGCTGAGTATCTCCGTGAGAGCTTCGTCGGTGAGTCGGCCCTCGGCGGCGAGGCCGGCAATCTCATCCTTGCGGTCTCTGTCAAGATGTTCGCTCAGCCCCTGAGTCATACCCATAAATGCCACTTCGGCAGTATTCGGTATGAAAGAGAATACCGTGGTATCGAACTTATTGTCTATCATTCGGCACAACTCGGGCACGATGTTCTCGCCCAACTTCTTGCGCTCGCGGTAGATATCGCTGTCGCTGCCTCGCGAAAAATACACACGCTCGAAAGAGCAGCGGCGGTTGTCGCCTTCCGGAAGTATCCTTTTGATTTCGACCTTGGCATTGCGGTTTATCAGCATGGCGCAGCCCGGTTCGAGTTCATGCACGTCCGATTCGGCAACGTCGAATACGGTCTGAATCACGGGGCGTTCCGACGCAACCACGGCAACCTCATCGTTGACATAGTAGAATGCCGGACGAATGCCGTGAGGGTCGCGGAGTACGAACGACGAACCAGAGCCCGTCACGCCGCAGATCGTATATCCGCCGTCCCACAGCGGAGCCGTCGACTCAAGCACCTTCGTCAGGTCAAGCTCATCCTCGATTCTCGAAGCGAGTTCGGGGTCAAAGAGCGTGTCGCGGTACTGTCGGTAGAGGCGGTGATTCTCCTTATCCAGAGAGTTGCCTATCTGGTCGAGAAGCATTACCGTATCGCTGAAAATGCGCGGATGCTGGCCCGAAGCCACGATGTCTGCGAAAATATCGTCGACATTCGTCATATTGAAGTTTCCGCAGAGCATCAGCGCACGCGAGCGCCAGTTGTTGCGGCGCAGGAAGGGGTGCGTGTATTCAATGCCGCTGCGGCCCGTAGTGCTGTAGCGGAGGTGACCCATATATATTTCACCGATAAACGGTGCATAGGCCTCGGCCTCGACGGGAGTCATCCTGCTCAGGTTGTCGGGCATGCCCTTGCCTATAGTCTGGAAAATCTCGTCTATGGCACCCGTGCCCAGAGCGCGTTCACGGAATACATACTCCGAGCCCGCAGGCGCGTGGAGTTTGACCACACCCACGCCTGCTGCTTCCTGCCCGCGGTTGTGCTGCTTCTCCATAAGGAGGTACAGGCGGTCGAGGGCATAGGAGTAAGTGCCGTAGCGCTGCTTGAAGTGCGAAAGAGGCTTGAGTAGCCGTATCATGGCTACTCCGCACTCATGTTTCAAAGGTTCCATATCAGCGGATGAAGAGGAGCTCGCGATATTTGGGGAGAGGCCACATTTCGTTGTCCACCATAAGTTCGAGCTTGTCGATGTTATAGCGGATCATCTCCATTGCGGGCACAACATTGTCGTGGTATGCGATAGCCTTCTCGCGTTCGTCGGTGAGAGCGTTGGCGCGCTTGCGGGCCGATACCATCGAAGCCACGGTAGTCTTGATATTGCTCATGCGCTGGGCGATGTTTTCGATAGTCTCGAGGTCGCAGCGGGCCATTTCGTCGGCGCGGTCGCCGAAGATACTGCGGAGCTTGATTACGTTATCCACGAGCAGCGACTGGTAGCGGGTAGCCACGGGGATGATATGGTTGAGAGCGAGGTCGCCCAGTACGCGGGCCTCGATCTGAATCTTCTTGGTGTACATTTCCCACTTCACGTCGTTGCGGGCAATGAGCTCGGCTTCAGAGAGCACACCCATGCTTTCGAACATCTTCACCGACTCGGGCTTAAGATAAGCGTCGAAGATAAGCGGAGCCGATGTCTCGCAGTCGAGGCCGCGGCGCTTGGCTTCTTCCTTCCATTCATCGCTGTAGCCGTTGCCGTCGAAGTGAATAGCCTTGGTTGCCTTCACGAGCTCGCGTACTTCGTTGAGTATAGCGTCTGTGAGGTTTTCGCCGCCTTCCACACGGGCGTCAACCTTCTTCTTGAATTCGCAGAGCTGTTCGGCTACGGCGGTGTTGATTACGAGCATTGCCGATGCACAGTTGGCCGACGAGCCCACGGCGCGGAACTCAAAGCGGTTGCCGGTGAATGCGAAGGGCGATGTACGGTTGCGGTCGGTATTGTCGAGCAGAAGTTCGGGAATCTGCGAGAGGCCCAGAGAGTAGCCCGACTGCTTCTTGAGGTCGGTCAGGTCGGCCGCATCGCTTTCTTCGAGGTGCTTGAGCACTTCTGCGAGGTGGCTGCCGGTGAATACCGAGATGATTGCAGGTGGTGCTTCGTTGGCGCCGAGGCGGTGTGCGTTGGTCGCCGACATGATAGATGCCTTCAGCAGAGCATTGTGGCGGTATACGGCAGCCATGGTATTCACAAAGAATGTGAGGAAGCGGAGATTGTCCATCGGTGTGCGGCCGGGGGCAAAGAGCTGTGCGCCGCGGTCGGTGCCGAGGCTCCAGTTGCAGTGCTTGCCTGAGCCGTTTACACCCGCGAAAGGCTTCTCATGGAGGAGTACGCGGAAGTTGTGACGGCGTGCCACTTCGTTCATCACCGACATCAGCAGGAGGTTGTGGTCATTGGCAAGGTTAGCCTCCTCGTAGATAGGAGCGAGCTCGAACTGATTGGGTGCCACCTCATTGTGGCGGGTCTTCACGGGGATTCCGAGGCGGTGGCAGCGGATTTCGAGGTCGAGCATGAAAGCCTCGACGCGCGAGGGGATAGCTCCGAAATAGTGGTCTTCGAGCTGCTGGTTCTTGGCACTCTCATGACCCATAAGGGTGCGACCAGTCATCACGAGGTCGGGGCGCGCGCTGTAGAGCGATTCGTCTACAAGGAAGTATTCCTGCTCCCAGCCGAGATAAGAGATAGTGTGCTTTACTTCGGGGTCGAAATAGCGCGCAACGGCTGTGGCAGCCTTGTCTACTGCATTGATAGAGCGGAGGAGGGGAGTCTTGTAGTCGAGCGATTCACCTGTATATGATATGAAGATAGTGGGAATACACAGTGTCTGGTCGAGGATGAATGCGGGCGACGAGATATCCCATGCCGAATAGCCGCGGGCCTCGAAGGTATTGCGTATACCGCCGTTGGGGAAGCTCGATGCGTCGGGTTCCTGCTGCACGAGGAGCTTGCCTGAGAATTCCTCTACCATACCGCCCTTGCCGTCGTGCTCTACGAAGGCTTCGTGCTTCTCTGCCGTACCGCCTGTAAGGGGGGCGAACCAGTGAGTATAGTGGCGTGCTCCGTTGTCGATAGCCCAGCGCTTCATGCCGTCGGCGATGCTGTCGGCAAGCTGTCTGTCGATAGGTTTCTTGTTCTCGATTGCATCGATCAGAGCATCGTATATCTTTTTGGGCAGATACTTGAACATCTGCTGACGGTTGAATACGAGCTCGCCGTAATACTGTTCGGGGCGGGTGGCAGGAGTCTCGACGGGCATTGCCTTGCGGTCGAAGGCCTCTTCTACCATTTTGAAACGTAATGTAGTAGACATATATGTATGTTTGTAATGCGCTTATTAGTAAAGCACCCGACCACGCGTGCGGGCGTGGTCGGGTGTATGATATGGGGCCTGGGATGAGTGGTGCGCGGAGCGACTCTCGCATGCTGCAGGAGCTGTAATTCGTGAAAATCGTATACGCGAGTGAAGACTCTTATGCGCTCTCATCTTTTTTTACCTTCTGTTTTTTTGATACCGCAAAGTTACGAATATTTTGCTTTCCGACAAAAAAAATCATGGTTTTTGTGGAAAAAATCACCCCGCTACTCGGCTATAGCGGGGTGACGGCAGGGATATAAGGGGAACCGGATTTTTACTTCTTGAGTACTTTCTTACCGCCGCGGATGTAGATGCCGGGGGCAAGTTCGCTCCACTCACTGTCGATGCGGATGCCCTGGAGATTGAAGATAGCGCCTTCAGCAGCTTCTGTCGAGATACCTTCTACGCCGGTAGGAACGTCAAGCGCAAACTTGAGGTTTGCCAGTGGCGTTTTGTATGATCCGTCAAGAGTGAATGCGTTGGCGGGGAGGGCGAGGGTGTATTCGCCCTTGGCGGTGGGTGCCGGGTCGAATGTGAGTTTTACACCTGCTCCGCCGAGGTCGCTTACGGGTTCGGCCATGAGCATTACGTCAGATTGTACTTCGTCGTCGGCATTGAAGTATTCGAACGAGCTGGGGCTCATGTTATATTCCGACATTGTGCTGTAGCGTAGTTTGACGTTGGCTACAGAGCCGGCAGCAATAGTCTTGGCAGTAGGATAGTACACCGAGATAGAACCTAACCAATCTACGGTTTCCTGACCGTCAAATTCGGTAACGGGCTCATAAGCATTTACAGTGTACTGGAAAGATAACTTTGTGTTGGGTTCGCCGCCGTAAGTAAATGCTCCTTCATCGAATGCTACCTCAATAATCTGACCAGACTTGAGCTCTGTATTATTGACCGTAAACTTGATGAATTTAGAACCGGCATTAAAGGATGCTGCATAATACAAATTTCCGGATAATGCTTTGGGCACAACCTCACCATCGCAGATCATTGTGATTTTGGTGTAGTCGGGAGTCGTCATAGTGCCTGTTACATCGAAGTAGATTGTAAACACAACATTGGGCTTGGTTCCTGTTGCAGAGCGTGTAACTACACCATTTGCAGGGTCGAGGTGATAGGGAGTCGGCGGAGTTGCAGGGGCGATAGTCCACGAGGCTGTGATAGCCTGGCTTGTAAGATCCTCGGCAGCGAATGCGCCTTCGGGGATAGAGAGAGTCCATTCGCCGGCTTCGGTGATAATGCTCGGGAGTTCGAATATGAAACCGCAGTACTGGTCGTTGTCGTAGTCATTATATACTTCTGCCTCTACGGTAGTGTCGCCGTTGGTAAGAGTTACTGTGCGGGGATACTGCATAGCCTGCATCTGCGAGTACTTGGTGAAGGCAAGGTGGATGATTTCGAGTTCTTCAACTTCGCTGCCCGCAGCAGGATCGAAAGTATAGTAGTCGAGCTTTGTCTTGGCATTGGGGTCGATAGTATACTTTACAGAGAGGGGGCCGTAAGTCTCGCCGTTGTGGAGAGTTGTTTCGGCTTCTTCATCGTAACTGCCTGTGTAGATAAGACCTGCCGGGATCGAGAGAGTCCATTCGCCGGCTTCTGTTGCGGCTTCCGAAAGGGTGAAAGTTGCGTAGAAGCTCTTAGGCTGCCACGTGGTTTTATCGTAATCAATGTCAATATACTCGGTAGTTGCGCCGGTGATAGTTGTCGCGCCCTTGGTAAGTGTGATTTTACCGAGGAGGTCTTCATCTATCATGGGGTTGAAACCCGATTCTTCGTCATAGAGTAAGAAGAGCTTGAAAGAGGTGAGCGACTTGATAGTCGAACCTGCTTCGGGTTCTATTCCGGTGTACTGAGCGTAGTCTACAGCAACTTCAATCTTGAGCGTATTGCTACCTGCTCCAAGTGTAAGAGTGAGCTTGCCGTCGGCGTCGGGAGTAACGGGGGTGCCGTTGAGGGTAGCGCTTGCCTTGGCATTTGAGAGCTGTACTTCTACCGCGCCGGCCGTGAAGAATGCGGTGCTGTAGGTGCCGGTGGGTGCCAGAGGTGTAGAGAGAATCTTGGCTGCGTCGTCGCCTTCGATAGTGAGGTAGCCGATCTGAGGTGCACCTGCCGCGCTGTAAATTGTTACGATAGGAGTGTAATCCGAGTCGGTGTATTTGAAGGTGTAGCTGCCGGCGATGTACTGGCCTGCGTCGCTGTTGTACACCTGCTCGCAGGGCTGACCGTTGAGATATATCTGGTCGGTTTCGGTAGCACCGAGTATCTTGGCATTGAATTCAATATTGCCGCTGTAGGTATCGAGTCCCTTGACAATCTTGAGGGTCTGAGTGCCGGTCTTGATAGCGAGATTCTGGCGGGGATTCTGCCATGCATCGTAGTCGGGATTGGACGGAGTAAGTGAGCAGGACTTGTCACCGATAACATTCACGGTGATTTCGCCGTCGTACTCAAATTTTTTAGCAATGATATAAGATGCCGACGCATAATCCTTGAGGATAGTACCCGCTGTGCCGTACTGACCTTCGTCGCGTACCTGAACGGTCTGTATGTACCAGCCTTCGGCAGGACTTACCCAGAGTTTGCCGTACTTGTCGCTGACGGGCACGGTGTATTTCTTGGTTGCGGCAGCATCCATCTTATATCCGCCCGAGAGATTCGAGGGAAGGGTGGTGGTGACAGTCGCGCCGGTGCCGGGATTGACTATCTCACCCTCGTCGTTCATAAGGATGGCAGCCTTGAGCACTACACCTTCCATATTCTCCGCATATACGGTGAAGTTGGTGGTGCTGTAGGACTTGGCTGAAGCCTTGATAGTAAGCGTTGTAGCTCCTTCGAAAGGAATGCTGACCGAACCGAAGTTTGCAGCTGCCGAAGTATAGTCGTCGCTGCCAACCTTTACAGAGGAGTATGTCCATTCCTTGGTGTCGAGGTTTACTTTCAGAGTAACGCCCTTGGGGAATTCGAGGCCTTCGAAGGGAGGCCAGTAGAATTTTCCGCAGTAGATGCTTGCTATGCAGCCTTCGGGCGCGTCGATAGTCAGAGGATATGTCTCGTCGGCCTTGGGTGTTGTCACTACATATACATCGCCTGCTTTAGGGGTGAGGGGATTGAAGCCCGCGCCCGTCTTTTCAAGCGGAGTGCCATTGAGCGTGCACGATGCAAGGTCGTTGCCTGTCGTCGGGAAAATGTAGAAAGTCTTGTCGATTGCCGATGAGAACTTTACAGTATTTTCGCCGTCTTTAAGCTCTACCTTCCAGTTTTCAGTTGAGGTGAATCGGCAGTCGACTTTCGAGGCTTCGCCGTCGACGGTGATAGTGAAAGTCTCGTTGCGCGCTCCGCCCTGACAGTCTACAAAGATTACCTTGTCACGACCGAGGTAAGTGGGGTCTTTGAGAACCTGGATGTAGTTGGGTGTAGTCCACGTAATTAGATTACCCTTCCAGTCGCCGCCGGGGCTTGACGCTCCGACGAGTTTGAAACCGTCTCCGGCCTGAATGTAGTACCATTCGTCTTCGATGTTCGTGAGAACATACTCGGTTGCATCTGCGGGAATGGGGAGTTGCGTGCCCCTGTTACTGTCCTGTGCAATACGGACAGCTCCCGGAGTCTCCCACTTTACCGTTACATCCGTAGCGAATGTCGGCTGGGAGATGCTTGCGCCCAATACAGCGGCAAGCAGAAGTGAATAAAGTTTTTTCATAAAAATAAATCCGGTTTAAAAATTTATAATGGATTGGATTGGTGTTGATGGTTTGTGTTTGGATAATGATACGCTGCAAATTTACGTCCTTTTGTTGGGATATGCAAATATTTTGTAGAAAAAGTTTTTCATTTATGTTAATACCTATCATTTAGTAATGATAGTAGGTGATAGAAAATTGTAGGATTATGGCGTGTTGAAATTACAGAAATCCGCCTCAGATGGTATTGTGGGCGTGATTATGGTTTTCGACTTCCGTTGTTCAACATACCCGAAAAAAAGATCGGAGCTTGTCTCACGACAATCTCCGATCGGGCGGGTGGGCTCTCCCGTGCTATAGGGATGAGAGGGAGAGCCCGGGGGGGAAGTAAAAAATTCAATACTGCTTATAGCGTTTGGATTGAATTCAAACGACTATTAGTCTTCTGCAAGTATCTCAAGCATCTTGATAGCCGATACGGGGATACGGGTACCGGGGCCGAAGATTGCTGCTACGCCTGCCTTGTAGAGGAAGTCGTAGTCCTGAGCGGGGATTACACCGCCGGCAGTCACGAGGATATCTTCGCGACCGAGCTTCTTCAGCTCTTCAATTACCTGAGGTATAAGGGTCTTGTGGCCTGCTGCGAGCGAAGATACACCGAGGATGTGCACGTCGTTTTCAACGGCCTGGCGGGCTGCTTCGGCAGGAGTCTGGAAGAGGGGACCCATGTCGACGTCGAAACCGCAGTCGGCATAACCGGTGGCAACAACCTTTGCGCCACGGTCGTGGCCGTCCTGACCCATTTTGGCAATCATGATACGGGGCTGACGGCCCTCGCGTTTTGCGAATTCCTCGCACATCTGCTGCGCGCGGAGGAAGTCGGGATCCTGTTTGGTTTCGTTTGAGTACACGCCTGATATAGTTCTGATTACTGCTTTATAGCGGCCTACTACTTCTTCGCAGGCATCGGAGATTTCGCCGAGGGTGGCACGGAGGCCGGCAGCCTTGACAGCGAGGTCGAGGAGGTTGCCCTGCTTGGTGCGTACACATTCGGTGATAGCTGCAAGAGCCTCTTTCACCTTGGCTTCGTCGCGGTGAGCCTTCACGTCGTTGAGGCGTTCGATCTGCTCGCGGCGCACCTCGGTATTGTCGATTTCGAGGATGTCGATAGGATCTTCGTGGTCGAGACGGTACTTGTTGATACCCACGATAGTCTGACGGCCGGAGTCGATGCGGGCCTGTGTGCGGGCCGATGCTTCTTCGATGCGGAGCTTGGGAAGACCGGTCTCGATAGCCTTGGCCATACCGCCGAGCTTCTCGATTTCCTGGATGTGCTCCCATGCACGGTGAGCGATCTCGTTGGTGAGAGCCTCAACGTAGTACGAACCGCCCCAGGGGTCGATAGCACGGGTCACCTGAGTTTCTTCCTGGATGTAAATCTGGGTATTGCGGGCAATACGTGCCGAGAAGTCGGTAGGAAGTGCGATAGCCTCGTCGAGAGCGTTGGTGTGGAGACTCTGAGTGTGACCCAGAGCGGCGCCCATAGCCTCGATACAGGTACGGCCTACGTTGTTGAAGGGGTCCTGCTCGGTGAGCGACCAACCCGATGTCTGCGAGTGAGTGCGGAGCGCGAGCGATTTGGGGTTCTTGGGGTTGAACTGCTTTACGATCTTTGCCCAGAGCATACGTGCGGCACGCATCTTGGCAACTTCCATGAAGTAGTTCATACCGATAGCCCAGAAGAACGAGAGGCGGGGTGCGAAGGAGTCGATGTCCATACCTGCGTTTACACCGGCACGGAGGTATTCGAGACCGTCGGCAAGAGTATAAGCGAGCTCGATGTCGCAGGTTGCGCCTGCCTCCTGCATGTGGTAGCCGGAGATAGATATCGAGTTGAACTTGGGCATGTTCTGAGAGGTGTACTCGAAGATGTCGGCGATGATACGCATCGAGAATTCAGGCGGGTAGATGTAAGTGTTGCGCACCATGAATTCCTTGAGGATGTCGTTCTGGATAGTACCTGCCATTTCTTCGAGTTTGGCACCCTGCTCGAGGCCGGCGTTGATATAGAAGGCGAGCACGGGGAGCACAGCGCCGTTCATCGTCATTGACACCGACATCTTGTTGAGGGGTATACCGTCGAAGAGCACCTTCATGTCGTCGAGGGTACAGATAGATACACCTGCCTTACCCACGTCGCCTACTACACGTTCGTGGTCGGCGTCGTAGCCGCGGTGTGTGGCGAGGTCGAACGCCACAGAGAGACCCTTCTGACCCGACGCGAGGTTGCGGCGGTAGAAAGCGTTCGATTCGGCAGCGGTAGAGAAGCCTGCATACTGGCGGATAGTCCAGGGGCGCAGGGGGTACATGGCGCTGTACGGGCCGCGAAGGAAGGGAGGAATACCCGACATATAGTTCAGGTGTTCGAGGCCTTCGAGGTCATTCTTGGTGTATATGGGTTTTACGGGGATAAGCTCGGGAGTGGTCCAGTCTTCTGCATTGGTGGCAGCCGAAGGCTTGGGGCCACAGGTTCCGGCCGTGATGTCGATATTTTTAAAATCGGGTTTCATAGTTTGTTCTGGCTGGAAGATTATTTATTGAGAAGACGGTTGTTGAAGTCGCGGAGAGTATCGAGCACGTTGCAGCGAACATGAACGAAGTCCTTGATGCCGGCTGCCTTGAGTTCTTCTGTGCAAGCGGGAGCACCGGCAACGACAAATTCTGCACGGCCGTCGAGATACTTGAATGCTGCGGGAGCGAGTTCTGCATATTCGTCGTCGGAAGAGCAGAGCACTACCACGTCGGCACCCTGGGCGAGAGCTGCGTCTACGCCTTCTTCAACGGTGTTGAAGCCGAGATTGTCCACGATTTCGTAGCCTGCGCAACCGAAGAAGTTGGTCGAGAACTGAGCGCGGGCAAGACGCATTGCAAGGTTGCCGATAGTGAGCATGAATACTTTCGGACGCTTGGTAGCGGCTTCTGTTTCGAGGCGGAGTGCTTCGAAGTCGGTAGCTGCGCGCTTCATAGAGAGTGCGTTGGGGCCCTTTTCGGTACCGCAGCAGCACTTGCAGCCTGTTGTTTCGATCTTGTCGGCAGCCTTCTCGTTGATATTGGGGTACTGGTTGGTACCGAGGAGGATTTCTTTGCGACGGGCAACGTCGGTATGACGTTTTTCGCAAGAAGCGTTTACGGCTTTCTGTACTTCACCGCGGGCAACTGCGCCGAAGAATCCGCCTTCCTCTTCTTCTGTTGCGAGGAAGAGCTTCCAGCCTTCGTTGGCGATAGATACGGTGAGAGTTTCAACGTAGTAAGAACCGCCTGCGGGGTCTACAACCTTGTCCATGTGGCTCTCTTCTTTGAGAAGGAACTGCTGGTTGCGGGCGATGCGCTCCGAGAATGCGTCGGGAGTCTTGTAAGGTACGTCGAAGGGAGTGGTGACGATAGAGTCTACACCGGCTACGCAGGCAGAGAATGTTTCGGTCTGGCTGCGGAGAAGGTTTACGTGTGCGTCGTAGATAGTCTGGTTGAAGCGCGAGGTTGAAGCGCATACCAGCATCTTTTCTGCACATTCGCATTCGGGCTTGTACTGCTCTACAATCTGAGCCCAGAGCATGCGTGCTGCGCGGAATTTGGCGATTTCCATGAAGAAATTCGACGATACGCACATGTTGAATTTGATTCGGCAGGCAACTTCAGTAGCGCTGCGGCCCGCGTCGGTAAGGGCGGTGAGCCATGCGGCACCCCAGGCGAGAGCGTAGCCGAGTTCCTGATAGATAAATGCACCGCCGTTGGCGAGGATGTCGGAGTCTACGGCGAGGCAGCGGATGCCGCGTACGTCGGCTACTACATCGAGGAGCTTGCATGCTTCCTCTACGGCTTCTTTGGTGTCGAAGCCTTCCACACCGTGGAGGAGTTGACGGCGGAGGGGGTTGTAGCCCACCGAACCGTGGAAGCTTTCTTCTGCACCGGCAGCCTTTACGGCCTTGACAAGAGCCTCTGCTACGGCAAGAGCTTTGCCGGGGCAGCAGGTGAGGTTTATTTCTACTTTAGAGAGGTCGATTCCTTTGAGGAGGGTATCTACATCGGCAGCGTCGCTTACTTTGAAGCCGAGTGAGGTAACGCCCTTGGTGAGAACGTCGAGAGCTTTCTCGTTGGCTTCAGCGGCTGTGGCGGCAACAATGTTCTGGCGGGTAAGCCAGTCGTTGTCGGTGCGTGTTCCGCGAACGAAGGGGAACTGACCGGGGAGTGACTCTGTGGTCTTGAAGCCGGCGATATCTTCTGCGCGGTATACGGGCTGCACATTGAAGCCCTCGTTGGTGCGCCATACCAGTTTTTTATCGAAGTCGGCTCCTTTGAGGTCGGCTTCTACCTTCGCACGCCACTCTTCGTAGCTTGTCTCGGGAAACTGGTCGAACAGTTTTTCTTTATTTTCTGCCATAAATATATCTGTCGATATGTGTATTTAATTGTGTTTCAAAGCTATAGTTAAAGTTCGAGCGATGAGTGCCGCTAAGGTGTCGGCGCTCAACGCCGCATCGTGTGGCAAAAATAGCAAATATAAAGCTATTAGCCAAACTTTTGTGAAATTTTTACCAACTTCTTTCTTATTCGAGCGAATGAATCACCAGGCCGGAGCGGAGTTTGGGCTCGAACCAGGTAGTTTTCGGAGGCATGATGTTGCCCGTATCTGCTATATCCATAAGCTGTTTCATGCTCACAGGGTAGAGCGCGAGGGCAAATGCCATTTCACCCGAATCGACGCGTCGCTTGAGCTCCTCGAGGCCGCGGATGCCGCCCACAAAGTCGATGCGTTTGTCGGAGCGGAGGTCGGTTATGCCTATTATATCCCGCAGGATAAGGTCGGAAGATATGGTCACGTCGAGCACGCCGATAGGGTCGTTGTCGTTGTAGGTGCCTTCGCGGGCGGTCAGAGAGTACCAGCGGCCTGCGAGGTAGAGAGAGAAGTTGTGGAGAGCCTGGGGCGTGTACACTTCCTCACCCTTGTCGACGATTATAAAGTTCTTTTCGATACGCTCAAGGAACTCGGCGGGCGAAAGTCCGTTGAGGTCTCGCACCACACGGTTGTAGTCGATGATTTTGAGATGCGAGGCCGGGAAAGCTACGGCAAGGAAGTAGTTGTACTCCTCGTCGCCTTTGTGGTCGGGGTTCATCATCGCCTTTTCGTTGCCCACGAGAGCCGCTGCGGCAGAGCGGTGATGTCCATCCGCTATATATAGGTGAGGAATCTTTGCAAATTCTTCGGTGATAGCGGCTATCGTAGCCTCGTTTTCAATTACCCAGAAGTGGTGGCCGAAGCCGTCGGGCGCGGTGAAATCGTATTCGGGTTCGCCCGCTGTCACATCCTTTATTATCTTTTCGAGAGCTTCGTTGTCGGGGAACGCGAAGAATACAGGCTCGATGTTGGCATTGTTGATGCGCACGTGCTTCATGCGGTCTTCTTCCTTGTCGCGGCGGGTCAGTTCGTGCTTCTTGATGCGGCCTTCCATATAGTCGGCCACGTTGGCGGCCACTACTATGCCGTACTGGGTGCGGCCGTCCATGGTCTGGGCGTAGATATAGTAGTGTTCCTTATCGTCCTGCACGAGCCAGCCGTTGTGGCGGAACGCGGCGAAGTTTTCTACCGCTTTGTCGTACACCTCCTGCGAGTGCTCGTCGGTGCCCGGAGCAAAATCTATCTCCGGCTTTATGATGTGATAGAGCGAGCGGAGATTGCCCTCGGCTTCTGCGCGGGCTTCCTCACTGTTGAGTACGTCGTACGGGCGCGATGCCACGTCTGTCACGAGGTCGCGCGGGGGCCTGATGCCCTTGAAGGGTTTAATTTTGGCCATGGTATAAGATTTAAGGTTATTTGAGGTTAGTGTGATTACAGTATGTAAATCAGTCCACCTTGCGGATGATAGTCTCCTCGCGGTCAGGGCCGACAGAGATTATAGCCACAGGCACGCCTACCTTTTCTTCTATATAAGAAATGTAGTCGCGGAACTTCTGGGGGAGTTCTTCTTCCTTGCGGGCTGCCGAGATATCGGTGAGCCAGCCGGGGAGGGTTTCGTAGATAGGTTCTACATCGGCCACACCGGCAGCGTTGCGTCCCACGCAGAAGGGGAAGTCGGAAGTAACAGTGCCGTCGGGAAGACGATATGCGGTGCACACCTTGATTTGGTCGAAAGTGTCGAGCACGTCGCTCTTCATCATTATAAGATGTGTTGCGCCGTTGATCATCACTGCATAGCGGAGAGCCACGAGGTCGAGCCAGCCGCAGCGGCGTTCGCGACCTGTCACAGCACCGTATTCATGACCGATAGAGCGGATTTCAGCGCCGGTTGCGTCGAAAAGTTCCGAGGGGAAGGGGCCGCTGCCTACGCGTGTGCAGTATGCCTTGAAGATACCGTACACCTTGCCGATGCGGTTGGGAGCGAGGCCGAGGCCTGTGCAGGCACCTGCTGATACGGTATTGCTTGATGTTACGAAAGGATACGAACCGAAGTCGATGTCGAGCATAGTGCCCTGAGCGCCTTCGCAGAGTATGCTCATGTCCTCGTTGAGCGCACGGTTTACAAAGTGCTCGGTGTCTGTCAGTTCGAACGAGCGGAGGTAGTCGAGTGCGTCGAGCCATTCAGCTTCGGCAGCTTCGAAAGCGTTGCGGTCTACCTCGGCGCCGAGGCTGGCGAGAGTGCGGAGGTGAGCGTCGCGGGTAGCGTGGTAGATATCCTCGAAGTTATCAGCGAGGATGTCGCCTACACGCACGCCGTGGCGCGAAATTTTGTCGGTGTATGTCGGGCCGATACCTTTGCCGGTAGTTCCGATTTTGCCCGAACCCATGGCAGCCTCACCGGCAGCGTCGAGCAGACGGTGGGTGGGCAGGATGAGGTGAGCTTTCTTGGCAATCTTGAGGATTGAGTGGAGGTCTACGCCGTCGGCTTCGAGTTCTGCAGCTTCCTTGCGGAAGAGTACGGGGTCGAGCACCACGCCGTTGCCTATGATATTTGTGATTGAGCCTTTGGCGAAAACACCCGAAGGAATCGAACGGAGCACATGTTTGTGGCCGTCGAATTCAAGAGTGTGACCGGCGTTGGGTCCGCCCTGAAAGCGGGCTACAATATCATAATCCGGAGCAAGGACGTCAACTATTTTGCCCTTGCCTTCATCGCCCCATTGGAGGCCTAAGAGAATATCGGCTTTCATTTTTTGTTTTTGGATATGGAGTTTTTATTACTCTGATTCGTTTTTAAGGTGTTGCTTTTTCTGCGTTTGCGCGTGCACGATGAGCACACACCGTATACAGAAAGTGAAAAAGTCGAGGGAGAGAAAGCGGTGAACCGTCGCGCTCTTATGAGGTCGTCGAGTGCCGGGTCGCGTACATCTTTTATCTTTCCGCACGTGGTGCAGATGAGGTGCAGGTGATTTCCCGGGTCGGCTTCGTAGTAGGTAGATTGGTTTTCTTCGATGCGCAAGCGCTTCACCAGTCCGCACTCCACGAGCAGTTGCAGAGTGCTGTAGACCGTGGCTGTAGCCACATGTCGCCCTTCTTCGATGAGCTCGTTGCAGAGGCTGTCAACCGTGAAATGGCGTTGCATGCGCTCGGCGGCCTCAAGAATCATGAAGCGCTCAGGCGTACAACGTTTGCCATGGCTGCGCAGGTACTCTCGGAGTATCTGTGGCGAGCTGGAGGCGGGTGCGACTGACTGTGTCATTGTTGCGGTCTGGTTTTTATGCTCGCAAATTTACGAATTTTTTTCTTAGCTCGGGCAAAAATGCTTAACTTTGTGCGAGAAATAGAAAAAACACGCTTCAGCGATGAACGATTATTATAAAGTAGTTTTCGCGGTAAATCCGCCCTCCGGTGATGTTTGCGACCTCCTGGCCGACTCTCTTGCCGATGCCGGTTATGAATCTTTTGAACCTGCCGACGACGGCGCTTCACTCACTGCCTATGTCCCTGCGGCCCTCTATTCGGTCGAAGCGACAGCCGAGGCCGCTCACGCTCTGCCTCTCGAAGCAGATATCACTTTCTCGGAAGAATTTGTCGAAGGACGCGACTGGAACAGCGAGTGGGAGAAAAACTACTTCAAGCCTATAGTCGTTGCCGGCAAGGTAGCTGTGCACAGCAGTTTCCACACCGATGTGCCTGAGGCTGAATATGATATCGTCATAGACCCACGCATGGCCTTCGGCACTGGCCACCATGCCACCACAACACTTATGATGCAGGCCGTGCTCGAATTCGTCACCCCCGGCTGCACCGTGATAGATATGGGTACGGGTACCGGCATCCTTGCAATCCTCGCTCTCATGGCAGGCGCGGGAGAAGCAGTAGGTATCGAGATTGACCCCTTTGCTGCCACAAACGCACGCGACAATGTCGGCCTCAATCTCCCGCCGGAAGCACGCCTCACCATTATCGACGGCGACGCCTCAGCTCTCGAGAAGTACCTCGGTTTTGCCGACCTTTTCCTCGCGAACATCAACCGCAACATCATCACTGCCGATATCGCCCGCTACGCCGATGCCATGAAACCGGGAGCAAAAATTGCCGTGAGCGGTTTTTATACCGAAGATGCCGGGATTGTCAAGGAAGCTGCCGCTGCAGCCGGACTTTCATACCGACGCATTGCAAGCATCGACAACTGGGCCTCGATAGTATTTGAAAAACCTGCCTCACTATGATTCGGCGTTTCTTTTTACCCCTTTTCCTCTCTCTCGGACTCGCCGCATCTGCTCAAAACGCTGCAGAGACTCCCGCTCAGGCCGATTCAATTACGTATGAGGCTACCGTTATTGTCTCCATAAAGAACGGAAATAATTCAGTGCCCGTACGCACCTACAATGTCACGACCCCCTACGCAAGCTCCGACACCTTGGTTCAGCGACTCCTGCTCGGCAATTTCAAGTTCGCTACGGAAAATGTCATTGACTTCGGCGACTCGCTCGGCATACAGGTGTGTCCCGAGCCCGGTATGACAGGCCCGGAGGCTTTCAGCGATTTTGAGGAAGTCAAGGTTAAGAAACCGGCCCCGAAAATTGTCTTTGCGTGGGGCGGCGACGTCGGAGCGTCGATAGATATGAGCGGCAACGATATGAGCTCTATCGACTTCAACCTGGCATTCGGTATCCGCCGAGGCTGGATAAAGTTCCTTGGAGTTGGTGCGCAGGCCGATATCTACGTGTCAAACTCCTGCCGCTCTTACCCCATTTATGCGCTACTCCGCACCAACTTCGTAGAGCGCGACACCCGTGTATTCTGGGAGGTAAAGGGCGGTATGTCGCTTAATTACCTTGAGCACAATCATCATCAGACAGGAATTTTCGGTTCTACCGGCGTAGGCATGCGCCTTGCCTCGGGCCGCAGCTTCTCCTCCTATCTTGTTCTCGCATATACCTTTCTGCAGCGTCGCAAGATTATAGGGCCGGAGATGACTCACGACTTCACGGACCTGCACTGCGCTTCCGTGCGCCTCGGTATAGTATTCTGATGCAACGACTTCTGCACTTCTTCTTCCCGGAGAACGACCTCGCTCTCGCGTCATGGAAGAGCCGATATACTGCGCCCGACAACGCCGTGCGTCTGCGCAAATCCGGCGAAACGCTCCCGATATGGTTCGCCGACGTCCACGACTGCTTTCTCTCGACGGGTGTTAATGCGGACTGGTACAGAAAGATTACAGCCCTTTTTGGCGAAATTCCCTTCCCTTACGACCATAATCCCGCCGATACCGTTCCCGCTCCCTGGGGCTGGTCGCTCGCTTCACGGCAGGCTTTTATAGATGCCGGATTCCCGCAGTCGGCGCTTCCCGACGATGCGTATCTCGACTACGTTCGGCAGCTCTCGCATCGTCGCACCGCTGCTGACGTTGCCAAGAAACTCGCCGCATCACTCCCCTTTTCAGTAGCCCCCGCCGCCGTCGAACGTACTGCATTCTCCGCAGTTAAAGATTTCGTTCTCGCTCACCCGCAAGGCGTTATCCTCAAATTGCCCTGGTCTTCCTCAGGCCGCGGACTCGTGGCCGTAGACGCCGCCGGTGTGGACAAACAGCAATCCATGATAGAAGGAATGATTGGCCGACAGGGCTCAATTATGGCAGAGCCTCGCTATACCAAGAAGGCCGACTTCGCGCTCCTCTATACTATAAAGGAAGGAAAATGCACCTTCGACGGCTACTCCCTCTTCAATACCGAGCGTATCGGTTCGTATTCAGGCAACGTACTCGCCTCGCCCGAAACCCTTCACGACGAGATTGCCGCGCTACTCCCCGAGGGTCAGCTCGATGCCGTCAGGAATGCCCTCATCCCCATTCTCGAGAGTGTCGCCCCGAACTACTCAGGCCCTCTCGGAGTAGACATGATGAGCGTCGAGGGCGACGAATTTTCCTTCGTACCAGTGGTCGAAATCAATTTTCGCATGACTATGGGGCACGTATGCCACCGATTCTACAACCGCTTCGTAGAGCCCGGCTCTCGAGGAAATTTCTATATCCGTCCCGCAAGTTCCGACCTCCCCGCAGGATTTGTCGACGTCGACGTGCAGAATCAACGGATAAAATCCGGAAAACTCGACATGGCGCAGCCCGGAAGCTACTTTTCCTTTGTCGTGGAAATAGGGTAGTGCAGACTTTTTTGTAAGTTTGCCACAAAAACACTACCTTTGCAAGACGAAATAATTATTCATCAATATAAAATGAAAAAACTGATTATCGCAGCAGCAATGGCTACAATGTTGATGGCTCCTTCCTGCTCACGGACAGCTCAAAAAGCTGCTCCTGATGCCGAATTCGACTACCATGTCGACAGATTCGCCGATATCGAGGTACTCCGCTACAAGGTGCCCGACTTCGACAGCCTGACTCTCAACCAGAAAATTCTTGTCTACTACCTGACCGAGGCAGCTCTCTGGGGCCGCGACATCCTCTGGGACCAGAATAATGCCGCTAACCTCGATATCCGAAACCTCCTCGAAAATATCTACACAAACTACGACGGCGACCGCAACACCGCCGATTTCAAAGCTTTTGAAACCTACGTAAAGCAGGTGTGGTTCGGTAATGGTATCCACCACCACTACAGCACCGACAAGTTTACCCCCGGCTTCTCTCGCGCATTCCTCGAAGAGCGTATCATGGCTCTCCCCGAGGGTACCGCTCCCGACAATACCGCTGAACTCGTGGAGATTATCTTCAATCCCGCACTCGAAGCCAAGCGTGTCAACCAGGCAGAAGGCGCCGACCTCATCGCCACCAGCGCCAACAATATGTACGAGAAGGGCCTTACACAGAAAGAAGTTGAGGCTTACTTCGAAAGCATCAAGAAACCCAACGACCTTACCCCCATTTCCTACGGCCTCAACACCCGTCTCCGCAAGGTCGACGGCAAGATTGTCGAAGAGCCCTACCGCCTCGGCGGCCTCTACGGCAGTGCAATAGAGCACATCGTGGCAAACCTCGACAGCGCCAAGAATTATGCCGAAAATCCTGCTCAGAAGCAGATTATCGAAAGCCTCATCGACTTCTACACCACCGGCGACCTCGCTACATTCGACAAATACTCTATCGAATGGGCCGAAGACACCGCATCGCAGGTCGACTTCATCAACGGCTTCATCGAAAGCTACGGCGACCCCCTCGGAATGACCGGCAGCTGGGAGTCTATCGTAAACTTCAAGAACATCCCCGCCAGCGAACGCACCGAAATTCTTTCGTCTAACGCTCAGTGGTTCGAAGACAATTCGCCCGTCGACGCCAAGTTCAAGAAAGATAAGGTAAAAGGCGTTTCTGCAAAGGTTATCACCGCAGCAATCCTCGCCGGCGACTCCTATCCCGCAACTCCTATCGGCATCAACCTCCCCAACGCCAACTGGATTCGTGCTGCTCACGGCTCTAAGTCGGTAACTCTTGAAAACATCACCCAGGCTTACGACGAAGCCGCTCACGGCGACGGTTTCAACGAAGAATTCGTAATCGATCAGGCAACTTCCGACCTCCTCGACAAGTACCTCTTCATAACCGACAACCTCCACACCGACCTCCACGAGTGTCTTGGCCACGGTTCGGGCAAGCTCCTCCCCGGTGTTGACCCCGACGCCCTCAAGGCTCACGGCTCGACTATCGAAGAAGCACGCGCCGACCTCTTCGCCCTCTACTATCTCGCCGACCCCAAACTCCTCGAAATCGGTCTCCTCGACAACCCCGACGCATACAAGGCAGAGTACTACAAGTACATCCTCAACGGCCTCATGACTCAGCTCATGCGTATCGAGCCCGGCAAGGACGTGGAAGAAGCTCACATGCGCAACCGCAAACTCATTGCCGAGTGGTGCTACGAAAAGGGCAAGGACAATAACGTAATCGAACTCGTTGAACGCGACGGAAAAACTTTCGTGAAAATCAACGACTACAAAGCGCTCCGCGGCCTCTTTGGCGAACTCCTCGCCGAAATCCAGCGCATCCGCTCTACCGGCGACTACGCTGCCGCTCAGGACCTTGTCGAAACATATGCCGTAAAGGTTGACCCCGAACTCCACCGCCAGGTGCTCGACCGATACGCAAAACTCGACATCGCTCCCTACAAGGGATTCGTCAACCCGGTTTACACTGCCGTTCGCGACGCCGAAGGCAATATTACCGACGTCACCGTTTCCTACACCGAGACTTATCCCGAGCAGATGCTCCGATACAGCCGCGACTACAGCGGACTCCGCAAACATTAATATTAAGAATAGACTCGGGGATGTGCAGAAATGTGCATCCCCGATTTGTAAATACACCTTGCCATGAATCTTTCCGAACTCGTTACATCAATTGGTGCCGTTCTCTCCGACTACGTCCTCGTGTCCCTGCTGCTCGTCATCGCCGTATATTTCACCCTAAGAGGGCGAGGCCTGCAGTTTACCATGATAGGCGAGATGCTCCGTCTCCTTGTCCGTTCAGGCCGTCGCCATACCGATGCGTCGTCAGCCCACACCCACGGTTCGGTAAGCTCTTTTCAGGCCTTCGCACTCTCGATAGCCTCACGCGTAGGCACCGGCAACCTTGCCGGAGTGGCAACGGCTATCACCATCGGCGGCCCCGGCGCCGTGTTCTGGATGTGGGTTATCGCCATTCTCGGAGCCGCCACATCCTTCGTTGAGTCAACCCTCGGCCAGCTTTTCAAAGTCAAAGGCGAGAAATCCTTCATAGGCGGCCCCGCCTACTATATCTCCAAAGGTCTGCATAAGAAGTGGTGGGCGGCGACATTCGCAGTTCTTATCACACTCACCTTCGGCTTCGCTTTCAACTCGGTGCAGAGCAATACCATTGCCGACGCTCTTCACCTCTCCTTCGGCCTCTCCCGCCAGATTACAGGCATCGTCCTCGCACTCCTCACACTCATTATAGTATTCGGCGGCGTCACCAGAGTATCCCGCTTCAGCGAGATTGTCGTCCCCATAATGGCCGTGGCCTACATCATCCTAGCTATGGTCATCATCGTGCTCAACATCCACCGCTTCCCCGACGTACTGCGTATGATTTTCGAGAATGCCTTCGGCTACGGCGAAGTACTTGGCGGTACGGTCGGTTCAGCAATGATAATGGGCATCAAACGCGGCCTCTTCAGCAATGAGGCAGGGGAGGGCTCCACTCCCAATGCCGCCGCTACGGCCACGGTAAGTCATCCCGTAAAGCAAGGACTCATCCAGGCCTTCGGCGTGTACACCGACACCCTTATCGTATGCTCCGCCACAGCCTTTATCATCCTCTGCAGCGGAGTCGTACCCTCCGACTACGACGGCGGTATCATCCTCACACAGAAAGCTATCGACACCAGCCTCGGAGGCAGCAACTACGGCTCAACCTTCGTGTGCATGGCCATATTCTTCTTTGCCTTTACCAGTATCATCGCCAACTATTACTATGGCGAAGCCAATATCCGTTTCCTCGGCGCCGGCTCGGTGAGTGTAGGCATCTACAGACTCTGTGTGGGCGCTATAGTGTATATAGGTGCGCTCACATCGCTCGACTTCGTATGGGGATTCGCCGACATCACCATGGCTCTGATGACCCTCTGCAATCTCGCGGCAATAATTCTTCTCGGAAAATACGCCTTCGCCCTCCTCAAGGACTATAAGGAGCAGAAGCGCCGCGGCCTCGACCCCGTATATCATAGTTCGACACTCCCCGAGATAGCCGACGACACCGAGTGTTGGTCGTGACGTGTGAAAATATCTTAACGCATCTATGACGTCTCGAGGTTTTAACACTTGCGTCGCTATATCTCATTATTACGTAATCGCATGTTGCTTTTTAAACATTTTTAATAAAATTGTGGCTCCTTTCGTTAATGAAAAAAAGTGCGGAATTTAGTACTTTTGTACTCAATTTCAAGCGTCATGAAAAAGTGCGAGTCACAGCGTGAGGCGATAGTCGCCGGAGTCTATAAAAATCATGTTTCTGTATGCCTTTCGGAGCCGAAAAACTCCGCAAATTGTGCTGGATGTGCGCTCGCTTTTGCTTGCTCCAATGTCTCCGGAGAGCGATTGATAGTCGATGCCGGTCTTCCCGAAGGTGACTCTGACTTACAGCTGACACCCGGCAGCAAAGTCACTGTCGAGCCGATTCCCGGAGCAAAAAGAAAAGCCGTTTTCATGCTGCTTGTCATTCCGCTGGCAGTGTTCATCGCTGTAGCGTGTGCCGCCACCTTGTCCGATATGGATCAAGGCCTCGTGGCTTTATTATCTCTTCTCTCATCTGCTTTGACTTTTCCGGCACTTCACTTTTATGTGAAATTACGCCCGCAGCCGCAGTGGCGTATCGTTCTAACTTTGAAAACTAATCTGACTGACTAACTGATGTCCTTGTTGTTTACTACCATTCTGTTATTAGGATTGCTCGGCCTCCTCGGGGCTGTCGTTCTATATGCGACTGCCCGCAAATTCCATGTGGAGGAAGACCCGCGCATTG
This sequence comes from Bacteroidales bacterium, assembly GCA_014800815.1. Classification (GTDB taxonomy): domain Bacteria; phylum Bacteroidota; class Bacteroidia; order Bacteroidales; family Muribaculaceae; genus CAG-873. The sequence continues at coordinate 6,815 of JAAVFI010000014.1, read as the reverse complement.
ATGAGATTGCCTCTCTGCTACCCGGTGCCAACTGCGGTGGATGTGGCTTGAAAGGTTGCCGCGACTTCGCCACACGCTGTGTTGCCGAAGGTTCTCTCAAAGGATTCCATTGCCCGGTTTCAGGCTCGGAAACGATTGCGAAAATAGCCTCCGTACTCGGAGTCGAAGCATCGGCCGCCGAAAAAAATGTGGCGGTGCTCCGCTGTAACGGCTCTTGCTCGGCACGCCCCGAGCGCTTTACCTACGACGGCGCCTCTTCTTGCGCTGTCATGGATGCCGTTGCTGTCGGTACTCGCGGTTGCTCTTTCGGTTGTCTCGGCTGTGGCGATTGCACCGAGGTGTGCAGCTTCGGCGCTATCGCAATCAATCCCGACACACTTCTCCCCGAAGTCGATGCCGAAAAATGTACGGCCTGCGGAGCCTGCGTCAAAGAGTGTCCCAGGCACTTGCTCGAACTCCGTCCTGCCGGTCGACGCGACCGTCGTGTGTGGGTTGCCTGCGCCAATCGCGAGCGCGGAGGAATAGCCCGCAAGACCTGCTCAGCCGCATGTATCGGCTGCTCCAAATGCGTCAAGGCCTGCCCCTTCGGTGCCGTAACCGTCAACGACAATCTTTCCTATATAGACCCGCTTCTCTGCAAGGCGTGTGGCAAGTGCGTGGGAGTATGTCCTACAGGAGCTATTCTCGCTACCTTCCCCGTAACCAAACCATCCGAACAATCCAACGCATGAAAAAGACTTTCAGCAAAGGCGGCGTACATCCCGCCGCAAATAAGATTGCCTCTCGAGATATACTGCTCCAACCGCTCCCCACGCTCGCATGCGTCCCCCTCGCCCAGCACATCGGAGCTCCGGCGATTGCCATAGTCTGCAAGGGCGACAAAGTGACGCGTGGCGAACAGATAGCCCGCGCGGCCTCCTTTGTTTCGGCTCCTCTCCATGCGCCCATCAGCGGTACCGTACAGGGCGTGGACAATGTGTTGATGCCCAACGGGAAACCCTCGCAAGCAATTATCATAAAGGCTACCGACGAGGAGCACGAAGCCGACACCATAAGCCGCGAAAAATATTGGGCAGAACTTCCAGTCGCGAAGATTCCCTCCCACCTCCCCGCCGACGAAATCCGCCGCATGATATCCGAGGCAGGCATCGTCGGTCTCGGCGGTGCAACCTTCCCCTCGCACGTCAAGCTCTCGCTCAAGCCTGAGCAGAAGCCTGAGATACTGATAATTAACGGCTGCGAATGTGAGCCCTACCTCATGTGCGACGATGCTCTTATGTGCAAATGGCCGCGGATGATAGTCGAAGGCGTCGCTCTCATGATGCAAGCCGGAGGCATTCCGCGTGCCGTGATTTCCCTCGAAGACAATAAGCCCGAAGCCGCCGCTGCCATAGCTTCGGCTCTGGGTTCGCGCAACGATATCACCCTGCAGATTCTGCGCACCAAATATCCGCAGGGAGGCGAAAAGCAATTGATAGAAGCCGTCACAGGCCGCAGAATTGCATCGGGAGCTCTCCCTATATCGGTCGGTGCGGTGGTGCATAATGTCGCCACAGCCTTTGCCGTATGGCAGGCGATAGCCACTGGTCAGCCCCTGATAGAGAGGGTAGTGACTGTAACCGGCGACATCCCGGCCGAAGAGCGCACCAACTATCTCGCCGCCGTCGGCACTCCCTTCTCAGAGTTCCCCTTCACGCTGCCCGACGAAGCCAAAGTGATAGTCGGCGGACCCATGATGGGACGCACCGCTGTCAACCTCGACGCTCCCGTCACGAAAGGCACATCGGGGCTCGTAATACTCCGCGAGACCCGTCGCCGCCCCGTTCAGGCATGCATCCGCTGCGGTGCGTGTGTCGACGCCTGCCCTATGGGTCTCGAACCATATCTGCTCTCTGCCTACGGCCGCCTGCGAATGTTCGACGATGCACGCGAAGCCGACGTTGCCGACTGTCTTGAATGTGGTGCATGCAGCTACAACTGCCCCTCGGCACGACCGCTTCTCGACTATATCCGTATTGCTAAACAACGCTCCAGAAAATGAAAAATCTCGTATTCTCGCCGTCGCCGCACCTCCACACCTCCCGAACCACCTCAGGAGCCATGCGGCACGTCATCATAGCACTTATCCCCGCAATAGCTTGCTCGCTCTATTACTTCGGCTTGCCCGCTCTTTCCGTCCTCCTCGTGTCGATAGCCTCGTGCGTGGTGGTAGAGTGGGCCGTTACCCGATTCTTGCTCCGCCGTCCCTCCACTGTCCTCGACGGCTCGGCAGCCCTCACAGGCATACTTCTCGCCCTCAATCTGCCTTCCAACCTCCCGCTATGGATGGTTATTTTCGGTGCCGTCATAGCAATAGGCATTGCCAAAATGGCATTCGGCGGACTCGGTTGCAACATCTTCAACCCGGCCCTCGTCGGTCGAGTATTCCTCCTCATCTCCTTCCCCGTTGCCATGACGTCGTGGCCCCTTCCCGACCCCGGCTTCGGTGATGCTGACGGTGCTACGGGAGCTACAATACTCTCGATAACCAAACTCGCCGAGGCCGTCGAAACCTCAACAGGTGCCTCAACTCCCGCAATGGCCGCTCCCGTCCTTCCCGATAATGTCGACATGCTGCTTGGAAATATGGGAGGTTCGATGGGCGAGACCGGAGCGTTAGCCATTATCCTCGGCTTCATCTACCTCGTGGCATTCGGAATCATCAAATGGGATATCCCCGTTGCCGTAGTCCTCGGACTCGTTGGAGTCGATCTCCTCGCCGGTTATCCCGTGCTTACCGACGTGATGTCGGGCGGCCTCCTTCTCGGAGCCGTCTTCATGGCTACCGACTACGTTACGTCGCCAATGACGCGTCGCGGAATGTGGCTCTACGGCCTCCTCATAGGCATCATTGCCGCCTCGATACGTCGCTGGGGAGCCTACCCGGAGGGTGTTTCGTTCGCCATTCTCATTATGAACGGTGCCACTCCGCTCATCAACAGATATATACGCCCGCGCCGATTCTCGCCTGCAAGAAAGGAGGTGTTCGCATGAAATCATCGCTCACCAATATGATGCTCTCCCTCGGCGGCATAACCATTCTCGCAGGAGCCATTCTCGCAGGAGTGAATCTGCTCACTGAGGAACCCATAGCTCAGGCCAAGGCAGAGACTCTTCGCAGCGCCCTTCAGGAAGTCCTCCCGCCGTTCGACAACGATATCTCACCCGACACCCTTCCCTCGGGCCTCGTACGCTACGACGCCACTCTCGCGGGCTTTGCATCGGGCACGGCCGTCGAGAGCTTCAGCGACAACGGCTTCGGTGGCCGTATAAGCGTGCTCTTCGGCTTCGACCGAAACGGCTGCGTTACAGGCTATCGCATGCTCTCCCACGCAGAGACTCCCGGACTCGGCGCAAAAGCCGACACATGGTTCTCAGCTCCCGGTTCGACCCACAATATCATCTGCTCCTCGGCACCCCAACGCGTCAGAGCCGACGGAGGCGATATCGACGCCATTACAGGAGCAACTATCACCTCAAGGGCATTCCTCGAAGCCCTCAATTCCGCACGCACCGCCCTTGTATCACCTAAAACAGAAGACTGATGAATGCGCTGAAAGTTTTGCTTGACGGTATTGTCAGGCGCAATCCCACCTTTGTGCTGATTCTCGGCATGTGTCCCACACTCGGCACCACATCATCGGCACTTACAGCCCTCTCAATGGGTCTTGCCACCATGTTTGTGCTCATATGCTCAAACGCAGTCATCTCGTCGATAAAGAATATCGTCCCCGACAAAGTGCGCATCCCCGTATTTATCGTCGTGATAGCATCGTTTGTCACAGTCCTCCAGATGATTATGCAAGCGTGGTTCCCGGCACTCTATTCGGCACTCGGCATATTCATTCCCCTAATAGTGGTCAACTGCATCCTGCTCGGGCGTGCCGAAGCCTTCGCCTCGAAAAATACCGTAGCCCTCTCCGTGTTCGACGGTCTCGGCTGCGGACTCGGATTCACGCTCGCCCTCACCCTCATAGGCTCAGTGCGCGAGCTCCTTGGCACAGGAGCCATATTCGGAGCACAGGTCTACAGTTCCGATTTTGGAGCCCTGCTGTTCGTCCTTGCACCCGGAGCTTTCATAGTCCTCGGCCTGCTCATCGCAATCTTCAATCGCCTTAATACTCAAAAGAAATAAGCCGTGCTCACATATCTCGCCATAATGTTCTCCGCCATACTGGTCAACAATATAGTCTTCGCCCAGTTCCTGGGCATATGTCCCTTCATCGGAGTCTCCAAAAACATCGACTCAGCCTTCGGAATGAGCATGGCAGTCACCTTCGTAATGGCCGTGGCCACAGCCGTCACATGGTTGCTCCAGCACTACATCCTCGTACCCTTTGGCCTTGAGTTCGTCCAGACCATAGCCTTCATCCTCGTCATCGCCGTACTGGTCCAGATGCTCGAGATTATTATCAAAAAATCCGCCCCGGGACTCTACGCAGCTCTCGGCGTCTACCTCCCCCTGATTACCACAAACTGCGCCGTACTCGGCGTAGCCATTATCGTGGCACAGAAAAATTTCGACTTCCTCTACTCCGTAGTCTACGCCACAGCCACCGCACTCGGCTTCGGCCTCGCCATGATGCTCTTCGCAGGCATCCGTACCCAACTCGAACTCGCCGACGTCCCCCGCGCAATGCGTGGAGTACCCATCGCCCTCATCACAGCCGGCATCCTCGCCATGGCCTTCATGGGCTTCGCCGGCATCTCTTTCTGATTATAGCAGACCTCCACGATTCACTAATTTTTATTTGCAAAAATTGAAAATTAGTGCTAAATTTGTACTGTGAATAATTCAGGTACATTCATATCTTAATAGGTAAAATGTTGACATCCGGGAAACTTGGCTTTTGGGGACTCACGGCACTTGTGTTCGGGTTAATGGTAGGAGTTGGTATCTACAACTTACCTCAGAATATGTCGGCTTCTGCAAGGCAGGGAGCTATATTTATTTCATGGATAATTACTGGAGCAGGTATACTGCCCTTGGTAGTCTTGTTCAAATATCTTAGCGATAAATATCCACAGTACAATGCCGGACTTTACCAGTATGCTCAGGCAGGATTCGGCAATTATGCGGGCTTCAATATCGCGTGGGGTTATTGGCTGTGTACTGCCTTCTCTAACGTTGCCTATGGAGTGATGCTCAACGATGCCTTCGGAGCTTTCTTCCCAAGCCTGCTTAATCATAGTTGGGAGATGGTGCTTTTTTGTTCAGCCTTGATATGGTTGATGTATTGGATTGTATCTCGGGGAATAAGTATAGCTAAGTTTATAAACAATCTTCTGGCACTCATCAAGGTGTTGATGCTGCTCCTTATCATTGGCGTATTTATACTTTACTTCAGATTAGACCTCTTTGAGATAGACCAGTGGGGTGAGCTCACTGCCTGTGGAGGAGTGTGGCAGCAAGTACGAAGCACAATGATGATTACCCTTTTCTGCTTCTTCGGAGTAGAGGGGGCCGTCATGATGTCGGCCAGAGCTCGCAATAAGTCTGACGTAGGAAAAGCCGGATTCGCTGGTTTCTTCATTGCCTTACTGCTTTATATGGCTGTATCACTTTTGTGCTTTGGCTTGATGACTGCAAGCCAACTTGCCGACCTGAACAACCCTTCGATAGCTTACATCATGAAAGACGCAGTAGGAGAGTGGGCATACTGGTTTGTGATTTTTGCAGTTATCATTTCATTGATAGGGGGGTGGGTTGCATGGACGCTCATTGTCGCTCAGGTCCCTTACGAAGCCTCCTTGGTGGGAATTTTGCCCAAGAATTTTGCTCGTCTCAACCACCGCTCAATGCCCGCCTATGGGCTCATAGCCTCAAGCATAGTAATGGAACTCTTCCTGCTTATGGTTGTAATGGCCGACGACATATACCTTGCAGCTCTTCGCATCACCGGTCTTATGATTATACCGTGTTACTTCTTTACAGGACTTTTCCTGTTGAAGCAGCCATGCAAACCAAAAATCAAGATAGTTGCACTCTTAGCAACATTATTCTGTCTGTGGATGGCCTATGCCGGAGGCCTTATAGACTTCATCATGACCTCTCCCTTCTATTTGGTCGGCATCATATTTTTTATCAAAGTAAGAAAAGAGAGTCGCAGCCAAGTGATATTTACTAAAAATGAAAAGTGGGGCATAGCACTGCTTTCAGCAGGCTCACTTTTCGCCATTTACCAATCCATATATTTGTTCTGAGTGCGGTTTGGCGTCGTCCTCTCCGTCGATTCATGACGCTTTCGAGAGCATGCTCTCCACACCACGGGATGTACGATAGTCGGTCTCTTACTATCGTTGGTATGAAAGAGTCGTACGAAGCTACCCTTATTTCTTAGGAAATTTTGGATTGATCTTTAAGTTACTCATACCTTCGTACCAATCATTTACCCTGATTCTCTACGTGATGTCCGGAGGACATCGATTACTCCATAACCGTACATACCGCAGGCGCCAGGCGAAGGGATGTGCGGGGTTAGTCATCCCCCTACCTTGGCTCAGGACGCCGATTCATGGCTGAGACTACGCCCACACCTCCCACATCTCCCACCACTCCCAAGCCCATTTCCCCACTCCGCGACATCTACCCGCACACATCCCACACTCCGCCCCACTACGTTGGCGTCCAGAGGGCGCCGATTTATGGCAGCATCAACGCAGGTACCCGCTCAGGGTACCGATTCACTTAGTAGCCCCCGCCATACCGTAGCGAAGCGGAGGGATGCCGGGGGTACGGATTCACGCAACGTTAAGGCGCCCGCAGGCCGCCGATT
>JAAVFI010000013.1 GCA_014800815.1 Bacteroidales bacterium | reverse complement strand
GGTGAGGACAAGTCCTCACCCCTGCTGCCCCTCGACTTGCATGTGTTAAGCCTGTCGCTAGCGTTCATCCTGAGCCAGGATCAAACTCTTCGTTGTTGCTTATCTTGTTTTTCTTTTTTCAAATCAAACAAGGCAAGTAATTTTGAATTATTGCCTTTTGCAAGAAGCAATCCACAAAGCGCGTTGTTCAATCCCGCGTCCAGGTAGAAATCTTAGTTATTGGTTGGAAAAATTGACAGAGTTGGAAATTTAATTTCCGTTGTCTCTTGTACTACTTTTTCGTATCTTTAGTCAAACTATCAATGTTCTCGTGCCTTCTCAGAAGCGTTACTTCCGTTCAGCTCGGCAAAGTTACGGCGAGAAACCGAATCAGCCAAATTTTGTTCAAAAATTTAACATCTTTTAAAGTTTCCACCGCTCTCTTGCGGCTTCATCGGGGTTGCTTCCCGAAAGCGAGTGCAAAGTTATAACGGTTTTTCCCGATCTCCAAATTTTTCGACCAAAAAATGTGTTTTAAAGCATGTATTTAACGTTCATTCACATTTAAGGGCCGTTTTAGGCCATTTTTGACCCGTTTCGGGAGGTTTTAGGGCTTTTCGAGGGTAGCTACCCAAATCATCAAAAAAATCCTCTCCATACTAAATTTATTTTAACAATATCATCCTCTAAAAATCGGGGACTGCATTTCTGCCCGAATTATTTTACTTACTTTTGCAATCTCAATAATGAGAAAAGCACGTAATGAAAAAATTCCTTTTATTAATAATACTATTCTCGCTCGCATGCACAGGCGCGTCGGCGCAGACCGACTCACTCGAGCGGCACAAGGTCGGACGAATAATAAGTTCGGCGGCAGGTTCGCTTGCAATCAACGGCGCCCTCACTGAAATTTTGAAGGACAATATACACAAGACGCGCCCCGACGGTTCGGACCGACATTCATTTCCGTCGCGCCACTCCTCATGGGCATTCACGGCATCGACGATATTCTCTAACGAGCTCTATGGCTATTCGCCGTTTTTCAGTCTTGGCGGACAGATGGCGGCTACCATAGTGGGGATGCAGCGCGTGGTATCGAAGAATCATTATCCGAGCGACGTGCTCGCGGGCGCTGCTCTGGGCGTGGCTTCGACGGAGCTATCTTACTTTATATGCCGGAAGATTTTTCATGCGCAGAATCCTTTCTCGGGAAATTTCGAGAATGATTTCAAGATAAATGTGAGCATGAGTACGGGAGGAATGTTCTACCTGTCGAATGGTCAAAGCTGCGGGCTGGCCGCAAGGGTGGATGCCGCGTTCCCGACGAGCGATCATTTCGGTGTGTATGCCGGTACGAATTGGATATATACTCCTTCGAAGGCTGACGGCGGATATCAGGTGGTGAGTTCGAACAATATCCTCGCGGGTGTGTGTACTCACTTCACGCTCCCCCACCCTTCGTGGGCTGTAGAGGGGAATTTGAAGGCGGGTACAATATATAATAATAGTAGTACGGGGATATTCGGCGAGGGGTTTAAATTCCAGGCGGCAGCGGAGGCCGGCATTTCATACCGACTCACCGCCAAGTTTGCGTGGCGGGCGTCGGTGGAATATTCTTATATAGTAATGAGGGGCGGCCAATCGGCCGTGGGTGCGTATCTCAGTTCTGTCGCCCTATTCTGACGAAGGCCGGGACGTTGTTTCCAATGGCATGCGCTGCCTGCTTGATGCCGATGCCTGTGAGGGCAAAGAGCAGCGTGAGCAAGGGGGAGAGATAGTTGAACACGCAGTAGGGAAGGTATGAGAGTGTGGCAACGCCGAGGACTGCCGACTGTGTGACGCCGCAGGAGTTCCAGGGGATTAGAACTGAAGTGACGGATACGGAGTCTTCGAGGGAACGGCTCAAAAGTCGCGGTTCGAGACCGAAGCGACGGTAGGCGTTGCGGAACATATTGCCGCCTATTATTATAGAAAGGTATTGGTCGGCGGTGCAGCTGTTGAGGAACAGTCCGCCGGCAACGGTGCTTCCTACGAGGGTGAAGCGTCGACGGATGTGGCGGGTAATGGCATGGGTGAGTCGCGAGAGCATACCGGTGCCTATCATGGCGGTGCCGAAGAGCATTGCGCAGAGCACGAGGCGAACTGTGGGGAGCATGCCGAGAATTCCGGAGGTGGTGACGAGGGAGTCGAAGGTCTCGACGCCGGTATTGAAGGATGTTTCGCCCCAAAGCAGGCCGAGAATCATGGTGTGAAGGCCGGAGGCTTCTCCGAGAAGACGTGCGGCAAGTTCGGGCTGGAAAATGAAGATTCCAACGAGGCCGAGCATCGAGCTGACGAAAAGTGTGATGATTGTACGCACTCGGAGCGCGATGAGTATGGCCGTGATGAGGGGGATGACAAGGGTGTAGGGCGAAATGTTGAAGTTGTCGGCAAGGAGCTGACGGATTTCTCCCGATTCGATAGCCGACTCAGGAGTGAGATGCAGGCCGGCAACGAAGAATACGAGGAGTGCCACGGCCATAGCGGGCGCAGCTGTGAGGGCGAGGTAGCGGATGTGTTCGAAAAGGTCGACGCCACAGGTTGATGATGCCACAACGGTGGTGTCGCTCAGGGGTGAAACCTTGTCGCCAAAGTAGGCTCCCGAGATTATTGCTCCCGCAACGAGGCCGGGATTAAAGCCCATTACGGTACCGATGCCCATAAATGCAACGCCGATTGTGGCGATAGTACTCCACGAACTACCCGTGAGCACGGATATGACGCCACACACCACGCATGTGAGGACGAGGAAAAAGACGGGACTCAGCAAGGCGAGACCGTAGTCGATAAGTGTAGGGACGACACCGCTGAGCATCCATGTGGTCGACACCATGGCGATACATATCAACATGGGGACCGCAGGGAGAATCTGGGCGGCACTTCGACGGAAGCCTACGATGATGCCTCGGCGGCAGAGACTGCCACAGCAGCACGCAAGAACTACCGAGAGTATGGCGGATGCGAGGAGTGCATACGGGCTATAATCGGATATAGCGGATGCTCCTGCAAATATCACTACGCAAGCAAGGAATATAAGGAGAGATGCTATTGGAAGAATGGAGAGGCCGAGAGGCGGCTGTTTTGCCTTAGAGTTGAGGATGTGTAATTGATTCAATTCTATGTGTTTTATTAAACCTTTCGCAAGGAGGTTGACAAAATCGAGCGCAAAGTTACTACATTTTGTTCAATATTTCATATCTTTGTATCGTAAAAAATCCATAAAATAGATGATAAGTTATTTAGGAATAATAATTCTAACGCTGTCGTTAGCCGGAGCCATCCTATATATAATACAACTGCACTCCAAGCTCTCGCGGGCTGAGGAGCGTGAACGCATTGCCCGAGAGGCGCTTACAGAGCAACGAGCCGACTTCGAACGCCTGAATGCCGAGGCCGAGCGCCGATTCGAGGCTTTGGCCAATAAATCGCTGACAGCAAATGCGGAGTTGCTTCGCCGACAGAGCACGCAGAGTCTTGCCGAAGTGTTGGCTCCGATGAAGGAGAATCTCGACAACTTCAGGCAGACAGTCGCCGACAGCTATTCGCGGGAGGCAAGGGAGCGGTTTTCGCTCGGCGAACGCGTGAGAGAACTGATGGATCTCAACCGGGCTATCGGTTCGGAGACTCGCCGCCTCACCGACGCACTCAAAGGCAACACCCGCCTGCAGGGCGATTGGGGCGAAATGATTCTCGACAATATCCTTGAGCGCGCGGGCTTCCGAAAGGGGTATGAATACCAGGTGCAGGAGTCGGTGACCGACAGCAACGGACGCCGACTGCGCCCCGACGTGGTGATTGACTACACAGAAGGACGACGGATAATAATCGACTCGAAGGTATCTATCAGCGACTACTTCGAAATGCTTAATGCCGAGGATGAGGCCGGCCGCGAGGCTCACGCGAGGGCTCACATCGCCTCGGTGAAAAAGCATGTGGCCGAGCTCCGCAACAAAAGCTATCAGGACGCGGGCAAGACGCGCGGATTTGACTACGTGCTCATGTTTATCCCCCACGAAGGTGCGTTCCTCGCGGCAATGGGACTTGACAACACCCTTTGGGAATCGGCGTTCGACAGCCGCGTGCTGATAATATCTCCGGCGCATCTCATGTCGATTGTGAAGCTTATCGAACAGATGTGGCGACACGACAAGCAGAACAAAAATGCTCTCGCCATTGCCGACGAGGCCGGCAAGATGCTCGATAAATTCTACTCGTTTGTCGGTGAAATGGACAAGGTGGGGAAAGCTCTCGAGACTGCGCGCCAGACTTGCGACGATGCGTTCAGAAAACTGTCGAGCGGCCCCGGCAACCTTATCAGCCGCGCCGAGAAACTGCAGATGCTTGGCGCCAAATCCAAGAAAGGGCTACCTGCACGATTTGCGGAATCGGGAGAGGAGAGTCAGACTTCAACCGCAAGCTGAGATTCCACACCTTTCTTCCGTCTGAAAATGGAGTCTATGATAAGCGTAACGGCAGCATCACCACTCACATTGCAGGCGGGACCGTATCCGTCGAGCGCCAGATAAATAGTCATAAGCAGAGCGCTATGCTCAGGTGAAAAGCCGAGAACTGATTCGAGGAGCCCGACAGATGCCATCAACACACCACCCATTACACCCGGAGCCGCTACCGAAGATATTGCTTGCAGAAATACAAAATTTGCGAAAAGCGTAAAATCGGGTTCTATTCCACAAATATACATTACGGCAACTGCAGTAGTGGCCAGTTTAATTGTAGAACCGCACATGTGAACTGTGGAGCAAAGGGGGACGGTGAAATTTGCAATTTCGGGGGTGGCTCCGTTTCTTAGTGTCCCGGCAAGCGTTACCGGTATACATACTGACGATGAGCACACCGAGAATCCTGTAAGATAGGCGGGTACCATATTCCACATGAGTCTGAAAGGATTGCGGCGCGCCACAATTCCGGTGATGACATACTGCAGGAAAAGGAACGCAATGGAAATGCCTATACCCGTGACAATAACTTTGAGACCGGTGCCCATAATGAGAGCCAACTTGCCACCGGCACTCATCTCGCATATCATGGTGAATATGTACACGGGCAACAGTGGTATCACGGCTCGCTCTATGGTGAGTTTTATGATTTCGCCAAACTGATCGAAACCCTGCTTTATCACGTCAGCCTTGGTGAAGATTATGCCTATACCCAGCATGAAAGAGAGCAGCAAGGACGTGAGGATATCGCATACCGGCGGTATTTTAAGCGCGAAAAAGGGTTCGACGGCCGCTTCTGCAGCCTCGCCTGCCGCCTGCGCATCGCCCGCAAACAGGTAGTGCGGAAACAGATGGGTCGAACACTCAAACGCAAAGAAACCTGCACAAACCGTAGATATATAGCTTATGCCGACGACTGCAGCGAGCATCTTGCCGGCGCCGCGTCCGAGATTGGCGATAGCCGGCGTAACAAGCCCGAGCACAAGCAGGGGTACAACGAATTTGAGACATTGAGCAAAGAGCACATTGAATGTTTTGAGAACTCTGAGCATAAACTCCGGCATAAACATACCGAGCAGAGCTCCCAATGCAATAGCTATGACAACACGCGGAAACAGACCTAAACGCTTCATGTTATGATGATATTATAGTTTACAGTCAGTTATAGAAAAAAAGCATACCGCTATTGCTCGCGGGCCATAGCGGTATGCCGTTTAAGCACCTTATTTTTCCCTTATAATGCTTATTGAATCACAATCTTAGTTACCTTTGAGCCTTTGCGGCAGATATAGAGACCCTTTTCCGGATTGTCTACACGCATACCTTGTATGTTGAAGTATTCAGCCGGAGCATTGCCGTCGGAGTCAGCTGCGACATTGCCGACGCCTGTGGAGCCGAGGTGATACTCTACTGTAATGGTTTCGATGTAAGCACCGTGCTCGGCATCAAGATAGCACACCGCATCTTCTGTTTTCGGAGTCCAGGTAAGGAATCGGTTTTCTTCATCGAATTCTATCTCTCCTTCATCATTCGTAGTCATCTGATCAAGCATGCTGCCGTTAGAAGTTTTGCGGTTGCCCTGCACTTTCACCTCGTAGAGGCGAGCGTTTTCGGCAGTTCCCTTGATAGTCATGCAGGCGCTGCTGCCGAGCTGCAGATTCTGCTGCTTGGTAGTGGTAGTACCGCGTACGTTGCCGTGACCACCGGTGCCGTCGTAATTGAAAGTTATTTCAGTGCCGTCGTTGTATATGGTGAGGGGCTTAAACTGAGTGCCTGAGCCATAGCTGGTATCGGGATTGGTTGTCCACCATGTGGTGACGAGGATGTCGGGATAACCGGCGATACACTGATTGTCGGTTCCCTCGATGTCGGCGAATTCGGTGAAGTTGTAGTGAGCTGTAATCTGGCCCTGACGCTTCACTGTGAGGATATAAGATGCCTCACCCCAGTCGTAGGTATCGGTAGCATCGCATCCTGCGATAATCTTAGCGGTGCCGGGAGCATGGAGGGTGATGACACCTGTTGTTGCATCAATTGAAGCAACTTCCTCGTTGTCCGAGACATAGTCGATAGCGGCATCGGTTGCTTTTGAGAGTGTGGGGAAGGTGTTATCCTCGTTCATAAAGGCCGTGAATTCTTTCTTCGACCAAGCGAGACCTGCTTCCTTGAGCGAGGATGCCTCATAAGTCACCTCAATTTTGGTAACGACGTTGGTAGTGTTTGTGGGATTGTAGAATACGATCGGGCCTGCAGTGTTGCAGTATGCCATGCGGTATACTTCATCGATGTGTGCGCCTGATGAAGTATGATTCCAGCCGTCGCCGTAGGTAGGCTCTTCGGCAGGGAGTTCGGTTTCGCCTTCTTTCACAGCGAGGTCGGCAAACTTGGCCGTACCACCATAGAAAGTTATCTCCGTCATTTTGTAGCCTTCGGCGGTAGTAAACGACAAGGAAGTGTCCTGGTACATGAGGAGGCAAATCGTACCACCGAGAGCCTGCTGTGCATATCGGCGGAATTTTCCGTCGATACTGAGAGTTACGGGAGCTTCCACGCAGTTTACGGGTACTGCAGAAGCGTCGATGTAACCTGACGAATTTTTAGGAATACTGTTCCAATCCCAGGGGTTGTCGAGATTGAAGTCGAAAGTGACTGTTTCAGCCATGGCCGAGCCGCAAGAGAGCAAGGCAGCAGTTGCAAGAAGTAAAATTTTTTTCATGATCCTGAATATAGTTTTAAGGTTCAGTACTATGGGAAATAGCGCGGAGGCAAAACTACGTAATGCCCCCGCGCTATTTTTTTTCAAGGATCACTATTTTTTCACGGAATCTTCACTTTTTCAGAGCGGTTACCCACTCGACGGATATATAGTCCACCCGAGGGATTTTCAACGCGAATACCCTGCAGGTTGTAGTAGACTGCGGGGGTGTCGGTATCGGTTTCAACATTGACGGCACCCGTAGGGACACTCGGAATTTCAATAAAGTCTACAGTAACAGCCTCGATATATGCGCCGCCGTTCACATCAAGTTCACATACAGCATCATCCGATACCGGCTCCCAGGTCATAATCTTGGTTTCCGCGTCGTAGCTTACAGTTCCTGAAGTTTCGGGTGTAGTTATTGTGCTTACGCGGTTATCAGCGATTTTGGTATTTCCCTTCACAGTCACCTTCACATACTTATACTTCTCAACTGTAGGAAGGATGGTCATATATGCGCCCGCACCGAGCTGCAGATTGTTCTGCTTAGAGGAAACAGAGGCACGCACATTGCCATGACCGCCTACCGCAGTAAAAGTAATGCTTGTTTTGCCGCAGGTTATCGTCAACGGACAGAAATGTGTGCCGGAAGAATAGCTTCCCTCATCATCAGGATTGGTGGTCCACCACGAATTGGTAATTTCCGGCCACTCAGCCATTGCCGTCTCTCCGGATTTGAAATTAGTGAAATCGTAGACTACACTACTATAGCCCTCGGGCATTACCACAAGCGTATACGAAGCTTCACCCCAGTCGTAGGCGCTGTTTGCTTCGCATGCTGCCGTAATCTTTGTTGAGCCTTCTGCAAGGACAGTTATCTCGCCGGTGACAGGATCTATTGCAGCCACACTCGCATCCGACGAAGTATATTTCACATCAGCATCAGTATCACGACTCAGAGTGGGGAATTCATACACACCGTTAAGATTCACGGTACACTCCGTTTCGCTCCACGATACATTGGCAGGCTTGAGCTCGGTCTTTTCGAGAGTCAGGGTTATGGATTCTATATATGCCCCTGAGTTTGCGTCGAGCACACATTCCACGCCCGGAGCACTTGCCGTCCAGGTTGTGGTTTTGGCGTCGGCATCATATACCAGCGTGCCGGAAGTCTCGGGGCTCGTAAGCTCATCGACAAGGCTCGAGGTGTCGGCCGAGCGATTGCCCTGCACTACGACTTGCGTGATAACGTAATTTTCGGCAGTCGAACTAATTGTCATCATCATCGACTTACCCAACTGGAGATTGTTGATACCCTTTGTTTTGCTTGCACGGAACTGGCCGGCGCTCGACCCTCCGTTGTATGCAAAAGTGATATCGGTGTTTTCGTTGGTGATTGTACGAGGCTCGCCACCCTTTGCGGGGTTACAAGCAATCCAGGCATTGCCAATTTCGGGCCATTGAGCCATTACGGTCTCTCCATCTTTAAAGTTTGTGAAGTCATAGACTACCGTTTCTGCCATAGCCAAACTTCCGGCAAAAATAGTAGCGGCGGCCAAAAGAAGAGTTTTTTTCATGGTCTTATGTTAGTTTTTAAGATAAATACCGCCTATATGACAAAGCGCGGGAGCAAAACTACGTAATGCCCCCGCGCAATTTTTAGTAAAATCAGATTGTAAGTTGATGCTATCGGCCTATTGAATCATAACTTTGGCTGTGCTGTGTCCCTTACGCACGATGTAGATACCGGGTGTCGGATTTTCCACTCGCATGCCTTGTAAATTGTAATATACAGCAGGCGCATCTGTATCTCCGATTACTGCGGATTTCATGCCTGCGGCAGGGTCGTCGACACTCCACTCATAGGCGCCTATGCAAGCACTGTTGGTAAGGCTGCGCGCCACGCCTCGCTGGTCCACATCAAGAAGGGCCTTCTGAATCTGGCGATCCGCATTCAGGTCGGCCACGACCTTATCCTCGGCAAGGTTGGTCTTCTTGATGCAGTTCACAGGTTTGCCGGCAAAAGTCGGGTTTACCAGTCGTACCGTAGGAGTTGCACCACCGTTTTGGGCAAGATTGGGATAGAATCGCCCGTCGATCACAGTACCGTCGAGAACCGATGCAAGTTCGGCTGCGGTACTTGCCGCATCAGTTCCCTGAAGGTCGTAGTACTCTTTCGAGTAGCTTATCGACTGAGCCGAAGTAAAGAGATTGTAGCGACTCTGACCCTTTACCAGAGCATCGGGCTGCTGAATATATACGTCTGCATTGGGGCCAACGGAATAGTTACCCGCAATAATATTGTGGTTTAGATACAGCTGCATGACATTTGTAGTCTGCACAGCAGCTCCGCGGAATCCTGTAGCCGGACCTACACCTTCGGCGTATAGGCATTCGTTATTCACTATAGTATTGTTGATGATCGCCACAGTAGCTGCGGGCGAGTCTGTTCCGCCGTCGGTCTTCATATCGAGTATAAGTATAGCCGAACCGCCCACCGCATTTGTATTGTTGGTAATCTCAACCTTGTTGTTTACGAAAGTGTTGTTGCAGATTGTCACCGGAGTCGAAATCTTGTCGCCGCCGATAGTGAGTGTACCGCGGGCGGTGCTCACATTGCCGTCGAAAGTATTGCCCATCACATTCACCCACAGAGAGCCGGTTATATAAGCCGCCGAACCGCCAAGAGCCTTGTTGTCTCTAAACACGCAGTCACTTATATGGTGGAACCACCAAATCTTACCATTATTGTAATTGACGTAGACACCACCGCCGGTTCCGGTTGTCTCGTTACGTTCGAAAGTACAGTTGCGGGCTATCAGTTGCGCATAAGCGTATACGCCGCCGCCGAATGCTCGCGACATATTGTCTCTAACCGTTACGCGATCGAGAATTACTCGCGGGCCTTCGCATAGTATACCCGCTCCATTCGTTCCCTTCGAATAGCCGTGGCACACCTCGGCATCGGAAAGCTCGAAAGCTTCAGTTTTGGCTACGGCGAATACATGAGTGGCATCGCCTTCATCGGTAATTCCGTTGCCATTGAGGTCGCCCGAAAATACCGACTTACCCGTAACAGCTGTAAAAGTATCGTTATATCCACCCTGTATCGTCACCGACTTGCTCACGTTGAAGTAGCTCTGCGGGAACTTGCCTCCGGTCGAGTAGGTGGGATAGTAAGTACCTTCAGTCACACGTATGGTATCGCCCTTAACGCAAGAGTCAAGAGCATCCTGCAGATTGGCAAACGGTGCCGATATACTGCCGTCGCCACCCTCAGAGGCACTTTCGGCAACGTATTTCACGCGGTTTTCAAGAGGATCTTCAAGAGTAACGTTGAGCACAACGGGCAGGTGGTCGGAGGGATAGAACCCAAGGTCATACTTCTCTTCGAAAGCAGTGTAAGAGTGTATTTTGGCGCCGCGCACCCACACGTGGTCAAGGCGCGTATTGGCCGAAGTAGTCCACACATTGCACGTACCCTCCGGTCCGATAACCTTCTCGGCATTCTTGCGACTGTCCATAAAGTAGGCGCTACAGAGGTCGTACATGGGGAAACGGCTCTCGTATGAATTATGGTCGCCTGCGATAAACACAGGATATCCGCCCGAAAGTTTGCGGGCGTACTCTACATTTAAGCGGGCGCCCTCATTGCGGCCCATATTGCCCTGATGATGAAGATGCGTCTCGAAGAAGTAGAATATCTCACCGGTTTCCTTCACACGAAATTTTACCCACAGCGACATACGCGCCTTGTTGCCGAAGTCATACACATCATCGCTGAAAGTTTCGGGAGTAGGCGAATGCCAGAAGCTGCCGTGCTCCAGTTCCTCGACGACATCGGTTTTGTACAGCACGCAGTGTATGGTTCCGAGGTTGCGGACATCCCGGCTGCTTGCCTCCACAAAAGCCCACTCGGGTGCCCGGAAGTTGCGGTACATATCCTGCATCATGGTGTGCCCGTCGAGACGGTCATCGTCGGTAAGCTCATTGAGCGCCACCACCTGAAAACCGCAGTCGCGTATGGTACGCGCCACATAGTCGGCACGAGCGTCCCAATACTTGTTGGTAGCCGGATCATCTGTTTTGTCGGTAAGAGTGCGCAGGCGCACATTGTAGGTACCGAGCGTCAGGTTCGCGCCCGCCCAGGCCATAGATGAAGCCAGAGCAATAGCACCAATGGAGAGTAGTGTTCTGATTTTAATCATAATTCGGATTGGTCATATAGTTTTTCAAGATAAGATCGGTAAGCCCAATTGTAGGCAGACGTCATTTCGCCATACACCTCAACCTCCTTCTGTTTTATTTCATACAGCCAGGGGCCGTCGTAGCCTGTTTCGTAAAGGGCGGCAATTATTTCCGGCCAGTCGTTGGTGCCGCGACCCGGCAGAAAATGGCAGTCGCGAGTCTGGTCGCTGTCAGAAACATGAAGGCTCTTGACTCTGCCGCCGAGTGCGCGGATGAGTTTTTCGGGATTTGCAATGTGATTGAGATCTACTGCGGCGTATATATCGCCGGGCAAAGCATCCATGAGAGTGCACATCTCGTCTACTGTTCTGCCGAGGCCACGTTCGGTTCCGTCAGGCCGTAGCAGATGCGGTCCGCGCAGATTTTCCACCACAATCGCGGCGCCGATTCGCTTCACGTCCTTGTTAAGATTGGAGATAGTCTTGACAGCCTGACTGATATGCTCTGTGCGGCATCCCGGAGTAATGGACGATGCAGAGGGGTGGAAAAGGATGTATTCCGGTTCGAGCACAGATACAAGGTCGATATATTTACGATACTTAGCTTCACAAGCCCGGCGCTTTTTCTCATCGGTTGACGAAGCATCGTAGTCAATACCGTAAGGCATGTGGATAGACCAGATGTTGATGCCTGCAGAATCGGCATCGTGCTTGAGTTTGCGGAAGCGCTTCTGCAATTCTTTCTCAGACATGGGGTTATCGCCGTTGACCAGACCTGTCAGCGATACCTCGATATGGCGCATATCACTATTGCGAAGGTTGCGCAGATTGCTATAACTCAATTTTTTCAATCCGCCGAGAGGACCTATTGTGGTACCGAGTTCGAGTCTTTGGGGAATACTGTCGCCAAAATGCGCGATGAGAGGATCGGGCCCGAAAGAACTCATATCGGTAACTTGGTATGGATTCTGCACTGCAAGGTGAGCTGCAATCTGACACAGCGTAGCCTGATACGGCGAGAGTTCCTTTGGTCGATATGAATTGCCAAGCGGCGAACGTCCAGTAAGAGCCTCGTACCATACGCAAGCCACGGTATAGCGCCCGTGATCGAGATTCATGTGGTATCCGTCACGGTTCATGCGGTCGCCGAAGGCTTTTGTAGTACGCAGATTCTGAATTGCCGTACCTGCAGGAATGATTATGTTGATGTCGGTATTCTCCATGACAAATGGAGCCACCTCGGCTATCATGGAGTACATCAGATTCTGATCATTATTGTATTTCGGGAAGTGCTTATGCTTCGAGTCCTTATCGTATGCCCATGTCATGTAAAGTCCCCAGCGAACATCATCAGGATGAGCAAGGTGTGCCTTGATAGAGTCTCTCACCTGATCGATATAGGGATAGTACTCTTCGCGGAAACCGCTTCCGCCACTGTAATTTGTCTGTAGAATCACCAATTCCCAATCGTCGTCTTCGACAGCCTGCTTCATAGTGGAGCCCGGACGATACGGCATAGGGCCTGAGGGAGTAGCCTTGCGATAGTTGTATATAGTACTGTCGGCAGTGATATACTGAAGATGTTGCTTCAGGCTTGTACCGCCCTTGTAGGGATATCCTATGATAAGATCGATGCTGTCAGCCGCTGCCATAGGCACGAGGTCGTCCTGCACGGCATCTACCGTGAAACTGTTGCCTACTGCAAGTATTTTCATCTGCCGGCGCTCGGCGTAGCCCGATGCAGAGAGCATCAGACACATAGAGGCCGCAAGTATACGAAATAATGATTGACGTAAGTTCATTTTATTTTAAATTGAATTTTAACGGGTTTTGCGATATTCTGCTTTGGAATATCGACGCTATAACGCTTGTCGTCTGAGGTTGCACTCCTGGTTCGCCGGCCGTTGACTTTCAGATCTTCGATTGCAGTGTGTGCGGGGAGTTCGACTGTGTACGAACGCTCTTGCGGCTGTCCTTCGAAAGTGCCCTGCACGGGGCCGATTTCGACACAGACATCATTGCCTCTGCGAGTGTATCTGAGCGGAGTCACGGCATATTGTCCTTCGAGGTACAGTCGTGAAATACCGTCGTCTTCATAAAGTTCGTCGGTATTATTACAACCGTCAGCCCCGGGATAGACTCTAAGGATCAGATGCTCGGGATGACTGCTGCCGGGATGATACGAGAACGGTTGCAGTGGAAGCAGATGACCACCTCTTACAAACAGAGGGAATGAATAGATATCTTTTTCCACAACCGCTACCGAGGAGCCTGCATACAATTCATCGGTAAAAAAGTCATACCACCCGATATCATTTCCCACAGGAGGAAACCACACTTCCGTCTGCGCCACAAGGTCTTCGCCGACACCCGGCTTTGTGACGGGAGCTGCAAGGAGTATGTCGCCGAGCATATACTGTGCGTATCGGTTATAGGCCATGGAGTCGACAGGCCAGTCTACCGGCATACACCGGGTAAAGGGTAGCATAGACTTGTGGGTGCTGTAGACCGTACTGTAGATATATGGCATCATTTCAGACCGAAGACGATATGAAGCGCGCATACTGCGGGTTGCTTTATCACCCCATATCCAAGGGCGCCTATCAGCCAAGGGGCCACGATGAGCATGTGTACGCAATGCCGCCGAAACGGCTCCGAACTGACACCAGCGAGCCAGCAGCTCGGGCTGACTCTCACCGGCAAATCCGCCGATATCGTGTGCCCAGTAGTAGCATCCTGCATTTCCGGAAGTCTGGGTTAGTTTCACTTCAAAAGCAAGGACATCCCAGTTGCTACGGGCATCTCCCGAGAAATTCATGGGATAGCGGTGATCGCCCCAACCGCCCCACCGGCTGTAGCCAGCTCCGCGAAGGCCGTCGCGCTCGGTATCGGCATAGTACAGACGGTTCAGCCATGGAATGTGACGCATATGCGAACCTCTGACATACGGGTACAGGTAATCCTGCTGCCAGTCGAGCCACCAGAAGTCAATACCGATTTCATGATTCTCCCGTCGGCTCTCGCGTATATAGTTCTCCATATACGTTCTGTCGCCGGCATTAAAGAGGAGTGTCTCTCCTGAAGCGGGATCCATATTCATGGCCTTCATGAATGCAGGATAGCAATACTCGTGTGGACGAATACCGTCGTGAGGATGCTCATTGACACATACATATATGCTGTCGGCATGGAGAGCTGCCACAGTGGCGGCCGGATCGGGGATAAGATCTCTGTTCCAAGAATGTCCGGTCCAGCCAAGAGCTGTATTGTTGTGTCCTGTTCCGACCTTCGCATCATAGATTGTATGCCAGTCCATGTCCATGGAAAGGACGTCAAGCGGGAAACCGTTGTCGCGGTATCCGCTCACAATACCGGCAATATAATCGTCGTCGTAAGGATACCAGCGCGAATACCATATACCGTGCATATATTTACGCGTCATAGGCACATGGCCCGCAATGAGCCCGAGGTCGGCGAACGGTGCATGGAAGTCGTCGCCGTATATGAAGCAATATTGATCCTGCACATGTCTATCGGAGCGACGCTCAAACCAGCCGTCGGAAGTGATAATTTCCGTACCGGTGTCGGAAAGATGATACCAGCCGTCGGCACTCAGGAGCCCGTCGTCGAGAGGAATCTCCGAGGCCACGCCGTCGAGGGTCGGAATACTACCGCCAAGATTCAGCCGCTTGGTCTTCGAGTGAAGATTGCGGGCTGTGGCTTTTGCGGACTTTCCCCAACGGGTGAAGTGAAACTCGGTATTTCCCTGTCCGAAAGGCATATTATCGTTGAGGAATACCATACGTACTTTCCCTGTATTAATCTCCACGCGGGAGCTGTCGAGTTCAGTAACGGTAAAACCTTCGGTCATCATCGAATCGCGGTTTACCGCAAACATGGTAGGTGCGTCGAGAAAGTTACCGTCGACAGCATACTCAAGCCTTATGAGAGTGGGAGATATTAAGGTAATGCGTTTGTTTCCGCAAACTATAGGATTGTCAGCTCCTACGGCGGGAGGCTCTGCAGCTCCGACAGCGGCACCACCGACAGATGCCGCTGCCACCAATGCTGCAGCAATGATTCGACGAGCTGTCATCACCAACCGGGATTCTGCTTGAGAGTTCCTCCCGAGAGCTGAATGTCGTCGGTAGGCAACGGGAAAAGATAATCGCGTTCTTCGTTGAAGGCATGAGTTATACCATACACGCCGAGCACATAACCTTTAGAGTTGTCGCCGTCGGTCAGATATATGTCCGTACCGATTTTCTTGGGAGTTACACCTGTGACACGGATAGGTCGGTCTTTATATATCGCAAAGTCCTGCTTGCCGTCGCCATCGAGGTCGTATGCACCCGCACCCTTGAAGTAGGCGCCGGTAAACTCGTGAGTAAGACGCTGTCCTTCGCGCCAACGCATAAGGTCGGGCCAACGGAAGCCTTCCTTGACAAGTTCGATAGCACGCTCACGGCGAATCTCAAGGATTACGCCCTTGTTCGCACCCGTGACATTTACATATCCGTATTCGGGCGAACAGAGGAAGGGGTCGGGGTTGGCATTAGCTGCCGCCATGTCGATGCAAGGCATACCTACACGAGCCCGTATCAATGCGATACTATTCTCAAGGTCTTCCTGTGTAAGAGTTTCGAGCTCGGCTTTGGCTTCGGCGTAGTTGAGGAGCACTTCGGCATAGCGGATGATAGGCATATCCTGAGTGGCAGACTTCTGATTCAGAGGTCCCTGCACGCATTTTACAAGCGGGTAGCATGTTTCTGAGTAGACTATCTTGTAGTCGAACTTCTCTCCTGTATCCCATTTCTGGAATCCGGGGCCGGCTATGGTCTGAGTGAGACGCGGGTCGCGGTTCTTGAATTCGTCGGGAATCTCCATCGTTTCCCAGCCGGGAATATCTGTAAAGCGCGAGCCGTCTTTCATGAGATAGCTTGCCACGAGCGCCTTGGTAGCCCCGGATTTATTGCCGCCACCTGAAAATGTAACGAGATTTACATCCGAGGTTATCGTACCGCCGTAGCTGCGTGCAAATATATATTCAGCAGTATTCGCTTCTTCTGCCACAAACAGTGAATAATAGGGGGTATTGCCGCTTTTTGCTATGGAATATTTCTTCGAGCTGATGATTTCTTCGGCCGCTTCAGCCGCTTGCTGAAGCAGTTCTCGCCAGGGAAGATTGTCAGGATTGAATACATCGCCTGCGTGATACTTGCGGAATGTTCCTTCGTAGAGACAGACGCGCGAGCGGAAGGCGACTGCAGCGTAGCGATTTAGGTGGAAGCCGTCGGAGCTTTCGGGGAGAAACTTTGCGGCGAAGTCGAGGTCGGCCAGAATACTGTCGACCACCAGAGCGCGGCTGTCGCGGGGTTTGTTGAGGAATTCTGTTTCAGAAGAGCCAAGCGCACGGTTGTGCCAGGGCACATCGCCGTAGCGCTTCACCTTGTTGAAATAGAACCATGCTCTCCAGAATCGAGCCACGGCATCGTACTGATTGCGGGCATCAATGTCTTCGCAGTTTACAGAATGTTCCAGATAGTAGTTGATATGGCGCAGGTCTCCCCAGCTCCAACCTCCTCCACTACCGGGCACTGTGCGCATATTGGAGTAGTAAAGCGAGTTGGAGGCTCCTTTGTCTACTACGAGGTCGGACGGTTCGCTTGCAATATCGTCGAACTCCGGCTCCTGCAGATAGAAGCGATTGGTGGCAAGCTCGAGGTCGGCTGCCTTACGGAAATATGTCTCCGGGCTGAGCGAAGACTCCGGAGTAAGGTCGAGGTCGCAGGAAGATACAATACCTGCGAGACCTATTGCAGCCGAGATAATATATGCTGATTTAAAGATTTTCATGACTGAACGATAGATTTAGAAAGTGATGTCTACACCGATAGAGTAAGTTTTACTGAAGTTGTACACTTCTCCTGAATTTGAATACTGAGCAGAGCCTGATATAGCGCCTTCAGGGTCGATGTACTTGCAGTGCTTTTTCAGAGGCGACCAGTATGCAAGGTTTTCGCCTGTGACATATACACGTATCTGCTGCACGTATTTCTTGAGGCACGGAAGGGTGTAGCCGATACTTACGTTCTTGAGTCGGAGATAAGCTACGCTCTGCAGATAGCGGGTGTTGGGCGATGTAAGTGTGTAGTGGGAATTTGAATTATCGTAGGTTGAATTGGAGTTGGATGAAAAGGCCTCACTACCACGGGGGAAGGGGAAATATGCATCAGGATTCTCGGGGCTCCACACCTGATCGAGCAATTGCTGCGATATAAATGTGGAGTGAGGACGGCAGTAAGGACCCCAGAAAAGATTGGAGTAACCACCACCGGGATACCAGTCGCGCTTGCCTACGCCCTGAAAGAGTATCGAGAAGTCGATACCGAGCCATGAAGCTTCTCCTCCGAAAGTATAAGAGTAGCGGGGCAATGTGTTGCCTATAACTTTACGGTCGCCGGGGTCGTCTACTGTATTCTTGCCACGGTTGACAACGCCGTCGCCGTTGGTATCTATATAGCGCGGGTCGCCACCGACGAGTTTTTTATACTCGGGAGCTCCTTTGCTCATGATTCGTGAGAGGAAGTAGGATACGTCTACCATTTCCTGATAGGCGGCAGCCTCTTCATCGGACGCAAAAAGGCCGTCGACGGTATAGCCCCAGATTTCGCCCACTTGCTCGCCTTTATAGTGCGAGCCAATGATGCGGGTTTCATTGTTTATACGTGTGACAACACTCTTATAGTCTCCGATAGATGCATTCAATCCATAGTTGAGTGTATGTGCTCCGAGGCGGAAGTGGTCGTGCCAGCGAAGGACGAGTTCCCAACCATTTGTGCGCATATCGCCTGAATTTTGTTTTGGAGCGGAGACGCCATATACACCCGGGAGTGTGGCTCCGGGCATCATCATATCTGTGGTATTGCGCACATAGTAGTCGGCGCTCGCGGTAAGGCGGTTGTTGAGGAATGCAAGGTCGAGACCTACGTCATAAGTGGTCACTTTTTCCCAAGTAAGGTCGGAGGCAACAGGATTTGACTCGGCGGAATACTGCATAGGGTCCATTCCGTTGAATGTGAAACCACTCGCGAAATTACCTGTGGTGATTTTATCATAGAAGAGGAAGTCAGCTACCTGCTGGTTTCCGAGCGAGCCTACCGATACACGGAGCTTGGCATTGTTCCACCATGTAGATAAAGGGCGCCAGAACTTTTCCTCGCTCATTCGCCAACCGGCCGAGCCGGAGGGAAATAAACCCCAGCGATGACCTCTGCGGAAGCGCGACGAACCGTCGGCACGGGCTGAAACCTCAAGAAGATAGCGGCCTGCATAGTCATAGTTGGCGCGACCGAAGATACCGAGAGTCTTGTATGCCGTCTTGCCGCCGGTGAGGGTGTATGTCTCGCCGGTAGCGAGATCGAAGTCATCGAGTTCATCGCTCACAAGCCCTTCGCGGCTTATGCTCTTGGAGCGTTTGTTGTAGTGATCGTACTGTACACCTGCCATTACCTTGAAATTGTGGTCTGCCCCGAAACGATGACTATAGTCAAGATATCCCTCGAAGGTATTTCGGTAGCTGCGGGTATCTGTCTCGGCCAGACGATTGATGAAATAGCCCGTATTTACAGTTGTGAACTTGTCGGGGCCGTTGGAGTACTCGGCATTGGCACGACGATGAGTCTCGAAGTAGGCATGTGTGCGATAGGCGTAGCTGAGGTGGGCGGTAAGACCCGGAGCCAGATCAAGCTCAAGATTATTCTTGATTGCTATATCGTTGTTTTCCTCAGAATTACGGTTATTGCCTGTGTTTATCATCAGGTTATAGTCGGCACATACGCTTGCGCTCTGGTTCACTACATCGGTTCTGTGCACTATCGAGCCGTCGGGGTTGCGGGGCACAAACAGAGGCGAGCCTGCATAGGATGAATTGGTAAAGGCCTTTTCTATATTGGTGAAGCCTACCCACGTGGTCTTGCCATAGAAATAGTTGACATTTGTATCGAAACGTGCCCACTTGGCGAGATTGATCTTCAGACGTGTGCGGAAGTTATATGAATTGAAGGGGTCGTTGATGATATTCATCAGGCCGTCGGCCGAATAGTAGCGTCCGCTTACGAAGTAATTCACCTTATCGTTGCCGCCGCGAATCGACACGTTGTGCTCCTGCTGCGGACGTGTGCGACGAAATAGATAGCCATACCAGTCGAAGTTGCCGTAGTATTTATAGTTACCGTCTTCTCCAACTACTACCCAGGGGCGGTCGGGGTGCTCTGTTTTGTCATAGCGGCGTGCCTCGAGCTCTGCCCAGTCATCCTCGTCATACTTAAGATACTTCTGGTTGGTGTAGATATAGTTAAACTTGTCCACGGCCTTTCCCCAGTCATAACCACTTGTGATATAATCGGTAGAAGTAGTATTCTTGGCCCAGCCGTAGCGTCCGTTGTAGCTTACGGATATACGCTGGTTGGCACCGCTTTTAGTTGTTACGAGTACAACACCTGCCGAGGCCTTGGCGCCATAGACGGCCGATGCCGACGCGTCTTTAAGAATCGACACGGTTTCGATGTCGTTGGGGTTCACACGGTTGAGAGGCATCTCAATACCGTCGACAAGGATAAGAGGCTCTCCTCCGTTGAGAGAGGCCGTACCGCGGATGTCGATTGAATATCCTGATGATGCGCGGCCTGTATTGATACCGATGTTCATAGCTGGGTCCAGGCCCTGAAGAGCGTGTGCGGTCGAAGAAACAGGACGCCCGTTGATTTCGCCATTGTCAAGTACGCTCACCGCGCCTGTGATATTCACCTTCTTCTGGCTGCCGAAACCTACGACAACTACCTCTGTCAAGGCCTCCGAATTTTCTGCCATGCGGATATCGAGTGTTGTCGAAGCGCCGACCTTGATATGCTGTTCGCGAAAACCTATATATGTCACGGTAAGCTCCTGGCCTGGCTTGGCGGCTATCGTGAAGTGTCCATCGATATCCGTAACTACGGCCTGATGCTCGGCCTTGTTGAGTACGGTGGCTCCTATCAGAGGCTCGCCGTCGGATTCGGCTACAACAGTACCGCTGATCTTGGGTAGCGGAGCCTTGACAGAATTTTCGTTCTCGGGAGCACGGCGCACAACGAGTGCACCGTCGTTCGATGTGCATGCCACCTGCTGGCCTTTGAATATTTCTTTAAGGATATCTATAGGGTCTGCCGAGGTCATATCAAGCGATATCCGCCGGTCAAGGTCGGCATTGTCGGCATTCACCGTTACCGGCATTCCCGACTGACGCTGCAGTCGCATCACCGATTCGCGCACCGTGGCATCCTTGACGTGGAAGTCAAGAGCCGAGGCATAGAGTGTGAGCGAGGCAGCCAGCATAGCCGCAAAGGCTCGTGCTGTCATGCGCCACGAGTGGCGCTCTTCGTCTTTTTTCATGATATTGTGAAGATAATTGGTTAATATTTTACTATCTTATTTCTATAGTGCAGCTGTCTGTGCGCTTTATAGTCATTGGTTCGCTCAGGGCAAGCGTGGAGAGTATTCGATCCGGGGTTTCATCTCCGTTGAATATTGCAAAGAATTTTACGCCGCTGAGGTTGCGGTTGGCAAGCACTATATTGGTGCCCGTGCGTCGACGAAGCGTGTTCACTATATCTACCAGCGGTTTGTCTATGAACATGAGCAGCTCGTCGGCCAACGGTACATCAAGGCCATCGATTGTCATAGTACTCAGTGCCCCGGAGACCTTGTCGACCTTCGCCACTTCGCCACGATGCAGTATCAATGTATCGTCGTGTTTGTTGAAGCCCGACATTAGTTTGACCGTACCGTCGTACAGCGCGACTTCAAATTCAGAGTCATCTTCATGCGACCTTACATCGAAGCGGGTACCCAGCACTTCTATCGAAGCATCCCGACACTGAACGGTAAAGGGATGCAGGCTATCAGCAGAGACCTCGAAATAAGCATCCCCGAAAAGCAGCAGGTTGCGATTCGTATTAAAACTTCTCCTGTCGAAGACTATATGGCTTCCGGCTCGCAGAAGCACAGTGCTCGAGTCGGGAAGTGTTGCCGTAAGCATTCCTGTGGAAGGTGCCACCAGACGCGCGTAGTCGGGAATCTGAGGCAACTGCGACGTGGAAGTACCGACTCCGACTCTGTAGGCTGTGACAACTGCTGCTACAAGAACAGTTGCGGCTACTGCTGTTTTAAACAATCTCGCACTCCATGTAAACCTGCGGCGAAATCCCATCCGTCGGCGGAATACTTTGTACGAGGCCAAAGCCTTCCTGCGGTCTTGGTAAGCCGACATTCGTCCGAGGATTTCGAGACTCATGCGGTCCACCTCCTCGCTATCGATATGGTTCATAAACCAGGCTTCGACAGTAAGTCGCTCTTCGGGAGTACAGCGCCCGAGCAGGAATTTCTCAAATGTATTCGCATCCATTATGGCAATGTGACAGTGGTTCTCTACAAGGAGAAGTGATGTAGCCGAGGCACTACGTAATTCAGTTGCGTTTTATAGAGGCGGCATATCCTCCGCCGGGGGCCATTTCAATCTTCAGCCTTTGGGTGCGGTCGGCAGTTCGGGCTACCCGTCGGTAATCCGACGCCTGACGCGAGGCATTGACACCATCGGAAAATTCTTCGATTGTGAAGTTGCCTTCGGGCAGGAAGTCAAGCGAAATTTCAGCACTCCGCGAATCCCGGCCTGTAAGCGCCCCTATATAGAAAGTGCCGTCGCCGGACTCCCTCACCATAACGATATACTCGCCGGGCTTGCCACATAGAACGCGAGTATCTGCATACGTAGTGGGGATTTCGGCTATGAAGGCCGTACACTCCGGTTCTCGCTCATAGTTGGTGGGCGAGTCGCACATCATGGTCAGCGGCGAGTCAAATACTATAAACTCCGCAAGCTGGTGACAGCGTGTACCCTGGCTCATCGGATTGCTGCGGCAGGGGTAGTACTGCCCGGGGACGGCATTACGCATCGCTCCGGGAGTATAGTCCATGGGGCCGGCAATGCTGCGGATGAATGGTAGCGTTACATCATACGTCAACTGATCAACATCGGGTTTGCTCCACTTCAGTTGCTCCAGACCGAAAACAGCTTCATAGTTCACCACGTTGGGCCACGTGCGCTGGAGTCCCGATGGTTTGCAACAGCCGTGGAAATCGACCAATAGTTTGTGCTTTGCACAGACCTCGGCTATACGGTACATGTCTTCAATCATCTGTTGATCATCGCGGTTCAGGAAATCAATCTTGAATCCCTTGACGCCCTTGGCAGCATAGCGTTCGCATACCTCGTCAAGATTCTCTATCATAGGTCGGAAGCCCGCCCATAATATTATTCCGACACCCTTTGCGGAAGCATGTTCAAGTATGGCATCCATATCTATCGCCGGCACAATATCGAAAAGGTCGTTGGCACCCTTGGTGGCCCAGCCTTCATCCATTATCACATATTCTATACCGTGTCCGGCAGCGAAATCAATAAATTTGAGATATGTAGGAGTATTTATACCGGCCTTGAAATCCACATTATACACTCCCCAGTCGTTCCACCAGTCCCAGGCGACTTTGCCGGGTTGTATCCACGACACATCTTCTATCCGCGAGGGCGATGCCAACCGATACACCATATCGTTCTCCGGCAGGCGGCATACATCCGGGGTATATATAAAAGCACGCCACGGCATTACACGGCGTCCTGTAACTTCGGCTATATATGGACAACGTGCCACAACCATATGCTCCACGTCGTTGTGTCCGCCACCTGTAATTGCAGATGGCCGAGGAGCTGATACACCTTCCAATGTGTAATCTTCGTCCGACACTGTCAGGTACATACCGGGCCACGACTCAACGTCCGCTTCGGCAAATGCAAGTACACCATATCCCATATCGGCAAGCAGTGGGGTAAACATCAGTCTGCCTTTCTTAAGCTCCGACATCGGAGTACTCGTATATTGGCTCTGCATATCGTTCCAGAACAATTCCTCATAAGGTGCATCCTGCTTTTTCTTGCGGTTACGCACATAAGGGACAGTCATTTCACAGTCGGACGGCAGGCGGTAAACGGCCTTTTCCGACTCCACTTGTCCTCTCTTTCCTCCGGAGTTAACGAAGCGATAGGCAAGGCCGTCGTCGTAAAGACGAATTTCCACATCATAGCCGTCCTTCATCTTTAATGTGATGCCGTTATAGCTGTCTTCGACTCGGGATTTCTTATAGAACGGTGCAGAGATAGTATCGTGAGCGCTACTGCGTAGCACCTTGTTCACACGGCAATCTCTGCCCCACTCTTTGTTATCGATCCATTTAAGCCCTATTGTAGAAGGCGAGAGCAACACCCTGCCTGCAGAATCTACAAGACTGAGTGTAAGTGAATCACCGACACCGGCTTCTGCCCGAAGTATTCCCGAGGGTGAAGACAGTGTATATTCACGCATGGAAGCAGCGGCGACGCCGCAGGCAAGAATGCTCGCAATCGCTGCTGTCAATAATCGTTGTTTCATAGTTCAAAATAGCATAATATGGGATAATGATCTGAAATCCACCGAACTCCATAGCCGGGATAGTCGACAGTTTCAAACAAAAGAGCTCGTGCGCCTAAATAAAATATGTGGTCAAGATTCTTGCCGCGTATCTCGGGAGAAACTCGACCGAATCCGTTGAACGACGACCGCGCGTTGGTAAACACAGCTTCTTCGCGAGCCGAGTGCATATTCTCGAAGAAAGGAGTTATACTCCCGCGCCGCGGGTCGGTGGCGCTATACGACGCATTCATATCTCCGGTAACGAACACCACAGCGTCGTCACCCGCAAGGCTCTTCATCCTATCCACGATGAGCGATGCGCAGCGCGCCCGGACCTCAGTGTCGACAGGTGCCTTCTTGTACGGGAAATGCGTAGTGCAGAAATAGAATTCCTTTCCGCTGTCACGATCTCGAAGTTTCATCCAAAGAGCCGTACGATAATGTGTGTCGGTAGAGTTCCACGGCACAGATGCCTCTTCGGGAGTCTCACTGAGCCAGAAGTAGCCCGAATCAAGCGGCTCGAACCTGGCCTTTCTATAAAATATCACAATATTCCCTGTCTGAGGGTCTGAAATGTTCTCGTCTGCCTCTATCTTGAAGTGTTCGAAAGCGGGCAAAAGGGCATACGTCGAGTCGAGCATCCCTATACGAGGCTCTTGCATCCCTATCACATCAGGCTGTATCTCCTCAAACATTCGCCGAATCGGCGCGCGTCGGCTGTTCCACGATTGATCACATGTGTCTTTCGGATTATCAAACCGAATGTTGAACGACATTATCTTCAGCGTATCAGGAGATGCAGGAGAAGGGGTCGTACCTGCAAACACTATTAATAAATTGCTTACCAAGAATGCTAATGTGATGAGAAGTTTTTTCATGATTTTTATAGTTCTTTCTTTATCAGGAGAAAACTCGCTCTTCCCCAAATACGTAATCAGCTATTTGCTTTTTACGTAATTTAGAGCCACCCACACTTCTCATCTATACGAGTATGAATAAAAAACAAAACACTCTCCAAGACTACGAGCTTATAATAAGGATTAAAGCCGGTGACGAGGATAGCTTCAAGGAACTTTTTCTTCGATACTATCCCCGCTTCCGTCATTTCATACTCCGTTTTATCGCTAACAGCGATGTGGCCGACGACCTCCTTCAAAACGTTTTTATGAAAATCTGGAGCACCAGAGCGTCAATGCGCGAGGAGCTTTCAGTCACGGCATATATTTATGTATTCGTGAAATACGAAATTTTCAATTACCTTCGTCTGAAAAGCACTCGGTTCAACGACCGCTTCAACGATGCCGTACACGCAAACATCATGTCAACGCCGGGTGTAGACTCTAACTACGATTATATCGAGCTCGAAGAAGCCGTCAATAAGTCTATCGCTTCGATGCCCGACAAGAGACGCCGCATTTTCTGTCTTAACCGATACGAATTCAAATCCGCTAAAGAGATTGCCGAAATACTCGGCCTTTCGGTACGCACTGTCGAAAAACACATCGAACTCGCACTACGCACACTCCGTAAGGATATCAGTTCCGCTCTTATAACTATAGTTGCGGTAATTGCCCCCTGGCTACACTAAATCAGAATTATTATTGGAATATTTAAGTTTATCCGGCAAGCCGTTTTGCGGCTTATCGGCACTACCCCATGTCTGAATTTAGCACTGGGCCTATTAACAACAAAGGACCGGCTCTCGCGAGTGGGTCCTTTGTTGAAATCGGATGTTACTCCGACTACAAACCTAAAATCAATCTCTTAGAAATTGAATTACAAAAACTTTGTTTTACTAACCATTATAACTTGATGCGAAATTAGTAATAATTCTGATAATGTAGCACACAATATAGATCTAATATAATGATGTAAAGATATTCTATAATGCTATTATTCTGTGTTTCTGATTGTTATATATGCGACAATAAAGAGAAAAATATAAATAAAAATTGTTTATATTTATGAAAATCACTATCTTTGCAGTCGTAATATGACTACACAGATATGAAACAACGACTATTGGTTCTCTTCATTCTGGCCACAACGGTACTCTGTTGCTTTGCCCTCGACCACAACAATGAGTTGCTGCTCGACAGTCTTACCACGAGCCTCAACAAACTTGAGAGCGTGCGAAAGGAGCGTGAGCAGATGCTCGAGGACCTGAAGATGCTGCGACGCACACTTGAGGACGGGCAGGAGAAGGTGATAATCGGGGAAAAACTCGGTCGCAACTACCTTTCGACCAATATAGACAGCGCCGTCCTGTACCTGAGAATTGCGCAGAAGGATGCTCTCACGGCAAATTTGCCGGATGATGAATTGAGAATACGATTGGAGCTGTATTCGCTTATGCCTACTATCGGTGTGACGAGGGAGGCGGTAGAGAGTTTCAATGCGGTTGATTATGAATCAGTTCCGCAGTCGTTGAAGAAAAATTACTGGTTGAGTTCGATGGAGCTCTATAATTCGCTCCAAATGCCGTACCCCAAAGGTCAGTACAAGAACTACTACATCAAAAAACGAAACGCGTCTCTCGATTCTCTGATCAATTACTATCCTCAGTCGTCGACTGTCGGGCGTTTCCTTGAAGCGTACAAATACATGTTCGACGGCGAGACGAACCTTGCCGTGGCATCGTTAGCAGAAGTTCTGAAGGACTTGAACGAGCATCCCGACCTGAAAGATGACGCAATGAGGATTATCTGTGATTATTACAAAGAAAAGCCCTCTCAGTACCAGACATATATAAATATGCTTGCACGTCGCGTGATGTATAATCTCAACAATGGCATGGCGCGTCCGGAAGCTCTCGCTACTCTGGGAGAGCTTCTTATCAAGGAAAATCACGGCAAGCTCGGCAGAAGGTGCATCAGTCTGGCATTGGAGACCTCCGACTATTCGTATGCTCAGCCATACACATCCTTTGATCGCGCGCACTATGCACGCCTGGCAAGTGATGAGGCCGTGTCGCTTCGACGTACTTCGTGGATATGGATAGTACTACTTGCACTCTCTTGTATTGCAGGTTGTTGTGCCGTATGGATACTTCGGCAGAAACTTAAAGAAAGCAGGCTTGCCGAGAGTGAACTCCGCAGCAAGCTGGAGTCGCAGGCAGCATCGTCGCAACGCACAAATCTGAATCTAATCTCCCTTGCTTTCTCTGCCATAGAGCAAAGCAAAGAACTGCATGTGCATATATTCCGCAAGCTGAAAGCCGGACAGGTGAAGGACCTCTATTCCGAGCTGGAATCCGGCAAATATCTTCAGCAGGAAAAGGATAAATATTTCACGAACTTCGACTCAACATTCCTCTCTACATTTCCCGATTTCATAGAGAAGCTCAACGGGTTGATGCTGCCGGGCCGACAGATACCGATACCTCCGGCCGAAACTCTGACTCCAGAGCTGCGCATCGCTGCTTTTCTCAAGCTCGGCATAACTGATACAGCGAGACTCTCGGAGGCTCTCGGCCTTTCGGTGAATACGATATACACCTATCGCAACAGACTGAAGTCGCGACTCGCCGATAAGGACCATTTCGAGGAAAATCTTGCCGCAATCCTTTGAATCGCGCGAAGCGGATTTATTTGCCTTAGTGGGCGAATTTGCGTAATTTTGCAGGCGAAAATCAAACTCTATGTTAAGACTACTATTTCTCACATTTGCCAAAATCGGGGCCTTCACTTTCGGGGGCGGCTGGGCAATGATTTCTATTATAGAGCGCGAAGTGGTAGATAAACGCCACTGGCTCGACCGCACAGAATTTCTTGATTTGCTTGCTGTTGCCCAATCGCTTCCGGGCATCCTCGCCGTAAACATATCTGTGGTCGTAGGCGACAAGCTCAAAGGACTTAAGGGCGCTATTGCCGCAGCAACCGGCACTATCACCCCCTCTTTCCTTATAATATTGCTCATAGCGATGTTTCTCACACCCGAAACAATCATCAGCAACCCTACTCTGGCGGCTATTTTCAAGGGCATACGTCCGGCGGTGGTAGCACTCATCATCGCGCCCGTATTTACCACAGCAAAATCATCGGGCATAGGGTGGCGTCTGGCGTGGATTCCTGCGGCGGTTGCTCTGCTGATATGGTCAAAGTGGCCGATTGTTTCAAATCCCATACTATATATATTAATCGGCGGAGCTGCAGGCTATTGGCTTGCCATAAGGTCGCACAAGCGTCTTGAAGCACGAAAGGAGGATGTTGAGAAATGATATACCTCAGACTTATATGGAGCTATCTGAAAATAGGTTTTTTCGGATTCGGAGGCGGCTACGCAATGCTCGCCCTTATTGAAAACGAGATAGTTACGCCCGGTTGGATTACAGAGCAAATGTTTACCGACATCGTTGCCATCTCGCAGATGACACCCGGCCCTATCGGCATCAACTCGGCCACATATATAGGATATGTCGCTCCCGGAGTATCGTCGCCCGCACTCGCAGCGCCGATTTTCGGAATATTGGGGTCGCTGCTGTGCACGCTTGTGGTAGTTCTGCCGTCGTTCATTCTCGTAAGATATGCTGGCCACTATATAGCCCGTCACCGCGACAGCGTCGCTCTCAAAGGTGTATTCTCGGGCCTGCGCCCCGTAGTAATAGGCCTTATAGCTTCGGCCGCTCTTATATTGATGAACAGCGACAACTTCGGCAGCACATCATCGGATATCACCAAGAGTATCATACTCGCCGCCGTAAGCCTCGGTCTTTCATTGTTTACCAAAATACATCCGATACTTATCATAATTGGTGCAGGTATCGCAGGATACATATTATTCTAACGCCAGGATGCTCACATATCAGGAAACCCTCGACTATCTGTACGGCTGCGTGCCGATGTTTCAGAATCTCGGCGCCGGCGCATACAAGCCCGGCCTCGGCACGACACTCGCTATCAGCGAATACTTCGGCAATCCGCATAAAGCGCTGAAAAAGTGCATACATATAGCGGGCACAAATGGCAAAGGGAGCACCGCGCACACCCTCGCCGCCATCCTCCAGTCGGCAGGCTACAAGACGGGGCTCTACACCTCGCCTCACCTTCTTGATTTCCGCGAACGCAGCCGTGTTAACGGCGTGCCTGTCGACGAAGATTTCGTGTGCCGATTCACCGACAAATTCATTCAGTCGGAAGAACTCAGAAGTCTTGCTCCGACCTTCTTTGAGCTTACTACTATCATGGCTTTCAGATATTTCGCCGACATGGACGTTGACGTAGCCGTGATTGAGACCGGACTCGGAGGCAGACTCGACTGCACCAATATAATCACTCCCTGCCTGAGCGTAATCACCAATATTTCGCTTGACCATACGGCACTGCTCGGACATACCGAGGAAGCAATAGCGGGCGAAAAAGCAGGAATAATCAAACCGAGCGTACCGGTAGTTATAGGACGTGCCGAAGGCGCTGTTCTCAACGTTTTCCGCAAGGCAGCTTCCGACAATAATTCTCCGCTCCTGCTTGCTTCGGACGCCGATGTCTGCACCGATATAGAAGTCGAAGCTGACGCCCTTATTTACAAAGGTACCGAGTGGGGCGACGTGCGCGGAGAACTTCACGGCGAGTGCCAGAAAGAAAACGGCAAGACAATCCTCACCGCTCTCAGCCTGCTGAAAGAGCAATTCCTGAAGATAGATTCAGAGGCCGTAAAACGCGGATTTTCAAACGTATGCTCTCTGACGGGACTTGCCGGCAGATGGATGCAGATAAGCGAAACTCCCGTAAAGATAATATGCGACACAGGACACAATCCCGGCGGCTGGGAATACCTCGGTAAAAGTCTGAATAAAATCGGCAATCTGCACCTCGTACTCGGCTTTGTCAACGACAAGGACCTTTCGACTATCACCGACTACATGCCGAATGGCGCCAAATATTACTTCGCCACGCCGAGCGTAAAAAGAGGACGTCCCGCCGAAGAAACGCAGGCAGAAGCCGCCAAACACGGCATTGAGGGCAAGGCCTACGCAAGCGTGGCGGAAGCTTTCAAGGCTGCGCAATCGTCTGCAAAAGAGGGTGATACGATATTTGTAGGAGGCAGTACTTTCGTGGTGGCCGACTTCCTCAGTCTTCTTCAAGAAGAAGGTCGCGAATAATACTGTCGCTTATCAGCCAGTGGTGTTCGGGGATAGCCAGCCTGTCGCCCGAAATCGAAAGCAAGCCCTCTTCTATAAAGCGCTGAGCCTCTGCAAGCAGCCGTCTGCGCAGTTCCTCCGGCAAACGGTTCAGGTCGAGGCCTCGCGCCGTACGCAGGCTCACAAAGATCAGGTCGTTTATTCGGTCGAGCTCGCTCTCCGTGTCAATCTCAGCAGACTCTGCGGGCTTCGCTATATAGCGCGTAAGTCCGGGCGGCACGATGCGGCGCACCCCTTGGAAGTCAAGACTATGGGCACCGGGGCCAAGCCCGAGATAGGGCGTAAGACCGTCCCAGTACGATGAATTATGCTTCGACTCAAATCCCGGCAATGCAAAGTTTGATATCTCATAGTGAACGAATCCCGCCTCTGCAGCGCAGGCGCAGAGGGTATCATACATGCGGCAGGCCACATCATCGTCGACGGGCGTTATCCGCCCTTCATCGAGCCACTTGCTAAGCTTTGTACCCTCCTCGTAGCTAAGGGAATACGCCGAGAGATGCGAAATACCCGTCGACAATAGTTTACGCACCGAATACAGCCACGACTCCTCTGTCTGCCCCGGCAGACCGTATATAAGGTCGCAACTTATATTACCGATTCCACCCGCACGGATGCACTCTATCGCAGCAAGCGCTTCGGCAGCAGAGTGCCTGCGACCCACCGCTTTAAGTTCTTCATCGACAAGCGACTGCACGCCCATACTTACACGATTTACTCCCGCTTCGCGCCACAAGCTGACCGACGCGGGATTGACATCCTCGGGATTTACCTCGATAGTAAACTCCTCTACCCTATCGAGCGGAAAGAGTCGCGCGATGTTCAGAAACAACTGCCGAGGTAGCGATGAGGGTGTGCCGCCGCCGAAATATATCGTGTTTATACCCTGGCCGCCGAGTTCGGCTCTGCGAGCCTTCCACTCCTCGCCGACAGCCAGAGAGTACGGTTCCATAAATTTCTCCGCCGCGATCGAATAGAAGTCGCAGTAGGCGCACTTGGCCCGACAGAAAGGAACATGCACGTAGATACCGGCCATAGCGAGGTCAATAATCGGAAGGAGTACGTCCGCAAAGAGTAAGGAACGGGCAGAACTTACAGTTCTTATCGTCTTCGCACTGACTGAAAGGCACTTCCTCGTTGAAAATTTCCTTCACGAAATTGCGGAAATGCTTTTGAAATTCAGCCCGCACAGTGCTGTAATCCCACAGCTCCTCCTTCGCTATAACAAGCGGACTAAGTTCCGCTCCCGACGAAAGGCTGCGCATGGGGTGAAGCACAGGCATGAGCTTGACATCGCCGTCCTTGATAGACAGATAGGCCTCGCAATATGTAAGAAGCTGAAAGATACCGTCTTTGTTGTGCGAATCAGGGTCGAACAATTCTTCTATCGACCCCACCGCAATCTCATCGGCGCCCGTCTTATAGTCGACAAGACGCATCGAAGCGGCATTCATGCGGTCTACACGGTCGATCGACATATAGAATCGTATACTCAGGTCATCGTCGATCTGCCACGAGCCGTCTGCCGGATACTCATTGGCTATAAAGGTAAAGTCGGCACCGTCGGCGCAATAGAATTTCTTTTCGGCAAGCAAGTCGGCTCTTGCAATATTCGCCACGAGATCGGCAGCCAGTTTGGCCTCCGCCGAAATCTCCACCGTAGCAGGGTCGGCCTTCGGATATCGTTCAGCCACAATCATATCGCGTGCCGCGCGCTCCACGGCATCGTTGCTCTTATCAAGCCACGAGTCAAATACAGCGCTATCGATGAGGCAGTTCTTGTACTCGGAATACAGCTTCTGCACCGTATTATGCACCACCGTACCGAATTCGGCCGCCGAGATATAATCCACGAGGTCGTCGGACCCTCTCATGCGGCGCACATATTCGAGATAGAAGCGCAGAGGACATTTCTTGTACGTCTTGAAAGCCGTCGCCGAGAAACGCCTGTCGCCGCCCGCACGGAAGCGGTCGAGCAGAGCCATAACATCAGGAGTCTTGGCTATCGACACGCCGACGTTCTTGTCAGGCTCGGAGATATAAGTTACTGAATTCTCATGCACATTGAGTTTGGGCATGAGATACAGCATCTGCGAGATGTAGCGCGATTTCTCGCCGCTCGAAAGTCCGTCGGTACGCGAATCGTAGAAAAGATGCACCCTCTTGGCACGGGCCATGAGGCGATAGAAGCAATAAGCGTAGGTCCACTCAAGGCTCTCGAAATCGGGCAGCCCGAATCCGGCTCTGAGTGTATTGGGAATCATAGTCTTGGTGTACTGCCGGCGCGGGAATATACGCTCGTTCATCGACAGGATAATGATATTGTCGAAGTCGAGCGCTCGAGTCTCAAGCACGCCGAGCAACTGCATACCTGCGAGAGGAGTGCCGTTTACCGTCAGGCCGCGAGCATTGAAAATTCGCTCGAAAAGATGCAGGAATGTGTGGTCCGTCATCGTCACACCGTAAGCCTCCACGAGTGTGGAAAGCGACTGTACTTCAGAGCGGAAATATGCGATAGCCTGCTTCTCGAATCCGTTTTCAGAGTACGCATCCTTTTCAGGCAGCGATTCCTCAATCCAGTTGAGCATAGATATAAGGTATTGAGCCACCTCGGCCACCGAACTCATATCCCTTACAGGATTGAAAACGGGCATAAGGGCCGGCGCTACCGACGCTATTTCAGCAACGGGGATATT
Organism: Bacteroidales bacterium; assembly: GCA_014800815.1. GTDB lineage: Bacteria > Bacteroidota > Bacteroidia > Bacteroidales > Muribaculaceae > CAG-873. Next base: position 34,666 of record JAAVFI010000013.1, on the reverse strand, counting down.
ATACAGCTTCTCGTCGGAAACTTTCAGAGCCAGCGCATCGGCAGCCTCCGCCGCGATAATCCTGATATGCGGATGCGCGAGTATGGCATTGACATCTTCGTAGAAGTAGTGGGTGGTACCGCGCAACTTTCTCGCTCTCAGCTGCATGCTTATGATAGAGTGCAGCAACGACGCAAAAGTGGTAGTGCGGTAAGGAAGACCCATTGAGATATTGATTTTCTCAACATCGGCAGGTATGGAGAGGAGCGTAGGCAGCAGCAGGCCCTGGTCAGGCAGAATCACCGCAGTATTGAGCGGGTCGGCCGAATCAATATATTTTTTCTCAACCCAATCGGTCAGCACGGGATTTATCGCCTTTGCCTGCCCTATATTCGACGGCACGGATGTGATGACCGTCGAGGCAGAGAAAGCACCATCAGGCACTTCGTAGCCGTCGGGCATGGGGAAGTTTACAGCCAACGAGCGCAGGCGCCTCAGCGGGCGGGCAAGGGCTGTCGATGGAGCACTTTCGATGAGAGCAAGAGGTGCGGTATCCCAGAAGAATGAAGCATTGCCCAACTTGCGCAGACGCTCGAAGATGAGAGTTTCGGCGGTGCTGAGGTCGTTGAATCCGACGAACACATAGTGGGTATCGCGGTCTACCTCGTCGGGCCCGATAGCTTTCACAGCCTCGAGAGCCGAGCGATACTGCGCGCCTGCCGAGGCAAGTTTCTTTTCTTCGAGACTGCGGTGAAATTCGTGGTAGACATCGGCCATTATCTCCCAGAGATACACGAATTTAGTGGCCATTGGAGCATCGTCGCCCTCGGAAAGGTGCATCCAGAACTCCGACGCATCGGCTGTAATACGGCTTTCGCCCCACACACGCCGAATCACATCTTTCTGTTCTTCATCGAGATAGTCGGCCTGTATCTCCTTGAGATTCTTAAGATTGCGATATAAATCGTCGGCATTTACCAGCGAGCGGTCGATATCGTCGAAATCCGAAAGCATCATATCGCCCCAGAAAATAAACGAGTCGAACTCGCGCACGGTCTCAATACGGCCTCTGCGCTCCATCACCTTTCGGTAAGCGGTGTATAGAATAAACAGCAACTCATTCTGAGGCGCCTCGGAATAGCGGGCGAATATACTCAGAAAGGTGCGAATAGTCATGAACCGCGGCATCATGGCCACACCCGCGGAGAGTTCCTCGCGGATATGTTTCTTGAGGAACATCGCGCTTCGTTTGTTCGGGAGGACGAACACGAGCGATTCGAGCGCGGGTCGACCCGGCACACCCGAAGTATAATAGGCAGCAACAGACCGGAGGAAAGAGTCTTCTGTCATTTATTTACGTCGAATAAGCATTATCACCCTCACAGCGAGGTCAAAAAATACTATTTTACCATTGGCATTGCCGGCGATATCGCGACGCGCATCATCGAAAAGCGTTGCCATATCCTCGACATTTTTCTCGTTGATGAAGGGGAAAAATTTGATAGTGAACGCCAGCTCGGCCTTGTTGAGCGTGAGCAGACGCGGGTCGTTGAGGTGCATGAGGAAGCTCTCACGGATCAGGCGCGAGCAGTAGTCGATAAACTGCATTGCGGGTTCGCGGCCAAGGCCTGCGACATCCACGCTCCACTGCCTCAGTTCGCCCACTTTTCGTGCGTAGGCCTTGCGCATAAGGTCGACAAAGAGCTGAAAATAGCGCAGACGTTCTTCCGAGACATTGGCAAGTTTGAGAGCCTCGTTCACGTCGCCGCCCGCTATCAGAGATGCGTCGTGAGCGGCCTCGGGCGCGATGCCCGACTCCTGAAGAATCTCCTCGACCTCGGCATCAGAGTAGCGGCAGATGCCGATACGCTGCGTGCGCGAGTATATGGTAGGTAGAATTCCGCGCGGGTTGTTGCTAACCATGAGGAAGATAGTATCGCCGAAGGGCTCCTCGACAAGTTTCAGGAGCTTGTTGGCCGTATCTTCGTTCATACGCTCGGGGAGCCACAGAAGCACCACTTTGAAGCGCGACTGACGCGCCTTGTAGGTAAGACGGCGGAGCAACTCCTGACCTTCCTCAACAAAGATTTTAGGCTGAGCATTGATATTGTCGAGCGCTTCGAGCCAGTGCTCGAAGTCCATATAGGGATATTCGTTGAGGAAGTCGTGGAAGAGAGAAGCATAGTCGTCGGATATCGTCGGCTTGGAGTTCTTCTTCACCACCGGGAACGAATATATCGTGTCGATATGATTGAACGTATCGTGCTGGAGACACGAGGGGCATTTGCCGCAGCTGTCGCCGTCGGGAGTGCGGTCGGTGCAATGCAGATATTTGGTAAAAGCTCTGGCAAGTGCAAACTTAGCCGCCCCCGGAGGACCTTCGAGGAGAAGAGCGTGCGGGATTCTGTCGTTATCCACAAGCTCGCGCAAGCGACGCTTTATATCGTCGTGTCCCTTGATGTCGGCAAATCTCATTTCCGCTGCTGGATAGTGCCATGTTCGGCCACGTACTCGCGCACTTCCTGAAAAAGACGTGTAGCGAATACGAAACTGTTGAGAGCCTCATTGGCGGTATTGTAAATCTGCGTCATATCGCCCACCCACTCACGGTGTCCCTTATTGATGAAAATAATATTTTCACCGATACCGAGCACACTGTTCATATCGTGGGTGTTGATTACGGTAGTGATATTGTATTCATGGGTGATATCGCGCAAGAGTTCATCGATTACTATCGACGTCTTGGGGTCGAGGCCGGAGTTCGGCTCATCGCAGAAGAGGTATTTCGGATTCAGAGCAATGGCGCGTGCGATAGCCACACGTTTCTGCATACCGCCCGAGATTTCAGAGGGATATTTCTTCTCGGCACCCTTGAGGTTGACGCGCTCGAGGCAGAAAAGCGCTCTCTCGCGGATTTCCTCGCGGCTCTTGTCGGTAAACATCTTCAGCGGAAATTCGACATTGCCGAGCACAGTCTCGGAGTCGAACAGCGCAGAACCCTGGAAGAGCATACCTATTTCCTTGCGCAATTCCTTGACATCGGCAGCAGACATTGAGAGCAGGTCGCGTCCATCGAAAAGTATCTGACCTTTCTCGGGAGTGTGCAGACCCACAAGCGACTTCATAAGCACGGTTTTGCCCGAACCGCTCTGACCGATTATAAGGTTGGTCTTACCGGTATAGAAAGTAGCGTCGATATTATCGAGCACCGTACGCCCGTCGAACGATTTTGTAAGATTCTTAACCTCTATCATTGCAGAAGGAGTTTTGTGAGGACAACGTCGAAAAAGAGAACGAGAATACTGCTGGCCACCACGCCGTTAGTACTTGCCTTACCCACGTCGAGGGCGCCCCCCTTCACGTAGTAGCCGTAGAACGATGCCGTAGAAGCGATGATGTATGCAAAGACAAGAGACTTGATGAGGCCATACCATACGTACCACTCTACGAAGAATGCCTGAAGGCCATATACATATTTCGACACCGTGATAAGGTCGGTAAACACGGCCACAAGCCAGCCGCCGACGAGCGAGGTACCTATACAGAGTATCACGAGAATAGGCATGAACAATACGAGGGCAACTATCTTGGGCAGAACCAGGAGGTTGGCCGAATTGATACCCATGATTTCAAGAGCGTCGATCTGCTCCGTAACCCTCATCGTACCTATTTCGGATGCGATGTTGGAGCCCACCTTGCCGGCAAGGATAAGGCAGAGTATAGAGTTCGAGAACTCGAGAAGGACGATATCGCGCGTGGCGAGACCCACCGAATAGGCGGGAATCAGCGGCGAGGCGATATTGAGCTGCATCTGTATAGCGATGACAGCGCCTATAAACACCGATATGATGAGAACAAGCGGAATTGAGTCGATGCCGAGCTTCGACACCTCCTGTATGGTGCGTTTTCCGAATTCCGACATTTTGTCAGGCACCGAAAACACACGCTTCATAAACAGGCAATAGCGGCCGAAAGTGGCCAGAGAGTCAGTAATAAGCATTGCGTAAAATCTGAATTGCTGCACCGATATTTGTGCAGAGTGCAAAGATACACATTTTTTTCGAGGGGCGTGCCGAAGCGTATCTATTTAGCCCAATTTTTTGGCGGAAAGCGACAATCATCATGCAGTCTCGGGCGCTTTCGAGGACGTAACAAGATATACACCCGAGAAGATTAAGAACACGGCCACGGCCTTGAGCGGAGTAAACACGTCGAGCCCCAGCCAGAGGCCGACGCATCCGGCGACTACTGGCTGGAAATAGTTGTACATACCCACCACCGTCGGCGGCAGGGCTTTCTGGCCCGTCATCATCAGCATATATGCCACGAATGTGCCCATAACCACCACATAGGCCACACCGAGAGCCAGTGTCGGAGTCACCGTACTCCACTCCGTCGACGCAAGCGTGCGTACCGAGAAGGGGAAGACGGCAACAGCCGCGAAGGTAAACATCCACTTCATCATGGTCACAAGAGAATACTTTGCAAGAAAGTTCTTGTACAGAGTCAGATAGAGCGCATACGAGAGCTGTGCCGTGAGCACGAGCAAGTCGCCCAACACAGGGTTGCCGCCGCGCGATGCGCCTACTCCCGACGACAGCACGAGCGTGGCCGCGCCCGTCGCCCCAAGCGCTATGCCGAGAGCTTTCTTCCACGTAACGGGGGTGCCGAGTATGATTCGCGCGAGCAGCATCACCCACATAGGCATGGTGGTGGTAATGATAGAAGCCTCACCCGGCGACGTATATCCCACTCCAAAGATATAGCAGCCCTGATTGAAAACTATAGCAAGAAATCCGGCGCCCGCAAGCCGCAGGAGGTCGGCACCCGGAACATGCTCGGCAGGGCGGAAGAACGACAGCATCCAAAAGAGGACGGCTGCGCCGAAGATGCGGCAGTCGGTGAGTACGAGCGGAGCTATTACCCCGGCACTCATCACGAGTTTGGCTACAGGAGCCATAAGGCCCCAGCAGGCATTAGCACCCAACAATGACAGATGACCTGTAATACGCTTGGAAATTGACATGTATCACTTATTTTTCGGGCACAAAGTTAGTGATTTTCCGCTGTCAAGTGTAAATAAATAGTCTATAGAACCAATCCACACCACAGTATATCAGAGACAACATACTGAACGATAGTCGATAAAAAATGTGTGCCCGAAGCAAAGTTTTTGTACATTTTCCTTGTCATAAAATTATGAAAATTCCATTTATTTGTGTAATTTTGCGCCGTCGTTTACTAACAGGACAATTCAGATAAATTAATAATAATAGGTTAATGCAAATTTTAACTACTTTAAGGAGTCGAGGGATTCTTTTAGGTCTTGTTTTCGTACTCTCCATTATTTCTTTTCAAGACGCATCAGCTCAGCGCGTTGCATTGAAGACCAACGCCCTCGAGTATTTGATTCTCTCACCGAATCTCACGCTCGAAGCCCGTCTCAGCCGAAAGATTACGGCCCAGCTCGGAGTGTCGTGCAACCCCATGCAGACCGATATCAAAGGCTACCGACTGGCCAACTACCGTGTCGAGCCCGAAGTCCGCTACTGGTTCAACCGCCCTATGGCGAAGCACTTCATCGCCCTCAGTGCAACAGCCGGTTCTTACTCTATCGAGTGGAACTACCGCTACTACAAAGGTGACGCCGTTGCCGCAGGTATCAGCTACGGCTACGCACTCGTCCTCAGCCGACACTGGAATGTCGAGTTCGAGCTTGGTGTAGGCCTCGTGTCGATGTCCGGTATAGAATACACCGACCCGCTTCGCGTACCCGAGAAGCGCAACTTCAGCAAGAAAATGCCCGCGCCGATACGAGCCGCAGTTTCATTCGGCTACATATTTAAATGATACAGCAGAACCTATTATAATATCGCTCTATGATTAAAAGAAAACTTCTGCTCACAATACTTGCAGTGCTCGCTGCAGTGTCTGTTGATGCGCGAAAAATAAATGTCAGCGGCTCTGTAACGCTCAAAGGTTCCAACGAGCCTGCTCCCGGAGCCTCGATTCTCGACGGTGCCACCCAGCGACTCATAGCTATCACCGGCGAAGACGGCCGCTACAATATCACCGTGGACTCCGAAGCCGACCTCATATTCTGCTTCATGACTGCCGAAGACCACACCGAAAGCGTAAGAGACCGCCACGTAATCGACGTGCAGCTAATGCCTCAGTCAAACGCCCTCAACGAAATTGTCATCACCGCAAAGGGCGGCAAAACTACGATGTCGGCAGAGCCTACCGACCTCGACCTCGACGGCAACATGCTGCGATTCAAGACTAAAGTAAAGATTCCCAACAAGATGAACCGCTCCGACGTGCGCGCAATCATCCAACCGGCAATCTACAACGTTACCCGCAAACACCTCTTCTATCTGCATCCTATCGTCTACGACGGATGGCGCTACGCCGCTACCCAGGAGCGTATGGACGACTGGAACAAGGACGTAGACCCCCTCACTCCATACCAGGAAATCAAGCAGGCAGTAAACAAAGCAGAGAAGGGCACGGTATATATCCTCGACTCGCTTTATGTTGAGAATCCCAAGGACGACTTCATGGGCATAATCCTCACATCGCTTGAGAACTACAACCGTGTGATGTACACCGACACCTTCGAGATAGCGCGCGGTACGGTAAATCCTCTGCGTTTCCTCTCATACTCAGTCACTGCTGTGCCTCTCTCAGAAGAACGCTTCATCCCCACTCCCGAGGTCGAACTCCGCGACACCCAGGGTGAAGTCATCCTCGTATTCCCCGTAGGCAAGTCAAAGCTTGATCTCTCTCTCGGCAACAATGCCGCAGAGCTCGGCACACTTATTGCTGAATTCAAGACTATAGAGAAGAGTCCGGACATGTCGCTTAAGAGCTTCTCAATCAATGGTTTCGCATCTCCCGATGGTAGTAGAGAACTTAATCAGACCCTTGCTGACGCCCGTATGAAATCGGCTCTTGAGACCGTGCTCTCGAGTGTAGATCCCTCTCTACGCCGCAATGCCGAAGTATCGTCGCATGCAGAAGTAGCTACATGGGAAGATGTGGTGGCCCTTCTGCGAGCCGACGGCCTCAACGATGAAGCTGATAAAGTCCAGAAGAATATCAACCGTTACTCCAATCCGGACATTCAGTCGGTGTACATGAAGCGCCTTCCTTTCTACAAAACGCTTCTTGCCGAAAAGTACCTCCCACGCCTTCGCCGCGTAAACTACCACATAAAGTCGTCGATTTACCGTCCGCTCACCGACGAGGAAATCGCCGAACTATACAGTGCCAACCCCGCAGGCCTCACCAAGTACCAGTACTACCGCCTCTACTCGAAGAAGGAAGGTGACGAACGCGAGAAAATCCTGCGTCAGGCCATGGCTTCGCACCCCGACTTCATCGCTGCCGCCACCGACCTCTCGGAGATTATAATTAACCGCGGCGAAGACGCCTCGGAGCTGCTTGAACCCTTCTTCACAGACCCCAAGCGGTGGACACGCCTCCCCGAGTCAACCCGTCTCAACATGGGTATCGCAAGCATGGAGGCCATGCACTACTCACGTGCCGACTCTATCCTCTCCACTCTTCCCGACACCCCCGAGACTCACAAGGCCAAGATATATGCAGCCGCTCAGAACGGCAGATATATGGATGTCCTCGAAGAAATCAATGCCGATTCGCCCCTCAACGAAGTACTCGTACTCCTCGCTTCGAAAAACAACAACCACGCCTGGGAGAAGGCTCAGAAGCTCGGTGATTCTGCCGTTGAGCAATACGTAAAAGCCGTTGCCGCAAACCGTCTTGACAAATACATGGAGGCTACCGTATATCTCGAGAATGCTTTCGCACTCGACCCCTCGCTGAGAGAAGTTGCCAAAATCGACGGCGACGTAATAGACCTATTGGAAGATAACGACACAACTTATTCAGAAGATGAACAATAACAATATAAAATCCATTACTGCACGTCTTGCAATTGCGGTCGCACTTCTCGTAGGTTCATCCACGGCTGCTTTTGCAAAAAAGACTTCTGTGGATATCAAGGGACGCGAATCATCGGGCTTCAACGGCCTTGAGCACGTGCTCCAGAAGCCTCTCGGCAACCCCGCGTTTCCGGAAGGTAAGAAAGGCCTCGGCAATAACTTATACATAGGCCTCAATGGCGGAACCTCGATTATCAGCAACGAAGTGTCGGACAAGATGCGCCTCGGCTTCAAACTCGGCGGACACATCGGCGGTTGGTTTACCCCCGTGCACGGTATCCGTCTTACAGGTGTAGGCGGTCGTCACTCAGTCAACTCAGGAGTGTCCAACGCATGGTACGGTTCCCTTCGCGCCGACTATATGGTCAATCTCTCAGCACTGCTCTACGGCTACGACCCCGACCGCGTGTTCGAACTCATCGGCGGTGCAGGTCTTGTATATCAGCTTGTCCGACAGAACAGACACCACAGCTACAACTACGGAGCTGCCGCTTCGCTTCAGATGCGCTTCAACGTAGGCCCCACCTACTACCTCTTCATGGAGCCCGAGCTCAACATGCTCGCCGGTCGTAAATACAATTCCGCCTATCCCTGGGAGCGCATGTACACCAATCTCGCTTTTAATATAGGTGTAGGCTACCGCATCCTCACCGGCAAATATCGCAAGGCAGGTGCCACCAACTTCTTCCAGTCGGGTGAGGACAATATATTTGCAGGTGTTGGCGGTGGTGGATTCACATTCCTTACCAGCAATTTGAACGTAAAAAATCCTCACGCGAATATTTTTGCCGGCAAAATGTTCTCATCCACATCGGGTCTTCAGGTATCTACAAGTTTCATTAAAAAACTACATGGCGGTTTCAATGATTTAGGAGCAGCTATGGCATCGTTGGATTATGTTCTTAATCTTAACAATGCATTAAGCGGATATCGTCCAAGGGCTCCGTTTCAGATGTTTTTGAATTTGGGTGTATCAGGCGCCAAAATTCAGGAAGTATCCAAGGTACACTTTGGAGCCCAGGCCGGTCTCATGGGTCTTGTACGCATCTCCGACAACTGGGGCATCTTCATCCATCCTCAAGTATCGGTCTTCAGCGAAAGTTTCACGACTTCTTTCGGCATCGGCCGTCGTCCCCTGCTCACCGCTGATCTCGGACTCCGCTATACTATCGGCGACTACACCCGTCTCCACAAAGGACAAGACGCTCAGTTTGACAATTCACACCCATGGTTCCTAATGGTTGGCGGCGGCGCCGGCCTTCGTCTGCGCTTTGAGCGTGATAAAGTATACGATGGTTTCATTGGCATCGGCAGACAATTCACGCCCCTTTCGGCTCTGCGTCTTAACCTTGAAAGGACCGCATTCTCGGGCTACAATCGAGAAACCATTGGCTGTGATTATCTTACGAGCATATCCACCGCAATGGCCGGCTACAACCCCTATCGCATCTTCGACCTTGAAGCATTCGGCGGTTTACTCGTGGGTAGTTCAAAGTTCGACGGTGGTGATGCCCACGCAACCTTCGGTGTCCGTGCGGGTCTCAAGGGCAATTTCAGAGTCTCATCACGAGTAGGCATTTTCCTTGAGCCGCAGCTGCTGGCTCTCTACGGTCCGATAGACCAATGGACAAGCAGCCTCACTCCCGAAATACGCATGCAGCTTGGCGTACAATACAAGTTCTGATAAAATCACACCCTACCCATACTCACAACGGTCAGTCTCGCGGCTGACCGTTTTTTTACTTGCAGATACGCACCTTTCTTTGTAACTTTGCGGTATGACAAGCCAGCAACGAATCCTCTGGGCCGACGATGAAATAGACCTTCTGAAGCCGCATTTACTTTTCCTCCGTAACAAGGGCTACGACGTTATTACGGCCAACAACGGCCGCGACGCTTTCGACATGGCCGTGGCCGAGCCCTTCGACCTCATCATCCTCGACGAGAACATGCCGGGCCTTACCGGCCTTGAGACTCTCGCGCTCATCAAGCAGCGACTGCCTCACACCCCGGTGATAATGATTACCAAGAGCGAGGAAGAGAATATCATGGATCAGGCCGTCGGCAGCAAAATCGCCGACTACCTCATCAAGCCTGTCAACCCCAACCAGATACTCATCGCCATTAAGAAGCATCTGCACTCCGACCGCCTCGTGTCGGAGAAAGCTACCAGCGACTACCGCCAGGAATTCGGCGAGCTCGGCACACTCATCAACAATGCCGACAGCATAGCCGCGTGGTACGACCTCTACGATCGTCTCGTATTCCGCGAAATGGAACTTGCTCAGGCCGATACAAACATGGGCGAACTCCTCGAGACGCAGAAGAAAGAGGCAAATGCAGAGTTCTTCAAGTGGGTAAAGCGCAACTACGAAGGGTGGCTCAACGGCTCTGAGCGTCCCCTCATGAGCCAACGCATCTTCCCCGAGAGAGTCTTCCCGCTGCTTGATGCCGGTGAGAAAGTATTCTTCATTCTCATCGACAACTTCCGCCTCGACCAGTGGCGCACTATCAAGCCCATACTCGCCGAGCACTTCAACTTCGAGGAAGAACTCTACACCACCATTCTCCCCACCGCTACCCAGTATGCGCGCAACGCCATATTCTCGGGTCTCATGCCGGCACAGATAGAGAAAATGTTCCCCGAACTGTGGGTCGACGAAGATTCGGAAGAAGGCAAGAACATCAACGAGTCACCGCTCATCGCCACACAGTTTGAGCGCTACCGCCGCAACTGCCGCTTCTCCTACACCAAAATCAACGACACCGCCGGCGGCGAGAAGCTCCTGCGCGACTTCAATGCGTTCGAGCAGAACGACCTCAACGTGATTATCTTCAACTTCATCGACATGCTCTCGCATGCCCGAACCGAGTCGAAGATGATACGCGAACTCGCGTCCACCAACGCCGCCTACCGTTCCCTCACCGAGTCGTGGTTCCGCCACTCGTCGGCACTCGAAATCTTCCGCCGCATAGCAGCCAAAGGCTACAAGATAATCCTCACCACCGACCACGGCACCGTGCGTGTGGAGAACCCCATAAAGGTCGTTGGCGACAAAAACACCAACACCAACCTCCGCTACAAGCTCGGCAAGAACCTCGCATACAACGCCAAGCAGGTATATGAAATCAAGACTCCGGCGCGCTACGGCCTCCCCAGCCCAAACGTGTCGACAACATATATCTTTGCCGCTCGCGACGACTTCTTCGCCTACCCCAACAACTACAACCACTACGTACAATACTATACAGGAACATTCCAGCACGGAGGCATATCTATGGAAGAAATGCTCGTGCCCCTGATAAGTCTAACCCCTAAAGCATAAGATAATGAAAACCATACAGATACCTACCCTCGAAGCGCTCCCCGAAGCAGCACGCGAATTTGCCGGCCTCATGGGCGACAACACCGTATTCGCTTTCTACGGCGACATGGGAGCCGGAAAGACAACTTTCATCAACGAACTCTGCAAGGCTCTCGGCGTTGACCCCGAGGAGACTGCAAGCCCCACATTCGCGCTCGTAAACGAATACCGCTCCGACACAACGGCAGAACTCATCTATCATTTTGATTTCTACCGCATCGAGTCGCTCGAAGAAGCACTCGAAATCGGCATCGAAGACTACTTCGACTCCGGCGCACTCTGCCTCCTCGAATGGCCCGAACGCGTGGCTCCCGCCCTCCCCTCCGATACCGTGACAGTGCGCATCCGCGTCAACGACGACGACAGCCGCACACTCGAGATATCTGAATGAAACCCGACATTACTATCCTCGACTCCTGCACGTCGACCAACAGCGTTCTCAACGGCCTCACCGATGCCGCCGACTGCACCGTGATAGCCACACACACGCAGACGGCAGGCCGCGGTCAGCGAGGCAACTCATGGGAAGCCGAGCCTGGCAAGAACCTCACATTCTCAATGCTTTTCCGCCCGACAAGCCTTGAGGCGGCAAGGCAGTTCGAGCTCTCGATGATAGTGTCGCTCGCTATAGCCGACGCTATCGACAGCCGACTGCCTGAAGGCATCCGTACCACCATCAAGTGGCCCAACGACATATACATCGGCCTCGAAAAAGTCTGCGGAATCCTCATCGAGAACAAACTCGCCGGCCGGAATATCGAGCGCGCAATAGCTGGCGTGGGCATCAACGTGAATCAGACGGAATTCCTCTCCGACGCACCCAATCCCACCTCTATAATCCTGCACAATGGCGGCGCAACCACCGACCTCACTCAATTCCTCACCGACGTGACCTCGCGAATGGCCGACTACGCCGCACGCTACTTCGCCTCGCCTAACCCTGCGGCTCTCAAATCCGAGTATATGAGTCGCCTGATGTGGACCGACGGCACAAATCCGTTCCGCGACGCCGACGGCACCTTCACCGCCCGTATCACCGACGTAGCCCTCGACGGAATCCTCACCCTCTCCAACGGACGCCAATACGCATTCAAAGAAGTGGCTTACATCATCTGAAAGCCACGCCCACGAGTCAGGACATAATAAAACCCGGCACAGACCCTCGCCAATGCGGAGTGTTGTGCCGGGTTATATTTTCTGCACTCTCGTGCGAACTTACATCACATTGAGCACCTGCTCTTTAATCTGCTCGAGGAGGTCTTTCATGCGTACCACGATAGCCTGCATTTCGGCGTGATTGCTCTTGGAACCGAGGGTGTTGATTTCGCGACCCATTTCCTGAGCTATGAAGCCGAGCTTCTTGCCCTGACCGGGCTTGGGAGCGTTCATCGTTTCGATGAAGTAAGCCAGGTGTCGTGCAAGGCGCTGCTTCTCCTCGTTCACATCGAGCTTTTCGATATAGAATATCATCTCCTGCTCAAGGCGACCCTTGTCGTATTCAGCCACGGGGATTTTGGCAAGGCCGTCGGACATGCGCTGGCGTATTTTCTCTATGCGCTCGGCCTCGTAGGGAGCGACACTCGCCAGGAGAACGGATATAGCCTCGATTCGCTCAGCAAAGAAGCGCTCGAGAGCCTCGCCTTCGGCACGGCGGTGTGCCATGAGGGCCTCAACGGCACCCTTGGTGGCTTCCTTGAGCGCGAGAGCCTCTTCCTCGCCGACACTTTCGGCGGTTTCGGCATGGATAGTATCGGGGAAACGGAGGAGAACGGAGTACCAGTCGGCCGGTTCGGGAATACCTATCGCGGCCGACGCTTCGGATATCTGGCGACGGTAAGCTGCAAGCGCCTCCACGTTGAGGCTCGCAGTAAGACCGGCATTACTGCCTTGTGTATTCTCAGAGGAGACGTACACGTCTACCTTACCGCGCTCGAGCACGGTAGCGACTGCCGAACGCAGCTCAAGTTCCTGCTCGCGGAAAGACAGCGGCAAGCGGACATTGAGGTCCAGCTGCTTGGAGTTCAGTGATTTTATTTCCACGGTGATTTTCTTCGCCGCGGTTTCTGCTGTGGCTTTTCCAAAGCCTGTCATCGACAATAGCATAGGCTGTATGATTAGTTGGCGCCCCACCCGCACGGGCGGTTTGGCACCTGCAAAGTTACGAAATAATAGTGAATGTGCAATGCAATAATCACTTGAACGATTCTGCGGCCTCGCGAATGGCGTAGAACATACGCTTGTCGGCCTCGGTGAGCTCTACTCCGCGACGGCTCATCATGCGCGAGGCAATGTCGAAGAATTTTGTCATGGACACGTCGCTGTACCCCGCCGTCGAGCCCTCGCTGAACGAGGCCACGAAATTGCGCGGGAAGCCCGAACCGTGGATATTCACGCCAACTCCAAGCACCGTAGCGGTATTGAACATGGTGTTGATACCCGCCTTCGAGTGGTCGCCCATTATCAGACCGCAGAACTGCAGACCGGTGCGGAGGAAGCGTCCGGCAGGATAATTCCACAGTTTGATAGGAGTATAGTCATTCTTGAGGTTAGACGCCACGGCGCCGGCTCCGATATTGCACCAGCTGCCTATCACGGCATTGCCGAGGAAACCGTCGTGAGCCTTATTGGAGTAGGACTGCATCACCACATTGTTGAGCTCGCCGCCCACTTTGCACCACGGTCCGAGGGTTGTGGCGCCGTAAATCTTCGAGCCCATGTTCACCACGGCATGCTCGCAGAGAGCAATAGGACCGCGAAGCATTGAGCCTTCCATAATCTCGGCATTCTCTCCGGCGTAGATAGGTCCGGCGTTGGTATTGAGGAAAGCACCTTCGACCTTCGCCCCTTCTTCTATAAATATGAGGGAGGGGTCGCCGATTACTACATTTGTAGCACTGACTGGTGCCGACTTACGGCCTGCCGTGATACGGGCAAAATCGTCTTTTAGGGCATCACCGTTGTGCAGGAATATATCATAGAGATGCTCTACGGCTTTGATTTCTCTCTGATACTCAACTATATCACTACCCGCACCGCGATATGCTATGACTGTGTCGCCCGCTTTAAGCGCGGCGTTTTCGCCCAGCGAGGCCACTGCAGCGGCAAGCGCAGCGTCGGGTATGACGTGGCCGGCTATAAACAGCTCGGCCTCAGCATCTTCCTTGAATATCTCGGCGAGGTAGTCGGTGCCGGGGCGGTGCGAATATTCACCGGGCACGAAAGCCTGCCATTTTTCATATATAGTGTCGATGCCCACGCGGATGCTTGCTATAGGCCGTGTATAAGTAAGAGGCAAAAGCTCGGCACGTATACGGGCATCATCGAATACTGCAATTTTCATAGCGTATGTTTTGGTTCAGTCTGCAAAATTACTAAAAGATGTTCAAAAGTAAGCATTTGCCGCACAATGATTTTTTTGCTAATTTTGCACCCGATTTCAACCCTTTTAAAATGATGAAACTGAACCGCTTCTTTATTATCGCAGCTATGGCTGCCCTCACAGCATGCCACAACGACGACCCCGTGGTGATTTCGGCTGAACGTGAACCCGTAGAAGGTGCAACTCCCGATACCGCCGGCCCCGTAGCCGGCGTATATGTAATGAACGAAGGCAATATGGGCGCAAACAAGTGCACTATCGACTTCTTCGACTACGCCACTGCCGAGTACATCCGCAACCTCTATCCCGAACGCAACCCCAACGCCGTGCTCGAACTGGGCGATACCGGCAACGATATAGCCATTGACGGCAACAAACTCTTCATAGTAGTCACCGGCTCGAACAAGGTGGAAATCCTCGATGCCGCCACATGCAAGTCTATGGGTCACGTCGACATTCCCTCGTGCCGCAACATCGCATTCGACGACAAGGGCAACGCATACGTAAGCTCATTCGTGGGCGGAACAGGCGACTGCGGCTCCGTAGTACGCTTCGACACCACCACCGGCACTATCACCGGCAGCGTTTCGGTAGGCCTTCAGCCCGAAGAAATTGTAATTGCCGACGGCAAGCTCTACGTAGCCAACTCAGGCCAGTTCCAGGCTCCTAACTACGACCGCACTATATCTGTAGTAAGTCTCGACAGCTTCACCATGACCGGCAGCATCGAAGTGGACGTGAACATGCACCACCTCCGCGCCGACAACGAGGGCAACCTCTGGGTAAGCTCGCGCGGCAACTACTACGACATCCCCTCCAACCTCTACAAGCTCCCCAAAGAAGGCAAAGCCGAATTCGGCAGCCCCATTGCCCTCGACATCCCCTGTACAAACTTCACAATCAGCGGCGACAAACTCTACTACTACGCCACCGTCTACGACGAATCGTGGAACTCGACAAACATCTACGGAACCGTCGACACCCGCACCGCAGCCAAAGGCGACGACTTCATCACCGACGGCACTCAGGCTTCTATCATGGCACCCTACTGCGTTGCCGTACAGCCCTCTAACGGCGATATCTTCATCACCGACGCACGCAACTACGTATCGTCGGGCGAGCTCCGCTGCTACAGCCCCGAGGGCACTCTCAAGTGGACCGCAAAAACAGGCGATATCCCCGGACACATCGCATTCCTGATGCGCTAAAACTTATCCGTAATTTTTTGCCGTTCGACAAAAAATCACTATCTTTGTATGCTTAAAACAGCGATACAAAACATTCAATAATAATACATCAGTATATGGCTGAAAATCAAGAGGAATACAGCGCCAGTAACATTCAGGTGCTCGAGGGACTCGAAGCAGTCCGCAAGCGCCCGGCGATGTACATCGGCGATATTTCCGAAAAAGGTCTTCATCACCTTGTCTATGAGGTGGTGGACAACTCCATAGACGAAGCCCTGGCAGGATACGCCAAGGATATCAAGGTAACGATAAACGAAGACAACTCAATCACTGTAGAAGACGACGGCCGCGGTATCCCCGTGGATATGCACGAAAAAGAGCACAAGAGCGCCCTCGAAGTCGTCCTCACCGTACTCCATGCCGGCGGTAAGTTCGACAAGAGCAACTACAAGGTATCAGGCGGTCTCCACGGTGTGGGTGTCTCATGTGTAAACGCTCTCTCTACCTATCTCCGCGCCGAAGTTCGCCGAAACGGCAAAATCTACGCTCAGGAGTACAGCTGCGGCAAGCCCACAAGCGCTCTCGAAATCGTAGGCGAAAGCGACCACACCGGTACCACCGTCACTTTCAAACCCGACGGCAGCATCTTCACAACCACCGTCTACAACTACTCCACACTTGCCAACCGCCTCCGCGACCTCGCATTCCTCAACGCCGGTATCACTCTCCACCTCACCGACATGCGCGAGCTCGACGCCGAAGGCAAGCCCCGCACCGAGACCTTCTACTCGCGCGAAGGACTCAAGGAATTCGTTGAGTATATCGACGCCAACAAGGAGCCCCTCATCAACGATGTGATCGACCTCAACACCGAGCGTGCAGGAGTACCTATCGAAGTGGCCTTCACTTACAATACCTCCTCTAACGAGAACATCTACTCCTTCGTAAACAACATCAACACTATCGAAGGTGGTACTCACCTCACCGGCTTCCGCCGCGGCCTCACAAGCACACTCAAGAAGTATGCCGACGAAAACGGCCTCCTCAAGAACGCCAAGGTAGAAATCGCAAGCGACGACTTCCGCGACGGCCTTACCGCCGTTATCTCTGTCAAGGTCATGGAGCCTCAGTTCGAAGGCCAGACCAAGACCAAGCTCGGCAACAACGAGGTGATGGGTGCCGTACAGGTAGCCGTAAGCGAAGCCCTCGGCAACTACCTCGAAGAGCATCCCCAGCAGGCAAAGACTATCGTCGAGAAGGTGATTCTCGCCGCTCGTGCCCGCACTGCAGCCCTCCGCGCCCGTCAGGAAGTGATGCGCAAGACTCCCCTCGTTGGTGGAGGCCTCCCCGGCAAGCTCACCGACTGCTCGAGCCGCACTGCCGAAGACTGCGAGATATTCCTCGTCGAAGGTGACTCCGCAGGCGGTACAGCCAAGCAGGCGCGCGACCGCCGCTTCCAGGCCGTACTCCCCCTCCGCGGTAAGATTCTCAACGTGGAGAAAGCTATCGAGCACCGCATATTCGAGAGCCAGGAAATCTCCAATCTCTACAAGGCACTCCGCGTAACTATCGGTACTGAAGAAGATAAGGATGCTCCCAACCTGAGCAAACTCGCCTACCACAAGGTTATCATCATGACCGATGCCGACGTCGACGGCGCCCACATCGCCACCCTTCTGATGACCTTCTTCTTCCGCTGCATGCGTCCGCTCATCGAGCAGGGCTACCTCTACCTCGCATCGCCCCCTCTGTACAAGTGCAAGCTCGGCAAAAACGAGGAATACTGCTGGAACGATATGCAGGTACAGCAGTTCATCGAGAAATACGGCGAGCGCACCTCAGTACAGCGCTACAAAGGTCTCGGTGAGATGTCGGACGACGAGCTCCGCTACACGACAATGTCGCCCGAGCACCGCATCCTCAAGCAAGTGCAGATCAGCGACGCCGTAGAAGCCGACCGTATATTCTCCATGCTTATGGGCGAAGATGTGGCTCCCCGCCGCGACTTCATCGAATCTAACGCTACATACGCCAACATCGACGCATAAACCCTTCACCGCCCCGGATTGTTATACTATATAATATATCCGGGGCGATTTCACGTCCTCCGGTCTCATCAACTAACATCACTCACGATTCAACACACCGGTATGTCTAAAATATCAAAATCAAGCCGTAAGGCAGCCCAGATTAAAAGCGCTGTCGACACATATATAGCCGCTCAGACGGGCGGCACTTACAATTACAGGCAGGTTTCGGCCGCCATTGGCCAAAGCACTCCCGCCGGACAGAAAGCGGTAGCAATGTATCTGGCCGAGCTCGCATTCGACGGCGTGATAATTGAAACAGCTCCCGGCAAGTACAAGACTCCCAGCCGAACTGTGACCGCTACCGGCGTATTCTCGCGCCGCTCAAACGGCAAGAACAGCGTTATCACCGACGGCGACGGCGAAGAAATTTTCGTAGCCGAGCGCAACTCCATGCACGCCCTCAACGGCGACAAGGTGGAGGTGAGCATCGCTGCACGCGTCAAAGGTCGCGAGCCCGAGGCCAAGGTAATCAAAATCCTGGAAAAGAAAGCGCAGACTTTCATCGGCACACTCAAGGTCGACAAGTATTTCGCCTACCTCATTACCGACTCCAAGTACCTGGCTACAGACATCTACATCCCCAAAGCCAAACTTAAAGGCGGCAAGACCGGCGACAAGGCAATCGTCCGCATCACCAACTGGCCCGACGACGCCAACAATCCTCAGGGAGAGGTAGTCGACATCCTCGGCAAGACCGGCGAGAACAAGGCAGAGATGCACGCTATCCTCGCGGAATTCGGCCTGCCCTACAAGTATCCCGAAGCCGTGGAAAAAGCCGCCGACAAAATCGGCGCAGGCATTACCGACGAAGAAGTTGCACGCCGCGAAGACATGCGCGGAGTCACCACATTCACCATCGATCCCCGCGACGCAAAGGACTTCGACGACGCACTCTCGATCCGCAAGCTGCCCAACGGCAACTACGAAATCGGCGTACACATCGCCGACGTTACCCACTACGTACGCCCCGGCAGCATCATCGACAAAGAAGCCGAAGAACGTGCCACAAGCGTCTACCTCGTAGACCGCGTGGTGCCCATGCTCCCCGAACACCTCTCAAATGGCATCTGCTCGCTCCGTCCCGACGAAGACAAGCTCACCTTCTCGGTAATCTTCGAAATGGACAAGAACGGCAAAATCGTCGACTCCCGCATAGCCCGCACCGTAATCCGCAGCGACCGCCGCTTCACCTACGAAGAAGCCCAGGAAGTAATCGAGACAGGCAAGGGCGACTTTGCAGAGGAAATCCTCACGCTCGACAAGTTCGCAAAAGTTCTCCGCAAGAACCGCTACGAGAACGGCTCGGTAGACTTCGACCGCGTCGAAGTACGCTTCGACATCGACGAGAAGGGTCATCCCGTATCGGTATTCTTCAAAGAATCAAAAGACGCCAACAAACTCATCGAAGAATTCATGCTTCTTGCCAACAAGGCCGTAGCCGAGGCTATCGGCATTGTGCCCAAGCGCAAGAAAGCCAAAGCATTCGTCTACCGTATCCACGACGTGCCCGACGCTGAGCGCCTCTCCAACCTCGCCGCTCTCGCACGCACATTCGGCTACAAGCTCAAGACCGAAGGCGAAGCAAAAGATATCAACCGCTCTATCAACAAGATGCTTGCCGATGTCAAAGGCAAGGGCGAAGAAAATCTCCTGGCCACACTCGCCATCCGCTCTATGGCAAAGGCTGTATATTCTACCGAAAACGTAGGCCACTACGGTCTCGGCTTCGACTACTACACCCACTTCACCTCTCCTATCCGCCGCTACCCCGATATGATGGTTCACCGTCTGCTCGAGAAATATCTCGCCGGCGGACGCACCGTATCGCTCGACAAGCTCGAGGAAGAGTGCAAGCATTCATCGGAGCGCGAGCAGCTCGCAGCCAACGCCGAGCGCGCCTCTATCAAGTACAAGCAGGTTGAATACATGGGCGACCACCTCGGCGAAGTGTTCGACGGCGTGATTTCAGGCGTCACCGAGTGGGGCCTCTATATCGAGCTCGACGACAACAAGTGCGAGGGCCTCGTGCCCATGCGCGACCTCGCCGACGACTTCTACGATTTCGACGAAAAGAACTACTGCCTCATCGGCCGCAAGTACAACAACCGCTATCGCCTCGGCGACAAGGTGAAAGTTCAGGTTGCACGCGCCGACCTCCAGCGCAAGCAGCTCGACTTCGTAATCGTCGACGAAAAGAATCCGCCCCGCAGCCTCGACACCCTCAAAGCCTCAAAGCCCATGGGACGCTCTCAGGCAGCCTACGAGAAACCGGGCAAGAAAAAAGGCAAAGGACGGCAGAAACGTCACTGAGCCATACTCTCCAACCGATAGACCAATCGACTGATAATGAATAACTCCCGGCCGCTAATCGGCTATATCGACATACAGAATCTCAAAATTTATGCACACCACGGCGTTGACCCTCAGGAAAACGTCGTGGGTAATTATTTTGAGGTGAACGTAAATCTCGCCTTCCCTTGCGCCGATGCAATGGCAGACGACGACCTCGCCCACACCATAAATTACGCCGAAGTCACAGCTATCATACAGGAGCAGATGAGCATTACCTCCAAGCTCCTCGAAAACGTAGTCTACAGAATATACAAGGCCCTCACAGCACGGTATCCGCAGATAACTTCGGGTGAAATTTCGCTTTACAAACTCAACCCGCCCATACGCGCGGAGATAGATAAGGCAGGTTTTACATACCGTTGGTAGCATTTTTTCACATTTCACATACTAAACGGCACAGCACATACGTTCTTCAATAAGCAAAACGTGTTAACACAAACCGATCATGAATTTAAAATCACTCGCACTTGCTCTTGTTTTGGCCGGGGGACTTGCCTCCTGCTCATCATCGAAGACTGTGCTACCATACTTCACCGATATAGCAGAGGTCAAAGAATCGACTCTTCCTCAGAGCAACTATACTCCTGAAATTCAGCCCGACGACGAGCTCGCCATTTTCGTTTCGTCGGCAAGCCCCGCTGCCACAGCTGCCTACAATCTTCCCTATGTCAACCCCACAAGCCGCGATATGATTACGTCGAGCGTAGCTCCGCGTATGCAGACCTATATCGTCAATCCCAAGGGCGACATCGACTTCCCCGTATTGGGCACCATACACGTTGCCGGCCTCACAACCGATCAGGTGAAAGAACTCCTCACCTCTAAAATCGGGGAGCAGGTAAAAGACCCCGTAGTCACCGTGCAGCTCGTCAACTTCATAGTCACCGTGGCCGGCGAAGTCAAGACTCCCCAGCGCATCAAAGTTGATGGCAACCGCATAAGCATCCTCGACGCCCTCGCCGCCGCAGGCGACCTCACCGAGTTTGGCGAACGCTCCAATGTACTCATAATCCGCGAAGAAAACGGCGAGCGCAAATACGCCCACCTCGACCTCAACTCGTCGGACCTACTCACTTCGCCCTACTACTATCTGCAGCAGAACGACTACGTGTACGTTGCCCCCAACAACATCCGTCAGGCAAACTCTAAATACAATCAGAACAACGCCTTCAAGCTCTCCGTAATCTCCACCATAGTGAGCGCCGCTTCTGTCATCGCATCTCTCGTCATCGCCCTTACTGTCAAATAATTCATCATGGCTAAGAACAACTCCGATTTTATCGACATCGCAGCTCTTGTCAAACAGTACATATCGAAGTGGTATCTCTTTGCCATTTCGGTCTTCGTATGCCTCGCTATTGCATTCTTCTACGTCTCGGTACGTCAGCAGGAATATGCGGTGAAGGCCAACCTCCTCATCTCCACCGAAGACGAAGGTGCTGCGGGCGGTATGGGCTCGCTGGGCGCGCTCTTCGGTTCGCAGGGCTATGTCGACGATGAAATTTTCATCGTTTCGTCGCACTCGCTCTACAAAAATGTGGCGCGCGACCTCGGCTTGAACATCTCATACATCTACCACAAAAATCCCTTTGTAAGTGAAATAGCCTACCCCAATCATCAGCTCGAGGTAGTGCCTCAGGCCGGATTGCTCGACACCCTCGAGCGTGGCATCACATTCAAGGTCAAGGTAAACGAAAAGGGACAGGCCGATATCGACGCCAAGATGAAGCGCGATATCGTAGCGAAGGCAAAGAAAGTAACACTCCCCTACACCCTCGACACCCCTCTCGGTAAATTCACCTTCGCCAAGACCAACAGCTACCCAGAAGGCGAAAGCGTGAAAATGTCGATAGCCGTATTCGGCTACGACCAGGCTGCCGAAGGCCTCGACGAATCGGTAAACACCGAGATCGCATCCAAGCGAAGCAACGTTATCTCTCTGAGCATCAACACCACCAACCCGCTCTACGGCAAGGCTATCCTCAACGAGATAATCAAGAAATACAATGAGCGCGGAGTAGCCGAGAAAAAATCGCAGAACGAACTTTCAGCCGAATTTATCGACAGCCGTCTCGATATCCTCGCCAACGAGCTCAGCCAGTCTGAAAGCAATATTCAGGACTACAAGCAGCGCTACGGCATTGTCGACCTCGTGGTAGACACGAAGTACAACACCGAGAAGAAAGCACGCCTCGAAGAAGCCCTGCTCGAAGCAAGGACTCAGGAAGAGGTGATAGCCCTCACCCGCGACTTCATCAGAGAGCCCCGCAATGCCTACGCACTCATTCCCTCCACTCTCCCCAACGAAGGCCTGCAACGCGCTATCGAAGCCTACAACGAGCTCGTGCTCAAGCGTTCGGAGATGCTGCAGAGCGCCAAGCCCGACAATGCCTCGCTCGTGCAGATTTCCGAGCAACTCGACATGATGCGCGGCAACATCGGCACATCGCTCGACCGCGCCCTCGAGACATCCAAGGTGAGCGTCCGCGACCTCTCCAAAGAAATGGCGTCGACACAAGGTTCGCTCTCCGAGCTCCCCGTACACGAGCGCGAGTACCTCGACCTCATGCGCCAGCAGTCGGTCAAGCAGCAGCTCTTCATGTTCCTGCTCCGCCGTCGCGAAGAAGTATCGCTCCTCCTCGCCAACTCTATCCCCAAAGGCATCCTCATCGACGAGGCCTACACCCTCAGCGACCCCCTCGGCATGGGCAAAAAGATGATTATGCTCATCGCCCTCTTCTTCGGCCTCCTCATCCCGCCGGTATGGCTCTACATACGCCGCCTCATCCACAATCGCTTCGAGACCCGCGCCGAAGTCGAGCGCATCACCGACGTGCCTATCGTCGGCGAGATGTGCATCGACAACTCCGGCCGCCGACTCGTGGTTGCTTCCGACGACACCTCGGCTACGGCAGAGCTCTTCCGACTCATGCGCAGCAACCTCCTCTTCATTCTCAACGACCCGCGCGATAAAGTTGTGCTACTCACCTCCACATCGTCGGGCGAAGGCAAGTCGTTCATCTCTATCAACCTTGCAGCCTCGCTCGCCCTCACCGAGAAGCGCGTGCTCCTCGTAGGCATGGATATCCGCAACCCCCAGCTTGCCAACTACCTCAACGTGCACCCGCGCTTCGGCCTCACACAGTATCTCTCGTCGTCGAGCGTATCTATCGGCCAGATTATCGAGCCCATGCCCGGCGTGAAGAACCTCGACCTCATCGTGGCAGGTCCCGTGCCACCCAACCCCGCCGAGCTCCTCATCAGCCACAAGGTCGACGAACTCTTCCAGGAACTCCGTCAGCGCTACGACTACATCATTGTCGACACCGCTCCTATCGGCCTCGTAAGCGACACATTCACGCTCGACCGCATTGCCGACGCCGCAATTTACGTCTGCCGCGCGAACTATACTTCGCTCAACGACCTCAATCAGATCAACGATATATACGAACACCAGCGCCTGAAGAAACTCTCGCTCGTGATCAACGGTACCGCTACCAAGAAAACCTACGGCTACGGACAGAAAAAATCCGGCAAATAATCCGCATCTTTTCAGCAGATGAGCCTCGAGCTTATAAACTATAGACCGGGAGTAAAAGAAGCTCCCGCGGCACAAGCCGGCACACCCTCGGGTGCGTCGGCTCGTCCGTATATCGACATCGCCAAGAAAGAGTGGTACACTCCCCTGCTCTATCTGCTGTGCATGGCGGCACTCGGCCTCCACTTCTACCCTATCCTCGTTTTCTTCCCTATATTCTGGCTTAAAGCGTGGAAAAACGACCGCTACGCCCTCATCTTCCAGCTCACAATCTTCTTCGGAGGATACGGCCTCACCGACCCCACCACAACCATGAAACCCTGGCCCTCCGACATTGCCCTGGGCCTCTCATGCCTGCTGTGGGTAGTCTACCGCAAGACGCCTCTGCTGCGCAAGACATTCTTCTTCATCCTCCTCTACATCGCCGCCCTCTTCGTCCTCGCCTCCTTCTCCCTCGAGTCGATGCGCATACAGATCTACACCATGCGCAACTACTTCGGCATACTCTATATCATAGTACCCGTCGCCTGTTTCGCCGGACATGACTTCGACATCCGCGAGTTTTTCCGTCGGCTCATGCCCTACGTATTCATCATCCTCTTTTTCTACATCAGCGACGGCTTCATCCTGCCCGGCAACATCTTCCTTCCGGCCACTCACATCTGGGGTGACAACGTCTCAAGCACCTTCTACTCCCTCTACCACCTGCCCCTCGGTAGCATGATGCGAAAGTATCCTCCCGGATTTTACTTCGTGATCCTCGCAGCCCTGCCCGCTATCAGATACTATCGCCTGCGCCCGTGGCAATGGGTAGTATTTATTGTGGCCCTCATGGCTACGCGTACATTCACCATAATCACAGGCTTTATTTTCTTCTGGATATTTTTCCAGGGCTCCACACTCCGCACCATTAAGTACATCATACTCAGCATGGTCTTGGGAGTGGGCGTATACATTCTGGACAGCTATCTGCCCATGACCCGCGACGAGCTCACCGTCACCTCCTCACTGCGCATCAAGTCGTCTGTCGACCAGTTCTTCGAGCTCTCCGAGGCCGTCGACGACGAAGATATCGCCGAATTCGGCTCAGGACGTATGGCGCAGATTCTACCTAAAGTCGACCTGATGATTGATGAAGGACGCACCCTCACAGGCCTCGGCTTCCTGCATCCCCAGAAGACAAAGATTACACGCTACATCATCACCAACGACTATTATAGCGACATCACCCAATCGGAAGAAGTGGCCACGGCGGTCGAAGTCATCCCCGTACAGATTTTCATCAACATAGGCTGGATAGGCCTCTTCATACACTGCCTGTTCTTCCTCATCCTCTACCTCTGCATACGCAGGCTGCCCTACAGCGCCTACTACCTCAGCATAGCATTCCTTATGTCTTGGTTCGGACTCGGCGGCTTCGTGGGCCTCATCGGCGCTCAGGGACTTTTCGTACTCTCCGTAGCCTACGCCGCAATAATCATGAACGCCCGCTCCAAGCAATAAATGTAGGGACGCACCCCGGTACGTCCGATTTAATTCAGGTATTACTCCTCCCCGAATTCCTTGTGCAGTTCCTCAAAACGTTCGGCCACACCCGGCCCGAACTTCGCCATTGACGCCCTCACGCGTTCAAGCGACTTGCGTCCCATATACGCCCCCTTGCTGTAGAAACAGTCGGCATAGCATATAAGGCGCTCAAGCACGCTCTCGGGCATATAAGAGCGGTCGGCAGGCAGGGGCAGATGCGCCGCCGCAATCTCCTCGGGTAGCAGACCCGCACCCGTGTGACGCTCCGCCACACGCGCATACTTCTCGGGGGCTCCCAGCGCGCGAAGCATATCGGCACCTATCACCCCGTGACACATATACGGCGCAGCGCCGTAGCAGCCTATTCCGGGCGCATTGGTGCGTATTATACCGATATCGTGCAGCATGGCCGCATCCTCGATTTCCTCATCAGAAAGCGCGAGACCACGACGGTGCGCTATAGCCAGTGCCTCCTCGGCCACCGCGCGGCTGTGTGTAAGCAAAATCCCGCTGACCTTTCGGCCCGCGGGATATATATTTGCTATAATGTCTTGCCAGATCATTCCACGATAGTTATCCAGCCGTGAACATCGGGCTCCTCGCCGGCGCGGATAGCGTCGAGGCGGCGCACAAATTCAGTAGTCACAGGGCCGGGCTTGCCGTCCTTCGACACCACATACTTAACACCCGTGTCGAGGTCGTCGATTTCACCGATAGGCGAGCACACGGCAGCCGTACCGCAGGCAGCAGCCTCCGATATCTCCGCAAGCTCATCCACAGTGATATGGCGCTCCTCAACCTCCATACCCATTTCGCGGGCCAGAGTCATAAGGCTCATATTGGTGATCGAAGGAAGAATCGAATCAGACTTCGGAGTGATATACTTACCGTCCTTGATAGCGTAGAAGTTTGCCGGGCCGCATTCGTCCAGATACTTCTTCTCCTTCGGGTCGAGATAGAGCACAGCCGAGTAGCCGAGGTCGTGAGCCTTCTTGCCCGCGCCCATCGACGCCGCATAGTTGCCGCCCACCTTCCAGCGTCCAGTACCACGGGGTGCCACGCGGTCGTAGTCGCGCATTATGCAGATATTGGTGTTCTTGAATCCGCCCTTGAAGTACGGTCCCACAGGAGTAACCATTACCATAAAGAGGTATTCGTCGGCTTCCTTCACGCCGATGCGGGGCGACATACCTATCTCCACAGGGCGGATATAGAGCGAAGCACCGCTGCCGTAGGGGGGCACGAAACGCTCGTTGAGCTTAACCGCGCGGATACACATCTCCTCGAAAATTTCTACGGGTACAGGCTCCATGAGAATGCCCTTGGCCGACTCCTGCATACGGAGTGCATTGTCGCGGAGACGGAATATACGTATTTTGCCGTCGGCACCCCTGAAAGCCTTAAGGCCTTCGAATATTTCCTGACTATAGTGGAGGCAAGTTGCCGCCATGTGGATTTCTACAGTCTCCGACTGTGTTTCTTCTATAGGACCCCACTTGCCGTCGCGGAAGTAGCAACGAACATTGTAGTCCGTACGGAAATAGCCGAACGGGAGCGTCGACCAGTCAATATCAGTATCCATATTTATATGCACTTATTTAATTATGCGATGCAAAGTTATAGAAAAAAAAGATAAACGCAAAATAAAAAACTTCCGCGAGAGCCTCTCGGCGGTCGCGGAAGCCGGGCGCCGAAGCGCCTCATTTTCTATGTTCTCTTTATCGGCCGTAACGACCGATGCTGTCGGAGAGGCCGCAAGGCCCTCCTATATTGTTAGAGAGCTACCTTACGGGCCTCACCACCCTCTACGCGGATGTAGACACCGGCAGCAGGATTAGCCACCTTGCGGCCTGTGAGGTCGTAGTATTCAACCTCTGCGCCTGCCTCTACACCGATATTTTCAACACCGGTAGTAAGGTCGGCGGGAGTGGTGGTAATCACGGGAGCGGTAGCATCGGTAGCGTCGAGTGTGAAGTCGTAGGTACCGGGCTCTACGGTGAAGGGCACAAAGTGCTCACCCGAAGTTACGTCGGCAGCGTGAGTAGTACCTGCTGCGTGATATACATAGCCTTCGTTGAAGTTAGCCCAGTCTGTAGCGTGAGCCATAGCGCGGCGACGCACTTTCTCTGTTGTGCTGCCCATAGAGTCGATGTTGGAGCAATTGGTCACCACGATATAGCCGTAGTCGCCTTCTTCTTCAGTACCACCGATGAGGATATCTTTCAGAGTGTAGACATTCTCGTTTTCGTCATATTCGAACACACAGGGGGTGTTCACATCGTAGTAGCGGTCGAAGAAGTGACCTACGAGATAGTAAGCGGCAGGCTGCTCGAATTCCTCAACCTTTACAGTTGTCTGAGCGATACCGCAGGGAAGTTCGCCCTCTGCTTCGTGGTAAGCTGTGAGGGTATATTCACCGGCTTCGTCGGCAGCGAACGAGATATAACCGTTTTCGTCAACAATCACCTCAGTAACATTGCCCTCGGCGTCGGTAGCGATATAGTTCACATTCTCTGCCGACGCGGTAGCTGCAGGGAATACTACAGTCTGGCCGGCAATTGCCTTACGATCTTCCTTGTTGAAGGTGAGGTCGGAAGGCTCTGAGAGGAGATGAGTATAAACTACATCAATAGTCAAGATTCTTGAGGTTGCGGTAAAGTCAAAAGTAGTAAATTTTGATGCCTGTCCGTTTTTAACTCCCTGCACGGTGCTTAGATTGTTGGACTCTACATTAAATGTAACTGTTTGAATTTCATATCCTTCAGGTGCTGAGAAAGATACAATCGCATGGTTCATTATACGAAGCTGAGGACCTGTCCAGAGACGGCATCCATTTCCTCCATTTTTCTGAACCAGCATAGTTACGACATCTTCGACAAACTCGCGATTATCTTCTTCATAATCACTGCTCGAGCCCGATCGCATTGTCATGCCATAAGCATCTTCTGTAGTAAAGTTAAAAGTAACTTTCTTTTCAGCACCCTCTCCGGGGAGTACATTCAGAGTGTAAGTGGCAGTAGCAGCTCCATACATTTCTGTTTCTGCAGTGTTCACTGTGATATTTGCAGTACCCTGAGAGAGAAGCCAGAGAGCCTTGTTATCGATAGGCGAAAGAGCCGCAACGGAAGTATTGTCAGATTCGATGGTGTATTCCACACCTGCGGGGATATTGAGAGCAGGAGCACCTTCGAGAAGACCTACATTATAAGTCTTACCGTCAAAGTTAAGCGCAAGGGGAAGCTTCTGAACATTCACCTCAAAACTTGCTTCTCCACTGAGATAGTAGTCGCCCTCTTCCCATGAGATAGTTACAGTAGCTGTACCGGGAAGACCTGCAACAAATTCAAGGCCATCTACCAGAAGTACATCTTCATTGTCAGACTCTACGGTGTATTCGCCGATACCTTCGAAGAAGTTTTCAGGAGATACTAAGGTAAATTTACCATATTCGCCGCTAGATACAGATACGGCCGAGAACTCAGGAGTTACCTCGAGTTTAACGGCAGGGAGAGCTTTTACGGTAAATGTATATTCACCGGCTTCGTATACGGCGCCGTCTTCCCAGCTGAGAGTAATTTCGTCGGTACCGACACCGACAGCCTCATAATTACCTTCGGCGTCTACAACAACAGCGTTAGATGTTGTCTGAGTGAAAGTCAGGTTTACATCGCTCAAGAAGTCTTCGGGAGCTTCGATATCGAATGTACCTTTATCTCCAACCTTGAGGTCAGTAGGTGTAACAGTCACGTTTTCTACTGTTTTCAAGTCTGATTTATAGGTCACTTCGATTTCGGTAATCTTAGTATTTCCAGAAGTACCTCCATTTGTTATCACAACCTTAGAGACACCATTGGCATCACTCCACGTTTTATTAGTTGCACTAAAGCTACCGCAATCTGCTTTAGCACCACTAACAAAAATAGAAGTTGTGGTGAAATTAATATTAGTTATACGGTATCCTTCAGCGACTTCGAAGGTCATTGTATTACCTCCATATAATCTGATTTCTTTTCCGCTATTATACCAAGCCGCCAGAGTTGATTTGTTATCACCCTTAGCAAACTCAATTGAGATAGGCGAGATGCTCAATGGTCCGACTACAGTACCATTCTTTATGTCCTTGCCGAGCTCGGGCATTGAGAACGTCGCAGTCGCTGCCCACGCACTCGCCATGCCGAAGCACACGAACACGAAAAGTGTGAGTAATAATTTTTTCATCTATTAATTAAGATTAGAGAACTATGAATATTGATTGTTTATTGTATTTCAATTGGTGTTGTACCTTTGGTAACTTATTGAGAGGCAATTTCTTGCATTGATGTATATAGTTGTGCTATCATATTCGTGCGCGCATATACGAACGCTGACGCAAAATTAAATATAATTTTGCAATTACCCCCCCCCAATTTGTTAAATGATTTTAATGATAATTAATAATTTGTTAATACTATAAACTCCGCCCCTACTCCCGCGGACGCTCTTTCTGAACCTTTTAAGCGGCCACACGTTTTATTGATGTGTTCCAATTCGAAAACACCGGCACCGTTTGCCCCGAGACGTGAACGAAAACTAACATAAACACAACCTTTAAACCAAAATTCGTATGAACTACGCTCCTCTACAAGGAATCAAGGTGGTCGACTTTACAGAAGTTCAGTCAGGCCCTTCATGTACACAGATGCTCGCCTGGCTTGGCGCTGATGTTATCAAAATCGAACGTCCCGGTGTAGGCGACGCAACCCGTAAAGAACTTCAGTTCAACCCCGACCTGCCTTCGTACTACTTCCTTCAGCTCAACTCCGACAAAAAGTCTATCACTCTCGATGCAAAGACTCCCGACGGCAAGGAAATTCTTACCAAGCTGATCAAAGAATGCGATATCTTCGTTGAAAACCTCCACCCGGGTGCTATGGATAAACTCGGATTCTCCTGGGAGGCCGTACACGCTCTCAATCCCCGCTGTATCTACGGTACTATCAAGGGCTTCCCCGTTTCTTCGAAGTACAAAGACCTTAAGGCTTACGAGCCTATCGCACAGGTAACAGCTGCCGCCGCCTCTACTACAGGCTGGTACGACGGCCAGTACAACATTCCTACCCAGTCGGGTGCGGCCCTCGGCGACTCTAATACAGGTATGCACCTCCTCATAGGCCTCCTCGCTGCTCTCGTACAGCGCGAACACACCGGCGAAGGCGTATACGTATATCAGTCGATGCACAACGCATGTCTTAACCTCTGCCGTATCAAGACCCGCGACCAGCTCACCCTCGACAAGATCGGATACCTCACTCAGTTCCCTCAGTACCCCAACGGCAAGTTCGGCGACTGCGTTCCTCGTTCAGGAAACATCGAAGGCGGCGGCGTACTCGGCTGGACATACAAGTGTAAACCTGCCGGTGGCTACGACTCTGAGGTTGATGCCAACAACTTCGTGTACATCGTGCTCCAGCGCGGTGCCAAAGACTTCGAGCTCTTCTGCCAGGCAACAGGCTTCACCGACTGGCTCACAAACCCCGACTTCAACACCGCCGACGCCCGCGACCGCAACAAGCAGGCTATCTACGAACGCATCGGCCAGTGGACTGCCGACAAGACTAAATATGAAGTCACCGACATCCTCGGCAAGGCAGGCGTGCCTGTAGGCCCTGTGCTCTCTACCAAGGAAATGATGACCGACGAAAGCCTCTACGACGGCAATACCCTCGTCCGCATCAACCAGGGCGGCGAAATCGGCGAATTCGTTACGGTAGGTTGCCCGTTCACCTTCTCGAACTATACTCCTACCTACGGTCCTGCTCCTGATCTCGGCGGCAACACCGACGAAATCCTTACCTCTCTCGGATATACTGCCGACCAGATTGCAGCATTCAAGGCAAACGGTACCACCGCTCCCATGCCCAAACCCGCTGCAGACACAGCATCCAAGTAAAAGCACCGTATATCCACAAACCGAGGCGGAGCGACAGCCCTCACGAGCACGTCTCTCCGCTCCGGTTTGACCTCTACAACATCCAAATCAAACTCTTTAAACTACACACCTTATTATGGCATCAACCACAGCTACAACTACCGGCACTGCACAGGCTCCAAAATTCCCGGAGCAGGTCACCGGTATGTATATCCTTGCAGAATCCCTGCACCGCCTCGGCCTTAACGACGTCTACGGCCTCGTTGGCATCCCCGTGACAGAAGTTGCCTACGCCATGCAGAAAGTAGGCATGAACTACTACGGCTTCCGATTCGAGCAGCAGGCCGGTATGGCAGCCGCTACCCACGGCTACCTCACCAAGCAGCCCGGCGTTCTCCTCACCGTATCTTCACTCGGCTTCCTCAACGGCCTCACCGCCACCACCAACGCCACCGTCAACTGCTACCCGATGATTCAGATTTCGGGTGCCTCCGACCCTCAGATGGTCGACATGGACATGGGCACTTACGAGCAGCTTGACCAGCTCAACGCAGCCCGTCCCTACGTCAAGGCAGCCTTCCGTTGCTCTCACGCAAAAGACATCCCTCAGGCCGTTGCCCGCGCCTACCGAGCTGCCGTTAGCGGCCGTCCCGGCGGCGTGTATATCGACATGGCAACTCCCGCACTCGCCGAAGTAATGGACGCCTCTGAAGCCGAAAAACTCTACTACACCCCCGTCGACGTAGCCTCGACAGTAGCTCCCTCGCAGAGCGCCGTCGACCGTGCCGTCGAACTCATCGCCTCGGCCAAGCGCCCCGCAATCCTTCTCGGCAAAGGCGCAGCCTACGCTCAGGTCGACGATAAAATCAAGGCCCTCGTCGAGACCTACAAGATTCCTTACCTCGCCATGTCTATGGCAAAAGGCCTTATGCCCGACGCAGGCGAATACAGCGCCCTCAGCTGCCGCTCTACTATCATGGAGCAGGCCGACGTAGTAGTCGTAATCGGCGCCCGCATCAACTGGATGCTCTCCTTCGGCCGCGGCAAGTGGAATCCCGACGTGAAATTCGTTCAACTCGACGTCGAGCCTAAAGAAATCGACCGCAACGTGCCTATCGCAGCGCCCGTAGTAGGCGACATGGGCCAGTCGCTCGACATGATTCTCGCAGGACTCAAGGGCAAGACCATGAGCGCCGATCCTCAGTGGCTCGCTTCACTCCAGGCCGAGAGCAAGACCAAAGACGCCAAGTTCCGCGCCCGTCTCGCCGACGCTGCCTCCACCGTGCCTATGACACACTGGACCGCCCTCTCGGTAGTGAAACCCGTCCTCGAAGCCAACCCCGACGTAATCCTCGTAAACGAAGGTGCCAACACCCTCGACGATACCCGCGACAGCGTGGACATGTCGCTCCCCCGCCACCGTATCGACTGCGCTTCGTGGTCAATCATGGGTATGGGCATGGGTTCGTGCGTAGGTGCCGCTGTAGCCACCGGCAAGAGCGTCGTGGCAGTTGAAGGCGACTCCGCTTTCGGATTCTCCGGCATGGACTTCGCAACTATCTGCCGCTACAAACTCCCGGTAACTGTTGTAATATTCAACAACGGCGGTATATACAACGGCGTTGGCGTCAACCCCTCCGGCGGCGACGCTCCCGCTCCTACAACACTCGATATCAACGCGCAGTACAACCTCATCGGAGAAGCCTTCGGTGCCGACAACTACCGCGTCGACAATCCTGCCGACCTCAAGAAAGCTCTCGAAGCTGCTATCGCCTCCAAGCGCCCGACTCTTATCGACGTACAGCTCGCTGCTGACTCCGGCAAGGAATCAGGCCACATCGGATACCTCAACCCCGCTCCGCTTATCGACTATACCGTATAATCCCGTAGCGTATCCACCATTCAACTTTATCTATTAATCCTCTAATTTTGAATTACTATGGGCTTACAACATGTTATTCTATACGCTATAGTCCCGATTATCGTAGTAATGCTCGCCGGATACATCTCCGGCAAGAAAGGGGCTTTTACGGGCGACGATGCCAAGAAATTCAATAAGGTTGTGCTCGACTACGCATTACCGGCAGCCCTCTTCGTATCCATCGTCCAGGCTTCACGCGAAGACCTCGTACGCGACGCCAAGCTTACCCTCGTGTCTACCATAGGCATCATGGCCTGCTTCATGCTCGTCTACTTCGTCTTTAAATATTGCTTCAAGAAGAATACCGGCGCCGATGCCGCAGTATCCGCCCTTATCAGCGGTTCGCCTACTATCGGATTCCTCGGCTTCGCTGTACTTGAGCCTATCTTCGGCACAAGTCCTTCCGTAGCCCTCGTCGTAGCAATCGTTGGTATCGTAGTTAACGCTATCGGTATCCCTGTCGGACTCTCACTCATGAACGCATCCCTTGAGAAGCAGAACCCCGGCTCCACCAAGAAAGAGAGCGCATGGAAACCCGTCCTCCACGCACTTGAGCAACCTGTGGCATGGGCTCCTATCCTCGCCGTAGTATGGGTACTCGTCGGAATACCCTGGCCGAAAGAACTCAGCCCGTCCTTCGACCTTATCGCCAAGGCCAACGCCTCAATGGCAGTATTCTCAGCAGGTATCACCCTCTCGGCCATTAAATTCCAGCTCAACTGGCAGGCCGTACTCGGCTCTATCATGAAGATGGTCATCATGCCCGCAGTAGTGCTCATCCTCGGCCTCCTCTTCCACATGGATCCCCTCAACCTCAAGATGCTCGTAGTAGCAGCCGCACTGCCCCCTGCCTTCTCAGGCATCATCATCGCCGACGAATACAACACCTACGTTGCAACAGGTACCTCATCACTGACCCTATCTGTAATCCTCTTCATCGGCTTCTGTCCCCTCTGGATATGGCTCACCGACCTCGCTCTCGCAGCATTCTAAGCAAGACTTGAAATATCCTCACAAAGAAAGCGACTGACCTCCCGCCAGCCGCTTTCTTTGTGTCCAATCGGCAGCTGCAGGGGGAAGCTGCGTAGGTAACCACGTAGACGGTGTAGGGAGGGGGAATACCTGTGGATACTTCGGCGGTTAGTGTGATACTCCTGCGCACGTGGGGCGTAGTCTCAGCCATGAATCGGCTATTTTCTCAATACGTCAATTTCCTCTTCGCTGCGGGGTGTGAGCCGTGAGGCTCATCGGGTGCGGGGCAGCTGCCGCCAAGGTGTAGAAGTCCAGACCCTCCATAGTCGGGCCCGAACCTCGTTCCTTAGGCGGCGGCTTCTGAGGCGAAGATACGGGGATGAGGAAATAGGTGGTCATGGGAGCGGCCTTCGCAGGCAGGTCTTCCATGGCCTTACGGCGATATGCTCGGTATGCACTGATAGAGATATCGCGCTCTACG